>CACZZH010000184.1 GCA_902785635.1 uncultured Lachnospiraceae bacterium
TTTTCCAGATTTCTGTTTCGTACCTTCATTCCTTCCGGATCTGTGAAGGTGATGTATTTGTGACTGTCCTGCCAGTCTACCTGATAACCTCTTAACTCCATTCGATCGATAAAATCCTCACGGCTTAAGGCTTCTTCCATGGCTTCCAGAACCGCCAGGGCGGTATCCTGGACATACGATTTTACTTTGCCGGTTTCTGCATCTTTCAGGAAACGGTATTTCTCTTTTGTATAAGCCGAAGTTTCCTCAACCGGATCGTTGTGAAATGTTTTCACAGATCGACAGATTATGCATTAAACAGATCTGGTCGCTTAAGTCTTTCATTGCCTGCAAGTCACCGGCACACATCTGAAACTTGTGCCCGTCAAGGAAACTGACGGAGTTCAGGATAAAATGTGTATGGATATGCCGTCGATCCTTGTGGGTGGCGATCAGGATTTCAAAACCATGGAAGAGGGGAAGGCGTTCCGCCAGTTCATGCGCTATTTCATTTGCCAGCTCCGGAGTGATCTTTTCATCCGGGGCAAAGGACTGGACAAAATGCTTGTAGGTCCTTCCGCCTGTTTTGTGGTAGAGCTGTTTGGTCATTGCCATTTCCTGCCGGACCGTGTCGGGATTGCAGTTGAGACCGTCCAGCAGAATGCGTTCCGTCTTCTCTTTTTTCATGACATAATCCAGGGCTCTTTTTATTCCCGCGTGGGAAGATACAGCTTTAATAATTGCCATAGAAGATTCAGTTCCTTTCTGATATATGCCAGATCATCTGAAACGGGCGGATATCCGCTGTTGCATCTTCGGGTGATCTGATTAATATTGTTTCCGATCCGTTTCATTTCCGGGATGACCTGCTTCACACCATCGGTATTTGTAACGGATCCGGTCAGCAAAGTCAGCCTTGCATAATCCTGCTGGGAAAGCCCTGACTTTGCGACCTGGCGTTTTATTATCTGCAGCTCACTGTCGCTTAACCGGATGATGAGCTGCCGCGGCCTGGCTTTATTCATATGCTGCCTCCTTACTTGTCAGAACGTCTGAAGGAAACAAAGAAAGCGACGGCATGACCGGGGGATTGAAGGGGGTGTCCCCCTCACAAGCGCCTGAAGGTTATCACGAAGTGATAGCACTTCAGGTAGCTTGCATATCTCCCGGAACGCTCCGAAAAGTATGAGACGGGATCAGTCAAGGGCTTGAAGTTTTACAGAAAAGTCGAAGCGTTTCCGCTGAGAAATTTCTGTAAAAGTTTTGCCGAAGGCAATCCTTGACGGATACCGGAACATGCTTTATGGAGCAGACCGGGGAGATATCCGGACCGGTTATGAAATTCTGAGGGATAAACATATGCCGCCTTCCCGGATTTACGGCAGCCTCACTGAGAATGATCTTACCGGCGCGTGACACGCCCCGGTGCAGTTTTGCCAGGGAAAGATGACTGGTATTCATACCGGAAGGATTCCGGAACGCCCCTTTTGTCCAGATAGCTGTCGATGGCCTTTTTACGTTCCTCTGCAGAAGGATCTGTTTTGTATCTGGAGTAGAGATCATGCAAAACAAGACGATCCAGTTTATCTTCAAGATAAGCTTCGATTTCATGTCTGCTGCCTGTTTCCTCCAACAGGAAAAACAGGACCAGCTTTCTAAAAAATGTCCTCAGTGATCTGTATGTACTTTCTCATAATCATATCCCTTCGCTGTTACTGTTATTTTGACCTATGGGTATTCGGTTCTCCGGGGAAGGAGATTTCTTCCTATGACGATATGACGGTATATGACGGTTTTTCTGGGCCCTGAAATTATCGTCATAATCGTCATATATCGTCACGGCATACCAGACTCTGCTTCCTGGAGAACATCTGAATTTTCAGATGGTTCCTCCTCAAATGGAATTTCCATTTGCTCGTAGACTTCTTCAAAAATCGGCTCTTCTGCCGCCTGCTCTGCTTCTTCGTGTATATATGTGAGACGGATCTGGCTCCCGCCCATTCCATGCTCATTATGGTAGCTGATATGAAAATCCTTAAACAGCTGCACGGAATGAGAATTCAGGTAACGGGACAGGGCGTTGGCTTTCTTGGGATGGCCGGGGATCTGCTCTGCCAGAGTGGAGGCGCTTCCGGTCCATTCGCCGGTATCCACTATCTGTGCGATGCTTTTCAACAGCGGATCCGGTGATGCCGGAGGACGTTCGCCTTCAACTTTGACAAGAGCCCAGATGCAGGTGACGGGATCCTGTCGGATCGTGATCTCCATATTTGGCTGGTCACGGCCTGTCACCTCCAGCGTTGCGTTTTCATCGATCCGTTTTTTCTTTGTGAGGACGAATGCACCGTCAGCTGCACCGAGGATACCGTTTGTCCCGGAGATCATCTCAAAGCTGTCTGATGAATCCAGTTTTCTAGTATGATGAACCAGGAGGACGCAGATACCGCCTTTGTCAGTGAAGGCTTTGACGCGGGAGATCACTTCGTAATCCGTGCCATAGTTATACTGGTCTGCTTGGCTCTGCCGGATCTTTTGCAGAGTGTCGATAATAATCAGTTTTGTGTCCGGATGCGATGCTGCGAAATCCTCCAGCTGGCATATCAGGCCGTCGCCGAGCTTCCTGGAATGGATCGTCATCAGAAGATGGTCGGTTCCTGACTCACCAAACATCATAGCCAGACGTTTCTGAAGCCTGGCGTAGTCATCTTCCAGAGCCAGGTACAGCACAGTTCCTTTCCGGGTGGTATGACTCCACAGATCCAATCCTGTCGCCACGTGGTAAGCGATCTGGCTCATGAGAAAGGACTTGCCGATCTTGGGCGGACCGACAAAGAGGTAAGTACCCGGAAAGAGCAGGTCATCTATGACAGGTGTCCGTGGTGTGTAAAATGTATCAAGAAGCTCATTGAGTGATTTCGTTTGAAGAGCATCAGAAATCTGTGGTGTGTTCGGGTTATCTTTCATAGGGTTGTCTCCTTTCTGAAAATTTGGCCGGCATTTTACGGAGAAGATCCGTTTTGCCGGTTGTCATTCGAAAGAGACTGTGATACATTTTATTTGCGTGTAAGTGTATCAGGAAGTCTCTTTCTGAGCACGGGGGCAGTCCTTTCAGGGGCTGCCTTTTCATTTTTCTGCTGCAATCAGCTGCCTGGTGCTGCGTAGATCCCTGCCATCGTTTTGCTTCAGGAAATTCTCCAGCGTATCGGTTCGGATCAGGATCTTGCGACCTACTCGTAGAACCGGGATCTTCCGGGAACGGATCAGATCCCGGAGCGTGTTCCGGCCAATACCGGTGCAGGCGGCAGCCTCATCAACTGTAAGTGCGAGTTTTCCGTATGGTTCATTCAACTGTATTCACCTCCCTTCCGTTGCAAAATGCAACTTTAAGCATATTATAAGAGTTGCTTTAAAGAATGTCAAGCGTTATGCCGCATTAAAATATTATGAAAAGTTGCATCTTGCAACGTATAATATTATGTGGTATTCTTGTAAGGAAAGGGAGGAGCTGTATATGTTCGATTCGAAATTGAGAAAGCAAATCGGTGCGAGGGCGAAGCAGAGACGGCAGGAACTGAACCTTCCGATGTCGTATGTGGCGGATCAGCTGGGTGTAAACAAGTCCACCGTACAGCGCTATGAGAGCGGCGCGATCGACAATACGAAGAAGATGGTGCTGGAAGGCCTTTCAAGAGTACTGGATGTTACTCCGGAATGGCTGTTGGGTGAGACAGAGGTGTTTAACGCTGAGGTGACGGATGAACTGGAACTTAAGATCCGGGACAGCTATCGCCGGATCCTCGATTTGTTCCCGATGAGATTGAACCAGCAGGAATCGGATTTTGCCAAGACGCTGCTTTTGTTCATGCTTGAATCCTACGAAGAACTGATACCGTCTTTTGAATCCGCAAGTGAAAAATATGGCGACGCCAGGAATTATGGTGACATTCCGGAAATGCTTGGCTTCACCTCTGATACGGATTTCAGACATACGATGTACCTCAGGGAGATCATGCATACCGTAAACAACCTGAAGGAAGCTTCAAATGTCCTTCAGGAGTTTACGCTGAACCCGGATATGGCATTAAAACGGCTAAAGAACCTGCTCAGTTTTCTCCCTGCTGAAACCCGTAGTTAAGAGATGGAGTCCTGGTACACTTACACGCAAACAGGGTATTGGACTCCGAATGACTGAACAGAAGGAGGTCCAATGAAAGACAGGAACACATCCTTTCAAAACGGCAGTGTCCGCAAGAAAGGGAACAAATGGTACTACCGGTTCCGGATGCTGGAAGAAGACGGCAAATGGAGGATGCATGAATTTCAGGGAGGTGAGACAAAAAGGGAAACAGAAGCTCTATTGAGACAGGCGCTTGAGGACTACAATATGAGCGGCCGGGTCATCAGCCCCGGAAATATGACTGTCATAGAACTGGGGGATCTGTGGTATGCCGATGAAGTAGAACACAGCGCCCTGACCACGAACGGGCGGAATGATTACCGAAATGTGCTGCGCCAGATCAGGGAACACCCGTTGGGGGCAACAAAGCTGCGGAACGTGACGGTAGAGCAGCTGCAGGCTTATGTGGATGAAAAATACTTCGGAGTTTTTGACGAGGACGGCAGGCAGTTAAAGCATGCCTATTCGGAAAGCCATATGCGCAAGCAGTTCCATGTACTGGATCATATGTTCAAATATGCAGTGTACCCTAAGCAGATCATGCGTGATAACAAAATGCAGTATGTCAAACGGAGGAAAAAGCCAAAGCCGGCAGCTCTGTTTGATGAGATGGAGCCGACAGTGCAGACCATCTCCCATGAAGAGTATTTGCAGCTGACGGATATGCTTGCACATCACGAAACGGACTCGTACCTGCTCCTGCCTGTCCAGGTCGCCTATCATACCGGCATGAGGGCCGGGGAGGTGTGCGGTCTGACCTGGCAGGATATCGACCTGGCTAATATGTGTTTGACAGTCAGAAGAGCCATGTACTATGACATGGAAACCAGGTGCTGGGAGCTGAAGGTGCCCAAGAGCAACAAGCCCAGGGTGATCGACTTCGGGGAGAGTCTCGCGGAAATCCTGAGAAAGGAGCGGAGACGTCAGCTTGAGGAAGCGACCAGGAACGGGCCGTTATACCAGAAACATTATTTCCAGGTGAGGGAGATCAACGGACGGCAGCATTATCAGATCTTTACGGATCCGGGCAGCAGTATTCCATCGAACTCCAGCCGGAGTACAAAAGGCAAGTTCCTCGGCCAGCACAGTCCCCAGCATGAGCTGAAGCCGGTTCAGTTTGTCTGCAGCAAGCCCCTTGGCGAACTGCTGACCACGCAGACACTCAAGTGGTGCAACAAGCTGGTCCAGAGGGAGCTTCCTGCTCTGAAGCACTTCCATTTCCATGAGCTTCGCCATACCTACGCATCTACCCTGGTGACGAACGGGGCTAATTTCAAGGATGTACAGGAACTGATGGGGCACTC
>CACZZH010000185.1 GCA_902785635.1 uncultured Lachnospiraceae bacterium
TCCATATTTCTAATTGCATCATAAGCATCTTCTGCTTCGCCGATTTCATCTGTTTCTAAGATTACAATTCTGGCAAAAGCACAATCAGAATCAATATTCTTGATATCATCTCCAACAAGGAAAATTCCATCTTCCTCTACAAAATTCTCAGTAGAAACAAGTGTAAAATTAACAGACGGATTAGTGCCGCCTCCCAGTTCAAATGCGGCATCTTTCTGCCAGATCAGCTCACTTTCTCCGGTATCTTTCCATTTTCGGTCTCCTGCATCGGGAAGGGAGACGCTTTCCGCGCTTTGCAGGATCTCCAGTGTCTGATGAATGATCGAATCGTACAGTTTCATACAGTTTCCCTGCTTTATCCGTTTCTCTAGAAACGGATATCCTCTTTCTTACGGTCAAAGATCTGATTCACTCTGCGGTAAGCCCATTCCATCAGCTTCTGATCCATGTTCCAGAAGTAGACGATAAACAGGATCCCGGTCAGAAACATAAGGATCTTCAGGAGAGTGAAAAGCAGTTTCCCAATTCCTTTTTTCATATCATGCCAGCCCCTTCTGCCTTGCAAATTCCGCAGCGCCGAGCGCGCCCATCAGCTGCGGATCGACGGAAAGCTCCACGACTTTCAGTTTCAGCACATGTTCGATGGCAGCCTTCAAGCCATCGTTCTTGGCACATCCGCCGGTCAGCGTGATCGAGTCGGTGGCACCGGCCTTCTTGGCCATGACGAAGCAGCGCTTTGCGACGGCCATCTGGATCCCGGCTGCGATCTCATCCATGGGCTTGCCCTCACCGACCAGGGTGATCACTTCGGATTCGGCGAACACCGTGCACTGTGCAGTGATGGGGATCACATTCTTCGCGGTCAGAGACAGTTTTGAGAAGTCGGAGAGGCTCATCTCGAAAGAGCGTGCCATGGCTTCATAGAAACGGCCTGTTCCGGCTGCGCATTTATCATTCATGGCGAAGTTCTTTACGGTGCCGTCCGTATCGATCGCGATACCCTTGACATCCTGTCCGCCGATGTCGATGATCGCCTTGACATTCGGATTGGTGACATGCACACCCATGGCATGACAGGAGATCTCTGAAATATTTTCATCCGCGAAGGGTACTTTATTTCTTCCATATCCGGTACCGATCAGATAGGTGATATCTTTCTCGCTCTTCAGATCGTCTACCTGGCTGACGACCTCCTTCATGGCCATTTCGGCAGATTCCTTTGCAATGATCTTGCTCTTCAGCGTGGTATGCGCCACTATTTTTCCGTTTTCATCCAGAATCACTGCTTTTGTATAGGTTGATCCCACATCACAGCCGCCAAAATATTTCATTTGTCAAATTCTCCCTTCGTAATCTCAGACATCACGTTGCATCATTACCTCTGCCTGGCGCGCTCCCTGTGCGGCCGGAAAGGTATGTGTGTTTCATATATTCATCATGGCAGATCATCTCTGCGGTCACCATGATGCGTCATCTTCGAAATCGACCAGCGAAGGATCCAGAGGCTCCTCCCGCATGACCGTACGCATATATTCATTGACCTTCGAGCGCATATCCTTGCGGGAGACCGTCCGCGGATCCATCAGGTCATGCTCGATCCAGATCAGGCGTACGCCGTGTTCCCGGGCCTGGTCTTCAAACAGGCCGTTCAGCGTGGACATGTTCTTGCAGGAAACGTGCTGATACATGATGACCAGATCCGGTTTCCATGCCTCCACCTGCCGCCAGAGCTCGGTCAGCACGTGATCATATCCGCCGTTGGTATGCCGGCGCATGACCATCCGCTCGTAGAGGCGGGCCATATCCTTTAAAGCCTCCTCCTTGTCCTCGGTCTCGAGCGGTTTGGTAAAGTTGAGGGATTCCATTTCGACCAGCACATTGATGCCCCAGCAGTTGGCCAGCCAGTTGGAGAAGTTGGCATAATAGTGGGCCGGCACAGACCAGACGATGGCCCGGTGACGCATCTTTCCGCGCCACGGCTCTTCGCGGTTCGCGTAAGCCTTTTTCATCAGCTCATCCACTTTTTTGAAGGTTCCCAGGATCCGCGGATCGATACCGCCGTCCATCTCGTAGTTCCACTTGCGGAACAGTTCATAGCACGGCCCGATCAGCTGCGGATAAGGAGTCTGGTTCACTTCCCATTTCTGCAGTTCATAGCGGGTCTCTTCGTTAAAGCGCTTCATTGCCGAGAAGTAGGCGTCCCAGCTCCATTTTGCCCCGGTCTGTTCTTCGATGAAGCGGATACAGGCCTTGATATCCTCCACAGCCGCATTCATGATGGATTCATCCTCATACCGGACCGGGAAGGTCAGATGGAAGGTCGGCAGATCCTTAAACCGTCTGGAGGTGTAGGAGGAAGCCATGACGGACCCGTCGCAGGGCATCGAACTGGAGATAAAGCATGCTCCGAGGTGGGGCAGTGCATCGATCACACAGGCACCGCATTCCGATGTGGGCACCGGGCAGGTGTCGGACGGCAGGCCATAGGATTCCACCGCGTCAATGTACGGTTCACAGGCCAGCTGATCGATCTCCGAAAGCAGGAATACCGGCATCAGCTGATAGGGAATGCCGATCAGATCCGGGAAACCGGCCATGATCTGGGCCATGGTCATCTCATCGAGCAGTACCACTTTTTTGGAAAGCTCTTTGCTGTTGCCGACTTTTTCATCGCCCTTCATCAGCAGCACCAGATTCTCTGCCACATAGCGGAAGATCGCGTAAATGAGCTCGTGGTGCATTTTCAGTGCCTTGCCGCGCAGCCCCAGCGTGTTCTTGTCCATGAAGCTGTGGCAGCAGAAATAGGAGATCATCCAGCGGTAGTGGAGTGCTCCGCCCATGGCGGGAATCAGATCCTTGCTGAAGGTGGCCAGCAGCATGCCCCACATGCGCAGCCATTCGTAGAAATCGGCGCCGGTATCCTTCACGCCGCGCCATTCCCGGCGGACGGTGGCCATTTTGCCGGAGCGGTAAAGCTTGCCGAGCTGCTTCTCACCGTTTTTGACCAGATCCAGGATCTCCTCGGGCGACATGCCTTTCAGAAGGCCTGCTTCATGGGAGACACGGGAGCGAAAGGCCTTCAGATCGCCGGCCGCTGATCCTGCCACATCCTTCCAGTTGGTCTCTTTCAGCAGACCGGCGACGATCCCGCTGATCTCTTTGAAGTTTTCCGCCTGTTTTTTCCAGTTGATCTGATCCTTGAAGCGGAAGAATTTCGGATCCGGATATTTTACTTTATTCTTCATCAGGTCACCTCCGTTCCTGCCGCTTTGCCTGCAGATCTGCGCTTCTGGATGCGTTTGATCTCGAGGGCTTCGACGAAAGCCTGGAACCGGGTGCGCAGCTGTCCGGAGCCGCGTACATTGTAGGAACGGTCGATGGACAGAACAGGCCAGCCGTATTCATCCTGCAGGATGTGGCTTGCCAGAGGACGTTCAAAAGCCCAGAAATCGCAGTATTTCATCTGCTCAAAGATGATACCGTCCGCATGGTATTCCCTGGCCAGACGGTCGATGGTGGTCCGCCTCTGGGTGATCTTTTCCTGAGACATATAGCGTGCGCATTCCGAAGTCTGCATATAGTGCCTGCAGATCTGGCGCAGAATGCTTTCGCCTTCATGGAGCTCGATCCGTTCCCGTCCGGGGAAGGAACCGTAGCAGTAGCGGTCGGCCGCGATCAGAGCACCGGATTCCTCCAGCAGCCTGGAAAAGTCCAGATCATCGATCTCGGAGCCTGCGACCACGACCCTGGCGCGGAACCACGGCTTCTCATCCGGCCTGCGGGTCCTGATCTCTTCGAGTGTTTCCTTCAGCTTCGGAAGGATCAGAGAGGTAGGACAGCAGTAGGAGACGAGGCAGAGAACATGGAACTCATAGCCGGTGATGGGCGGATTCTCCAGCTTGCGGAAATCACCGATCTGCGTCATGACATCACACAGTTCATTGTGCTCCTTCACTGCAGCAAGCAGGGCTTCGTCGGAAGTATCCGTGCCAAGCCTGTCATGCATGACATCGAGCAGCCGGAGCCGCATCTGGGTCTCCACCTGATCGACCGTGTATTCTTCGATCTTGTAGGGAACATCCGTGTGTGTCACGAAAAAGTGCGGTTTGCTGTTGCATTTCAGGATCTCGATATGCTCGTAGCACCGGTTCATCGCGGAACAGGCGTCTACCCCCGCAATGGCATCGAGGAATTCGTAGCCGCCCTCGATGGCTCTCTCCAGCAGGGAGCGGGCATATTCACAGGTATAGTTTGACATGTAATAGGTTGCAATGTCGATCGAGGAGCTTCGAGGCGCCCGTATGCGGGTGGAGAAGCAGTTGTCAACATTGAGCAGTACCTCCGGCATATGATAGCAGGTATAACCGATGGCGTACCGGCCTTCTTCCTGCGCCTGCCTCACCAGGGCGTTGTCAGCGTCCTCGAGCAGGTTCTCAAATTCCAGAAGGTATTTCAGATCTTTCAATTCGCGGACCTCCTTTCCCGATATTTTTCTGTTATTTCCCGGTATGGGAACAGAACTGTGACCTTTATATACCAAGATGCAGGAGTGCTTCCCGCACACCCTGCAGAATGGCGGCATCTTCCTTCAGCGCAAAGATGCTGCGTCCTTCGATGTCATTTTCCGTCATGGAATCATCCTGTCCGATCACGGCACACAGAGGGATCCCTTCGATGCGGGTGCCTTCTTCAAAGCTTCCGAGGCTTTCCGGATGCGGCGCGCGGTTGACGATCAGTCCGATCTGATCGAAGAGGACCATTTTTTCCGCAACCTCCCGGATGGTCCCGACGATCTGCAGTCCTTTTCTGCTCTGGTCGGAGACACAGATCAGATGCGTCACTTTTTCCATGACCCGGCGGTTGATCTGCTCGATTCCGGCTTCTCCGTCGATCACGATATAATCGAAGGATTCGATCAGAAGGGAGATCACCTGTTTCAGATAGGTGTTGATGGCACAGTAGCAGCCTGCGGCTTCCGGCCGGCCGATCGCCAGAAAGGCGAAGCCGTTCTCTTCCTCCATCGCTTCAAAGAGGCGGAAACGCGCTTCAGCCAGGATATCCTGCGTGTTTTTGAGTTTTCCTGAGACATCCTGTGCGACCCGCTGGCGGATCTCATCGAGCGTTTCGTGGACTTCGACCCCAAGGGCCGTGGAAAGCCCTACCGCCGGATCTGCATCAATAGCCAGGATGCGTGCATCCGGATGCTGCACGGTAAGCTCCCGCACGATCGCTGCAGACAGAGATGTCTTGCCGACTCCGCCTTTTCCGGTCAATGCTATGATTTTCACGGGTCTTTCTGTCATGAGCCTGTATCCTCCACTGTCCTGCGTGCATGCGGCATGAAGCCGTTCCAAGGAAACGCTGATTTAATCAGCGTTTCCTTAGAGCCTCCGGCGGATCGCAGTGCTGCGCAGATGAAGGCTTCCTTCGGAAGCCGCGCAGCACGCGGCT
>CACZZH010000186.1 GCA_902785635.1 uncultured Lachnospiraceae bacterium
AGGCGCTCGAAGATCTTACCGGGAAACACTGAGCCGGAGGTTCTAAATGGTGGAAAATAGAATTAATCAGTGTTTCCCTAAAATTTGTCTGAAGTGCTTTGCGTTTGCGTTGACATTTGGATCCCTGAACGTATATTTGCATAAGAGCAGCAGTATGCCCGGTATTGCTGCCCTGATATTCCTATTCCGGGTAATAAGAGAAACGTAACAGAGGAGATCAAAAATGCAAAATATAATATCTGTGAATGATCATCTGACACTGGCCTGCCCGGACGGCTTTCATGTGATGGATGAGGAAGAACGGAAAAATCTTACTTTTATCGCAGAAGGCTCCTGCGAATGCATTACGGATCCCGTGCGGCATATTCTCATCACGGTCGGCTGCAGGACACTTGGAAAACTTGCTGCTATGCTGGTGAGTGCGAAAGATGCTGCCGGGAATATGGAAACAGCGCTGAGGGAGGCAATGCGCAGATACAGTTTCCGTGAAAACGGGTCAGCAGCAATAGACCTGAGCGGTGAAAAGGCCAGAGGCTTAAGTTATGGATATGTGGCTCATGATACAGACATGTACGCAGAGTCATATGTAGCCAAGCGGGGCAAAGCACTTTACTATCTGAACTTCTATGTCCGGGAAACATACAGGGATAAAGGCCTGAAAACATGGGAGGAGTTCCTCTCATCCGCAGAGTGGAAGTAACTGTAGCTTTTATTAAGAAAATATATGATGTTGAGAGAAAAATACATACCTGTTAAAATCAGGGTAAATCAATAAAGGAAGAATGCTGCCTGACGCACAGTCCGGCAGATCAGGAAGATTCAGATCATTAGTATGATCACGGAATATTTGGAAAGGGGACAGACTCTATGGAACTGTTTCATGGAAATATCGTTTTTTCAAGATCCAGAGATGAGATCGTCCAATATAAAGACAGTTATATTGCCGTTGAAAACGGAGTGGTAGAGGGCATTTATCCGCGGCTCCCGGAAAAGTTCGCAGGTGCAGCGGTGACGGATCATGGTGATGATGTGATCATCCCTGCCTTTTCAGACCTCCATGTGCATGCTCCGCAATACCCGCAGCGCGGGACTGCAATGGATGTACTTCTTTATGACTGGCTTAACAATTATACTTTTCCGCTTGAAGCCCGGTATGCGGAACCGGAATTTGCAAGAGCCGTGTATGATGCTTTTGTGGATGATCTGATCCTCCACGGTACGATGCATGCAGCAGTGTTTGGCACGATTCATGCCAGGGCGACAGGATACCTTCTGGAACGCATGGAAGAGAAGGGAATGCATGCGCTGGTAGGGAAGGTCAACATGGACATGGCCAGCCCTGAGTATCTGTGTGAAAACGTGAAGTCATCTCTGCGGGAGACAGAGAGTTTCCTGGAAAAATATATGGATAACCGGACGGCAAAGCCGATCCTTACACCAAGGTTTGCACCGACCTGCAGCCGTGACCTGCTTGCGGGTCTGGGAAAGATCGGCAGAAAGTATCAGGTCGGTGTGCAGACGCATCTGGTGGAATCTCTCTGGGAGGCACAGGAGGCTGTCCGCCTGTATCCGGACTGCGGGAGCGATACCGGTATCTATGAGAAGGCAGGGCTGCTTGGAAACGGCCCGGTGATCGGGGCGCATTTTATATTCCCTCAGGAAGATGATATACGTATTCTGAAAAAGTATAACGGCTATGCAGTCCAGTGCCCGGATGCTACAGTGAATGTGATCGCCGGAATCATGCGTACCGGCGCATTGTCGGATGATGGTGTAAAGATCGGCCTGGGGAGCGATATCGCCGGGGGAGCCAACCTGGGAATCTATTCTCAGATCTCCCGGTCGGTGCAGCTTTCCAAGCTGAAAAAATTCTATGAACCGGAAGAGAACCGCAGCATTTCCTTTGAACAGGCATTCTGGATGGGGACAAAGCAGGGCGGTGAGTTATTCGGTAAGGTTGGAAGTCTGGAACCGGGGTATGCATTTGATGCACTGGTGATCGGAGGCATTGCCGATCCGTTCCATGTACTTACCCCGGTACAGATCACAGAAAGGTTCTGCTATCTCGGAGAGACGGGCCATATCAAAGCACGGTATCTTTCCGGGAAACGGATCTGATCATGTTGTTTGGCTCCGCTTGCAGGAAAGGAGCGTAGATTATGAAATGCAGGAATAAGTCAGAAGAAAAGATGATGAAGCAGGAGAAAGATATCCTGTTTTCTGAACGATTTTTTAAAGCATCGGAGGTAAGACATCATTATAATACCAGCGTAGCAGATCACAGCGAAAGGACAGCAGCGTATGCCATGAGGATCTGTTCCTGGCTCAAGAGGCACAGTGTGCGAATCAGTGAGGAGGATGTCGTACGCGCCTGTCTGCTCCACGATATCGGGATGACGGATGAAAAGGTATCCGGGAGCGTCTCCTTCCGGAAGGCGTATCTGCACCCCAAGAGGAGCGAACAGATCGCG
This sequence comes from uncultured Lachnospiraceae bacterium, assembly GCA_902785635.1. Classification (GTDB taxonomy): domain Bacteria; phylum Bacillota; class Clostridia; order Lachnospirales; family Lachnospiraceae; genus Merdiplasma. The sequence goes on from CACZZH010000186.1 coordinate 2,472, forward strand.
AAAAACGAGTTTCAGGCAAATGAGGTGCAGTGCAATGCGATACGCAGGCATATGTGGCCGATCTGCCTGATTCCTCCCAAATTCCGGGAAGGATGGGTCGTGATGGCGGCGGATAAATGCTGTTCATTGTGGGAAATTACTCATAAGTGCCGAATTTAAACAGATATATTATTGTATATTGACGATTCTCCGGAAAAAGGGATATAATATATTTTGTGAAATTATTGATAATCTATGGATCAATTATTCATCTGAGACAACAAAAAGGAGGAATGACAATGATGAAAAAGGCAATGATCGCTGCCATGGTCATGGCGGCAGTTGTGTGCACGGCTGCACCGGTAATGGCAGGGACATATACTTCACCGAACGGGGTTCTTTCGATCGAACTGCCGAATGATAACTGGAAGGAAATGATGGATCCGGCAAAATGGGTCGTATTGAGCGACGGTGCCAATCTGATCACCATCGAACATTACGCAAATGGTGAAAAACTTCCGGAAATGACTATCGCGGACAGCCACTATGTAAATGTTTACCAGGCGGTATTCTCCACCCAGAATGAGGTGTTCATCATTACCGGTTCTCTTGTGGATGTAGGCAAGATTCCGGAAGTCTGCACGGCGATCATGTCGACCAAGGTGCTTCAGTATGATACCAAGGTTGCAGTCAAGCCGCAGGCAGAGACCCAGGCAGCAAGTGAATTTACCATTGCGGATAAGAATGAGACCTGGTATGTGAACTGCGACGGACTGAATGTGCGTGCCAGCTATGATACCTCCAGCAAGCTTCTGGGCGGTGTAGGTCAGGGGGAAGCACTGCATGTGACCGGCTCAGTTCAGCAGAACGGAAAGGACTTCGGCTGGTTCAGGATCGACTATAACGGCGGAAGCGGATTTGTCAATGCTGCATTCCTCTCCTCCAGCAAGCCTGCCGGAAACAGCGCTTCCTCAAGCTCCGGCACGGACACCACAAAGAAGAGCACAACGGGTGTTGCATATACCGGAAACGCCAAGACCGTTTATGATACAAGCGGCAATGCGATCACGATCTACGAGGCAACAAACGGCAACTGGTATGACAACAGCGGCAGGGAGTACGGCTGGATCTCTGATTATGAATTCGGCAGAACCTCCGATAATGCGGTATTCTCTGTGAACAAACCGGTATCCAGTTCCGACAGCGGAATCTATGCTACAGGCAATACAACGACGGTGTACTGGATGAACGGCAATTCAACAACGCTTTCCGAGTACAGCGACGGTTCCTGGTATTCTCCTGAATGGGTGAAATACTGGAGTACCGGCGGCGGCACCTATGCAGGAGCTGACGGATCTGTTCTTTATGTGGATGAACCGCAGCTGACTCCTTCTGTGGAGACCGACGCAGACGGGGAAGTATATGTGACAGAGCAGCACGGTCTCTCCTCTCAGGGCTCCGGACGTCCGGTATATGTTACCGGCAGCGACGGCGATTACTATGATGCCAGCGGTGTGGAATACCATCAGGAGGACGATGGAACCTGGGTCGACGAGAACGGTGACTATTTCGATCAGACATGGTAATCATTACTTTGTAAATAAGGTACCGAAAAAAGAGCGCTGCATGCGCTCTTTTTTCTTGACATCTGAAGCACAGCGTGTTACACTTTTGGCGATTAGAGAAAGCTAACTTCACTTCGTTTAGTCTGCACAGGGTATTCGAAGTGCTTTTTTAAGGCCAAGGGTTAGGCTGGACTTACATAAGAAAGATACAACAACCCAAAGAAAGCCGAGACGATCCCTGGTTACAGAAAACTTTTCTCAAATGAAGGGAAAGATGAAAGAAAAAGAGGTGTTGATTATGAAAGCTTCAGGTATCGGAAGCACCGGAAAGCGGGACCTTCCGAGCAGTGTATGGTCCCTTCTGGCGGCGGTATTGATCGCTGCCATGACGATCTGTTCAGGAGCTGCCTGGGCGGAAAGCGCAGAAGGCGGCCGCTGGGGGTCGGCAGCAGATGAGATCGATAAATATCTGGATGCAGGATTTGAATATTATCTGGAAGGGGATACAAAAAACGCATATAACTCTGTGAACGATGCTTATTTCCGTGTTTATGAAGTGACCGGGTTTGAACGGCAGACCATGAGTTATATTTCCGGAAACCGGAAGAATGCAGTGGAAATGCAGTATTCCACCTGCAAAGCGAATGTTAAGAAGGAAGAACTGGATCTGGATACCAAGATCAAGGTACGTTCTTCCCTTACCAAGCTTAAAAGCATGATCCGTGAGGATGCGAATAAACTGGCAGGCATGTCCGGAGAACCGCGGACGGAGATGAAATATTATCTGCATGGGGAGATGGTAAATGAAGATCCGTATGCAGATCTGGCAGCGGATCCGGATGCGGCTGTCAAATATGATAACTGGTATGAGCCCGCAACACTGGTGACGGAAACACTGGATACCGCGTATATGAGTTATCTGGACAAAGATTTTGATGCGGCACTTGACAATGTAAATACAGCTTTCTATTCCATTTATGAAGAGTCAGGGCTGTCACACAAGATCTACACAGATCTGTCTCTTGAAGAGCGTCAGAAGATGGACGCACACTTTACGAAGCTGCGCAGCCTGATCGCTCAGGGAGAAGAAAAGTACCAGAAGAACAAATACCGAACCAGTACGGATAAGGCAAAGAATGATATCCTGAAGGCCGCGAAAAAGATCGATGATCTGGAAGAAGCCCAGAGAGAGTCTGAAATGGAACTGGAAACAGAGGTGACTGCCGAGGCGACTCCCGCAAAGAAGTCGGATCCGCGCTGGCTTACCTTCCTTGCCGCTTTCGGAATCATTGTCCGTGAAGGCCTGGAGGCGATCCTGGTCATTGCCGCGATCATTGCATATCTGGTAAAGAGCGGCAGCGGAAAGACG
>CACZZH010000187.1 GCA_902785635.1 uncultured Lachnospiraceae bacterium
CTGATTTTTATGGTTATTTCCGCAGCCGGGATTTCACTCATACAGACGGCATGCGCGCCATCGGAGGCAGGAATCATTACCGCGAAACCCGGACCCACTCCGCTGAGTTCTCACCCAACTCCGTCTAAGGCTCCGCCGCATTCGCGCATAGACGGAACGCTCTTACGTCGGAGCCTAAGACTGCGTAGGGTGCATATCTCGTCTGCGTTCCTGTCCTGACAATTTCGCTATAAATGATCCCTGCCCCCGATGTCGCGCATGTCTGAGAGTGTAAGACGGGAAACCAAATACAGCAGACAGTTTCTGATGTTGACGCCAACTCAGCCAGGCAGGCCATGGAACCTGTCCCCTTGGCTCTTTCGGGCTCTGATGGGCTATTCGAACAGAGAAATCCGCTTGGTATGGTGTTTGTGGCTGTCCCTACCGGGCTCAGACGGGCAATTCGAACAGAGAAATCCGCTTGGTATGGTGCTTGTGGCTGTCCCTTCCGGGCTCAGACGGGCAATTCGAACAGAGAAATCCGCTTAATATGGTGTTTGTGGTTGTCCCTTCCGGGCTCAGACGGGCAATTCGAACAGAGAAATCTGCATGGAATGGTGTTTGTGGCTGTCCTTTTCGGGCTCTGATGGGCAATTCGAACAGAGAAATCCGCTTGGTATGGTGCTTGTAGCTGTCCCTTTCTCCAGAAGGCATGAGTCACGGCTCCGGAACGCGCCTTGGGGACAGGTTCCATGGTTCACTCATTTTGTCACACTTTCATATTGCCTGATACAGCAGTTTCAACAAAGGACAAAGCAGAATAAATATTAATGAAATAATGCAAATGACCTGTTGAAAAGATAAGGTGCTGAGTGACAAGAGCGGCCGACGGGGCAGAAACCCTCAGCCGGTCGTATCTTGCAGTCCACAAAATCTCTTGACGAGACAACAAAAAAAACAGGGGCTGAAGCCAGGCTCGGGGAGTCTGGCTTCGACCCCTGTTTTTGCAGTTGACGAAATTAGATCTTTGAGTGTTTTATGCACTCAAAGCGCGTGCTGCACGGCTTCCGCAGGAAGCCTTCAAATGTGCAGCACTGCGATCCGCCGGAGGCGCTGACGAAATGCTTATCAAACAGCATTTCGTCAAGCGATTTGTGGCCCCTGCAAGTATTAGACAGGCTGAGGGATCCTGTCCCCGAGGCCGCCTCATAGTTTGCAAGGTTTCGTACATGCGGGAAAACATATAGTTATGTTCCGCCCGGATACAGAACCCCTTTTTCGTCTGCTCAGCACAGACCGTATGATTTTGCAAGTTTTAAGAAGGCCGGAAGTGAGCGCCTGATCATATCGGTGGATACGCAGTAGGCGATCCGAACAAAACCGGGTGTACCGAAACTGTCTGCCGGAACGAGCATCAGATCGAATTCCTTTGCTTTCTCATAAAATGCAGTGGCATCTGGTTCCGGAGATTTAACGAAGAGATAGAATGCTCCGTCGGGATGGATACAGGTAAATCCATAGTCTGTCAGGGCATTATAGATCAGATCGCGGTTCCCTTTATAAACATTCAGGTCCGCGACCTGGCCGGTCGTTTTTGCAACGACCTGCTGCATCATACTTGGTGCACACACATAGCCCAGGGCACGTCCTGCACCGCAGACTGCTGCATACAGATCTGCAGACTCACATACTTCATCCGGAACGAGAATGTATCCGATTCTCTCTCCCGGGAGAGAAAGGGATTTACTGTATGAGTAGCAAACGACGGTATCGGTATAATATTTTGTGAGATACGGGACTTCGATGCCGTCATACACCAGCTCTCTGTACGGCTCATCAGAGATCAGATAGATCGCATGGCCGTATTCTTTTTCCCGCTGCGTCAGAAGTGCGGCGAGTTTCTGTACGGTTTCAGCAGTATAAACTACTCCGGACGGATTGTTGGGTGAATTAACGATCACTGCCTTTGTGGAAGGCGTGATGGCAGAGGCCAGCTTATCAAAATCGATCTGGAAAGATAATTCATCAGAAGGGACCTGCACCAGCTTCATTCCGGCGGTTGTCACGAAAACGCTGTATTCCGGGAAGAATGGCGTGAAAACGATCACTTCATCTCCTTCGGATGAGAGAGCGATAAGAATGATCTTTAAAGATGCGGCAGCGCCGCAGGTCATGTAAAGATTGTCTGCATGAAACGCTGTGCCGAAGCGTCTGTTCAGGTCATCCGCGATCGCTTTGCGGACAGGAGCGGCTCCCTGCGCGGAAGTATATCCGTGCAGTGCGGCATCATCCTCTGTGTCGAGAAGCTCCCGGATCGCCGCATTTACATCAGCTGGCGCAGGCACGTTCGGATTGCCGAGACTGAAATCAAAAACGTTTTCTGCGCCGATCTGTGCCCTTCTTTTGTTGGCATATTCAAAAATGTCCCGGATCACGGAACGTTTTTTGCCAAGCAAAGTCATTGTCTGGTTAATCACTTTCCACTTTTCCTTTCCCTATGCGTGATGCTGCCATTTCAAGCCCTTCATTGCCGTCAAAAAGAAGGCGGTTCACACGGCTGATGGTAACTGTGGATGCTCCCGTTGCGGCAGAAATCTCCTGATATGTCTTTTTTTCCATAAGACGGATACTCACGTCAAACCGCTGTGCAAGAGAGAACAGTTCGTTGACAGTACAGATATCTTCGAAGAATGAATAGCATTCCTCTTTTGTTTTCAGGCTGAGAACAGCATCAAATAACTGGTCGACTGCTTCTGTTCGGATTTTTCTGTTCACTTTTCCCTCCCTTAAGACTTTGATGTCAACAGTTTAACACGTTAAATCGGAAAAAGCAAATCGTAAAAACCGGAAACTTTTGGTTGCAATTTTGCGGGACATCGTTTATACTTTGCTGGATTGATACTTTAACGCAAGCAAGCGATAAAGAGTTTAGAGAAAGCTGCGTTCATGCAGTGTGTTACGGAGGAAAAGATCATGGGAATTAAGATCGGTATGCTGGTAGTGTTTTTTGCAGTGATGGTCGGAATCGGGTTTTACTGCCGCAAGAATTCAACGGATGTCAACGGCTTTGTTCTGGGCGGCAGATCAGTCGGTCCCTGGGTCACGGCTTTTGCATACGGAACTTCTTATTTTTCAGCTGTGGTATTTGTGGGTTATGCCGGACAGTTCGGTTGGAAATACGGTGTTGCAGCCACCTGGGCAGGGATCGGGAATGCTCTGATCGGATCACTGATGGCCTGGTCGATCCTTGGCAGGCGTACACGTATTATGACGCAGCATCTCGATTCTGCCACCATGCCTCAGTTTTTTGAAGCGAGATTCGGAAGCAGTACATTAAAGATCGCAGCATCTGTTGTCACATTTATTTTCCTGATCCCATATACAGCTTCTCTGTATAACGGCCTTTCCAGACTGTTTGGGATGGCTTTCAAGATCGATTACTCGATCTGCGTGGTCGTAATGGCGGTGCTGACCGGTATTTATGTGATCGCCGGCGGATATATGGCGACAGCGATCAATGATTTCATTCAGGGAATTATCATGCTGTTCGGTATCTGCGCCGTAGTGGTAGCAGTGCTTAACAGCCAGGGGGGGTTCCTTACAGCGCTGGACAGCATGGGCCGCGTTGTTGACGAGACCGCTTCCACGACTCCCGGCGTGTTTGCCTCCTTCTTCGGACCGGATCCGGTCAATCTTCTGGGCGTTGTGCTTCTGACATCTCTCGGTACCTGGGGACTTCCCCAGATGGTTCAGAAGTTCTATGCGATCCGCAGTGAGAAATCCATTTCCACAGGAACGATCGTTTCGACTGTGTTCGCGTTTGTGATCGCCGGCGGATGCTATTTCCTGGGCGGTTTCGGAAGACTTTTCTCTGATAAGATCGATATCGCGGCAAACGGTTATGACTCTGTAGTTCCCACCATGCTTTCCGGTCTGCCGGATATTCTGATCGCAGTAGTAGTGATCCTGGTGCTTTCTGCTTCTATGTCGACCCTCTCTTCGCTGGTCCTTACTTCAAGTTCCACACTGACACTGGACCTGCTTAAGGGACATTTTGTGAAGAACATGGATGAAAAGAAGCAGGTATTTGTGATGCGCTGCCTGATCGTTGTTTTCGTGGCGATCTCTGTAGTCATTGCAATTATCCAGTATCGTTCTAATGTGACATTTATTGCACAGCTTATGGGTGTTTCGTGGGGAGCACTTGCAGGAGCGTTTCTTGCACCGTTCCTGTACGGACTGTATTGGAAAGGTGCCACAAAAGCAGCGTGCTGGTGCAGCTTTATCTTCTCTACAGTCGTCATGCTTGCAAATATGTTCGTCCGTTCCAGTTTTCCGGCATTGCTCCAGTCCCCGATCAATGCAGGTGCATTCTGCATGATCGCCGGTCTGATCATCGTTCCGGTGGTGTCGCTTTTTACTCCGAAGCCGGACAGGAAAGTGGTCGAAGAAGCATTCGCATGTTATGAAGAAAAGGTACTGGTTCCGCAGAGTTCTGCACTTGGTGAGGAGATCCGCAATTAAGATATTATGATCATCGACGCCCATACACACACATTTCCCGACCGGATCGCGGCACATACCATTGACAAACTCAGTCATGACGGCGGGATAAGATCTTTTACCGGTGGTACACTAAGGGAACTGGCTGCCTCTTCAAAAAGGGCAGGAATCGATCTCTCGCTGATTCTTCCGGTAGCGACTTCAGCATCCCAGGTGATCAAAGTCAATGATGTCTCAGCCAGAATCAATGAGGACAGCGGACCAGAACCGGTCTTTTCCATCGGCTGCATGCATCCTGACTTCCCGGAATATAAAAAAGAACTTCGCCGGATCCGTGATCTGGGTTTAAGAGGGATCAAGCTGCACCCGTATTATCAGGACACCTGCATAGATGACATCCGGTATCTGCGCATCCTTTCAGAGGCTGCAGAGCTTGGGCTGGTCGTTGTGACCCATTCAGGATTTGACGTGGGATACCCGGGACTTGTGCGCTGCAGTCCCCGGATGTGTTTAAATGCAGTGCACGAGGTCGGGGAGTTTCCGTTTGTCCTTGCCCATATGGGAGGATGGAACAGCTGGGAGGAGGCGCTTGATATCCTTCCGGGCACAGGAGTCTATCTGGATACGGCCTTCAGCTGTATTCCGTATTATCCCCGGGATCCGATGGAATACGCAGATGCGGAACCGATGATGCCGGATGAACTGTTCCTCCGGTTTGTGGATACCTTCGGCGCGGATCATATTCTGTTCGGAACAGACAGTCCATGGGCAGATCAGAGTGAATTTGTCCGCCGTATGACCCGGATGCCGCTTTCGGATGAGCAGAAAACAAAGATTCTCGGGGAAAACGCCAGGGAACTGTTCTCTCTGTAAAGTATATGTTTTTCCGCAGGTCG
>CACZZH010000188.1 GCA_902785635.1 uncultured Lachnospiraceae bacterium
CTGAAATGCCTTTAAATGGGGATATCGGAAGGCAGTGACATCTCCCGCAATATGTCCGCGAAAAACACCATTTTCTCCTGCCCGGCGCAGAAAGTCCGATAATCCGTAATTCCCGCAGTTCTGTTCAAAACCGGTTTCCTCCTCTTTCTGCTTTCTCTGCAGAATATGCCTTTACCACAGATAAAATGCGGATGGGACAGATGCTCCGTTCCAGTTGTCTACCGCAGTCGCGTCAACGTATCCTGTATATACATTTACATATACATTTCCGATCGGCATCACCCCATCACCGGCAGCCGCAGAAATATAGCACCACAGCTCATCTCCGGCCGGCTGCCGGGCTCCGTCATTTGAGTAACTGTACCATGACTGTGTCTGGTGCCCGTACATAGCCACTCCGAAAAATGTTCCCCAGTCCATCTCCGGTTCCCCTGCAAAGGAATGGTACCAGTGCGTGTTATACTGACTGAGATACTGTCTGAGCAGCTCCGCGATCTCTTCATCGGATCTGGTTCTCTGTCCCGAATTGCCGCCTGAGGAAGAATTCCAGGTATAAGAGCTTTCGATTCCGGTGGAAAGACCGATCTGGCCCGAACAGGTCCCCGTATAGGGATAACCGCTGTTATCCGGATAAAGCGCTCCTGTCTGCTGTTCATACCACGCAATGCCTTCATATTCATACCCCTGCTGCGACACCATTGCGTCCCGGTCGTCCGTATTAACTGTATAATAGTGATCAAATGTGACCGGATTAAACAGCCGGTACACTGCGGTACCGGATGAGGTATGAGCGTACCATCCGATTCCTTCATAAACATAATGATCCGTGCCGGCAGCCAGCGTTTTCTCAAGGGCTGCTTTTTCATCTTCCGATATCGTAAAGAAATGATCCTTTGTGAGATCATTATAGAAACGGTATACCGGAACCGTATCCCGGTCCGGCCTTGTCTCTACTCTCCAGCAGATTCCTTCATAGACGTACCTGTGAGCCGGATCACAGAAGAGACGGAGCTGCTCCTCCTCATCATAGGATGCCGTCAGGAAATGGTCGTGTTCTGTCGGATTGTAAAAACTGTAGAGCGGTGTGGTTCCTTCCACTGCCAGCACAGATGTACAGGTTCCCGGACCGAACAAAGCCGCAGCTGCCCAAAGGATCATTGTCACGATATTGAACCTTACAGTCCTCTTCATTATAAAAGCCCTCCTCTTTTCTCAGGAAATCATGAATGTTTATTCCCCTCTCCTGTGTACAATATAGCACAGGCAGCTCTTTTTTTGTTTTTTTCTTTCCTTTGCTTCCTGATCATGTCTTAGTTGACCGCTTTGGTTTCATAAGGTAAGATTTTTTTAAAAATAGGTTATAGGAGGACGCTATGAAAGCTGATAGAAAAGTAAAACAAGCCGGATATTTTTTTCTGACCGCAGTCCTGTTTTTGTTTTTGCAGTTTCCTGCTGCAAACCTGTTCTCTGCTTTTGCTGCTTCTGCTGCGGCACCATCGTCAGCAGTCTGCTATGAAGTGTTTGTCTATTCTTTTTATGACAGCAACGACGACGGAATCGGTGATCTGAAGGGTCTCACTCTGTCTCTGGATCATATCAATGATGCAGACCGTTATTCGGATTCGGACCTGGACTGTGACATGCTCTGGCTGATGCCCGTCTTTCCCTCTCCAACCTACCACAAATATGATGTGACCGACTATACTTCGATCGATCCATCCTACGGAAGTTCGGAAGATTTCGATCAGCTGATCGCGCTCTGCCATGAGAGAAACATACGGGTCATTCTGGATCTGCCTCTCAATCACACCTCGTCACAGCATCCATGGTTCAGGGAAGCCGCAGACTATCTGCGTTCCCTCCCGCCCGGTCAGACTCCCTCCCCGGAAGAATGCCCTTATTTCTCCTACTATCATTTTTCAGATACTCCGTCCGACGGCTATGTGCCGCTGGAGGGTACTTCCTGGTATTATGAAGCACGTTTCTGGTCCGAAATGCCGGATCTGAATCTTGACACTCCTTCCGTGCGCTCTGAAATTAAAGCTCTCACCAGTTTCTGGATCGGAAAAGGAGTCGACGGTTTCCGTCTGGATGCTGTCACCTCCTATTATACGGATGATGAGCAGGCGAACATCTCCTTCCTTACATGGCTGTGCGATATGGTACGATCCGAAGATCCGGACGCTTATCTTGTGGGAGAAGCCTGGACTTCTGTGCAGACCTATGCCCGCTATTATACAAGCGGTATCGATTCCCTTTTTGATTTTTCCTTCGCAGGTCCCGAAGGGGTCATTGCCGGCGTTGCCAGAGGAATCGCTCCGGCTTCACGGTACGGGCAGCGTCTTATGGAAGAGGAAGCCCTTTTTGCTTCCTACAGCTCTTCTGCTCTCAACGCTCCTTTTTTCACCAACCATGACATGGCAAGGAGCGCCGGTTATTTCACCCGGGATGACGGAAGCCGCGTGAAGCTTGCCCAGGCGCTCAACCTGTTGATGCCCGGCAGGGCTTTCCTGTATTACGGAGAAGAACTGGGAATGAAGGGTTCTGGAAAAGATGAGAATAAACGCGCTCCCATGTATTGGTCGGAAGATGCCAACAGCCCCGGTATGTGCTTCGGACCGCCGGAGATGGACGAAATAAAAATGAAATTTCCTTCCCTTCAGGAGCAGGAAGATGATCCGTATTCCATCCTGTCCTATGTAAAAGAGGCGATCCGGATGCGAAGGGATCATCCGGTCATCGCGGCAGGACGGACCCGGATGATCGATGCTCTATCCGATAAGCAGATATGCACACTGCTGCGATATGCCGATGGTTTTGATCCGGCGCTTCTGGTGATCAATACCTCACCCGAATCCCAGATCATCGATCTGAGCGCAGGCGGAGAAGAAACACAAGGTTTCACCCAGCTCTCCGCACAGCTGCATACTGCACAAAGCCCGGCTTTCCTGATGACATCCCCGGAAGGAGATTCTTCGTGTACCGATCCGCAGGTCCGGCTGACTCTTCCGCCCTTCGGAATCGCGCTTCTTACACAGTCCGCAGCCGGACGCATGACCGACAGTCTGTGCATCCTGGATTAAGGGAGGTGTGTGCATCTCTGCGCGGAGTGCTTTTTTTCTCATAGAAAAGTTGCCGGGATTTCCTAATGAGAAAAAAAATCCCGCAGGTCATAGTGCCTGCGGGATCAGTATTACTTCTTTTCGTAGCCTGTGATGATCGCTGCAATAAAGCAGAAGACTGTCATCCAGGCAAAAAATTTATGACATTTCATGCATGAATCCTCCAAGGCTGCACTATGGCAGCTGTCTGCTTCGTCATCTCCGCCGTATTCCGGATGGACACTCAATTGTCTTCTACATTCACATCACTCGTATAAACGGTTCTCTTTCTTGCCATCTCATCGCTGGCCAGATATTCGTCATATGTTGTGATCTTATCGATCAGCTTACCGCCGGGAAGGATCTCCATGATCCGGTTTGCAGTGGTCTGAACGATCTGGTGGTCACGGGAGGTAAAGATCATAACACCCGGGAACTTGATCATACCATTGTTGAGCGCAGTGATGCTCTCCATGTCCAGATGGTTGGTTGGTTCATCAAAGAGCAGCACATTCGCGCCGGAGATCATCATCTTGGAGAACAGGCAGCGCACCTTTTCTCCTCCGGAAAGCACACGCAGTTTCTTCACACCGTCATCACCGGCAAAGAGCATACGGCCAAGAAATCCGCGCACATAGGTAGCATCTTTGATCTCAGAATACTGGGTCAGCCAGTCGGCGATGGTCAGATCACTGTCGAATTCCTGTGTATAATCCTTCGGAAAATACGCTCTGGAGGTCGTCACGCCCCACTTGAAGGTTCCCTCATCCGGCTCCATTTCCTCCATCAGGATCTTCAGCAGAACAGTCTTTGCCTGTTCATTTCCGCCAACCAGCGCTACCTTATCATTGTGGCCCAGAGTAAATGAAAGATTATCCAGGACCTTTACACCATCGATGGTCTTTGACAGGTTCTCGACCATCAGCACTTCATTGCCGATCTCGCGGTTCGGACGGAAATCAATATACGGATATTTGCGGCTGGAAGGGCGGATCTCATCCAGTTCGATCTTCTCCAGGGCACGCTTTCTCGCCGTCGCCTGCTTGGACTTGGAAGCATTGGCAGAGAAGCGCTGGATGAATTCCTGCAGTTCTTTGATCTTTTCTTCCTTCTTCTTATTGGCTTCCTTCATCTGACGGATCATCAGCTGGGAAGATTCATACCAGAAGTCATAGTTGCCGGCGTAAAGCTGGATCTTTCCGTAGTCAATATCTGCAATGTGGGTACATACCTTATTCAGGAAATAACGGTCATGGGAGACCACGATCACGGTATTGTCAAAATTGATCAGGAATTCCTCAAGCCATGCGATCGCATCCAGATCCAGATGGTTGGTCGGCTCGTCCAGAAGCAGAATATCCGGATTGCCGAACAGAGCTCTCGCAAGCAGAACCTTAACTTTCTCACTTCCTGTAAGCTCTTTCATCAGCAGATAATGCTTTTCCGTTTCGATCCCGAGTCCGTTGAGCAGCGTCTCTGCATCCGACTCTGCTTCCCAGCCGTTCATCTCCGCGAACTCTGCCTCCAGTTCACTGGCCCGGATACCGTCTTCATCGGAGAAGTCCGGTTTCGCATAAAGCGCATCCTTTTCCTGCATGATCTCAAACAGACGCGCATTTCCCATCATGACTGTGTTCAGGACCTGTTCCTCATCGTATTTAAAATGGTCCTGCTCCAGTATGGACAGACGTTGTCCCGGAGTAATGTGCACACTGCCGTTGGTCGTCTCAAGCTGTCCGGACAGAATCTTGAGAAAAGTAGATTTTCCGGCACCGTTGGCACCGATGATACCATAGCAGTTTCCCTCCGTAAACTTGATGTTGACATCCTCAAACAGGGCTTTTTTCCCGACTCGCAGCGTCACATTGTTAGCACTGATCATGTTTTATCCTAACCTCCGAAATCACGTATATCATCCTATTCTGAAACAAACGACTGATGTATTATCCTTTTGCGTTTACTATAAAAATCTTATAACAAAAACCCGGCACTTTTTCAAGGACAATCAGACAGTCAGAACCCTATTCCCGCATCCGGGTACCGGATCTCCAGCAGCGTAAGCCCTTCCGGTCTCGCAGTCTCACAGGCAAGATTTCTGTCCTTTGCCTCCAGAATTGCCTTTACTTCATCCGGGTCGATCATACCTGTCCCCACCCGAAGCAGGGTCCCCACGATGATCCGCACCATGTTGTACAGAAAACCGTTCCCTGTGATCCGGACAATGATCTCATCTCCGGTGCGGTCCACTTTCAGTTCATAGATCGTTCTTGTATGAT
>CACZZH010000189.1 GCA_902785635.1 uncultured Lachnospiraceae bacterium
GCGAATGCAGGGCAGGATTGTGGGGCGCTGTTCGTCCGGTGGACGAACGCTTAGCGCCGACCGGAGCGGAGCGGAGACTGCGAAGCGCGAAACAATCCGTGGCATACATTCTGACCCCAAATATTATGCCCACAATAACAAAGGATACGTCAAACAGAACAGATGGAAATATATTTCGATAACTCTGCCACAACTGTCTGCACACCCCAGGTGTGTAAGGCTGTAACGGATGCCATGACCCGCAATTACGGAAATCCTTCCTCCGTCCACCGGAAAGGACTGGAGGCGGAAAAGACGATTCGCGAAGCGAAGGAAACCATCGCCAGGACTCTGCGATGCGATGCAAAAGAGATCTACCTGACTTCCGGCGGGACCGAATCGGACAACTGGGCACTGATCGGAAGTGCCTATGCAAACCGTCGCAAGGGGAATCACCTGATCACCACCGCCGTAGAGCATGCGGCCATCCGCTCCTCCATGCAGTTCCTGGAAGATCAGGGTTTCCGGGTCACAACGCTTCCGGTGGACCGTTTCGGCCGGATCTCTCCGGAGGATCTGCGGAATGCTCTTGACCGGGATACGATCCTGGTCTCCGTCATGTATGTGAATAATGAAGTAGGCACGATCGAACCCGTTGAGGAATGCGCGCAGATCGTAAAAGCCTTTGATCCTTCTGTGATCTTTCATACGGATGCGGTGCAGGCTTACGGTAAAGTGCTTCTGCGTCCAGCAAAGACCGGCATCGATCTGCTCTCGGTGAGCGGCCATAAGCTTCACGGGCCAAAAGGAACCGGCTTCCTCTATATTCGGGAAAAGACAAAGATCCATCCGTATATATACGGCGGCGGACAGCAGCGTGGTATGCGCAGCGGTACTGACAATGTTCCCGGAGCAGCCGGCCTTGCTGCCGCATGCAAAAGCGCAGACGCAGACCTTGAGAAAAACCGGGCGCATATGAGATCTCTGCAGAAGCTTCTCACTTCCGGACTGGAAAAGATGGAACAGGTCGTGATCCACACTCCGGTTCAGGATGAAGATCAGTGTGCGCCGCATATTGTAAACGCGTCCTTTATCGGTGTACGCAGCGAAGTGCTTCTTCACGCTCTCGAAGAGGAAGGAATCTATGTATCCGCAGGATCTGCCTGCTCATCCAACAAGAGACTTCCGGTCAGTCCGGTTCTTGAAAAAATGGGACTCCCCCGGGAGGAAGCGGAATCCGCCCTGCGTTTCAGCTTCAGTGAACTGAATACAACACAGGAAGTGGAGATCTGTCTGGAAACATTGGAGAAACTTGTTCCGATGCTGCGAAGGTACTCCAGAAGATAAACAGATTTATTCTTCATCGCTCAATACCCGTGACTTCAGTCATGGGATACGCGCGTAACAACAAACTTGTCTTCATCGTGTAGTTCATTCATCGTGTAGTTCAGGCTCGCGATGAAGAATAAAAGCCTCCGGCGGGATGCCAGGGCTGCGCAAAGGAAGGTGCCAGCGGAGCTGGCGCGCAGCCCGTCAGCAAGAACGCCGGATGGCGTTCTTGACTGCTGAGGTGACAGATGTTTCATACTTTTATTGTAAAATACGGAGAGATCGGAATCAAAGGAAAGAACCGCTATCTCTTTGAAGAGGCTTTGGTAAAGCGGATCCGTCAGGCACTTCACGGCACGGACGGTGATTTTGACGTAACATGGGAACAGGGCCGGATCTATGTGGAACGCTCCGGCAGTTTTGATTATGACGAGACCATCCAGGCATTGCAGAAAGTGTTCGGAATCGTAGGGATCTCACCGGTGAAAGTAGTGGAGGAGAACAGCCTTCCACAGATCTCGGAAGAAGTGGTCCGCTTTCTGCAGGACACCTATAAGGTCCATGACCAGAGTTTTAAGATAGTGACGCGGCGCGCCAAAAAGAGCTACCCCATTCCTTCCATGGAAGTGAGCAGTGAGATCGGCGGAAAAGTTCTGGAAGCGTTTCCCGACATGCATGTTGATGTGCATACCCCGCAGCTGGAGATTCATGTGGAGATCCGGGATCAGGTCTATATTTATTCAGAGACGATCCCCGGCCCCGGAGGAATGCCTGTCGGGACCAACGGCAGCGCGATGCTCCTTCTTTCCGGGGGGATCGACAGCCCTGTTGCCGGATATATGATCGCCAAACGAGGAGTGAAGATCGATGCCGTGTATTTTCACGCACCTCCCTATACAAGTGAACGTGCGAAACAGAAAGTAGTCGATCTTGCTGCACAGGTAGCCGTATATGCCGGTGACATCCGCCTGCATGTGGTCAATTTTACGGACATCCAGCTTGCGATCTACGAAAAATGTCCGCATGATGAACTGACGATCATCATGCGCCGGTATATGATGCGGATCGCAGAGCATTTCGCTGTGGAGGACGGTGACAAAGCCCTTGTGACCGGTGAGAGCATCGGTCAGGTAGCAAGCCAGACCATTCAGAGTCTCGCCGTCACCAATGCGGTCTGTACTCTGCCGGTATTCCGTCCTCTGATCGCGTTTGACAAGCAGGATATTATCGATATATCACTGAAGATCGGAACTTACGAGACCTCTATTCTTCCCTTCGAAGACTGCTGTACGATCTTCGTGGCAAAGCATCCGGTCACAAAACCTGTCCTTCACGTGATCGAACGTTCAGAGGAGAAACTGAACGATGTGATCGGAGACTTTGTAAAGAAAGCAGTGGAAACTGCCGAGCTCATTGAGGTAAAGGCATCCGGCAGGTAACATATGAAATTAGACAGAATTTCCTATGAGAAAAAAACCCTCCGCCGGAAAGCGGAGGGTAACCATTACAGTTCGCAAACATCAGATAATACAGGGATCAGATCCTATCGATGTCAGATGATATAGGGTTTCAGAAGTTCGAGGATCTGGTCGATATCTTCTCCGGCATGAATGCTCAGATCGATCGGTTTGGAAAGATCCAGACTGAAGATTCCCATGATGGATTTTGCATCGATCACATATCTGCCGGAAACCAGATCAAAATCGTTACTGAATTTGGAAATATCATTCACAAAGGATTTGACTTTATCGATCGAATTTAAAGAAATCTGTACTGTTTTCATAAATCGGTGCATCCGTATTCTTGTGAATTATTTGAATTATGTGTAACTGCCCAGCATACTGTGACAGGTACATGCATTACAGTCCTTTTAATGATAAACGGTTGACTGTTAAAAGTCAAGGTAAGGATATTTTTGAACGATGATAAAAGATGAACACGTTGCTGATCCCGGCTTTTCCGGTCACGGGCGAACGGCTGCGCTGCACAATCTTGGCTGTAAAGTGAACTCGTATGAAACGGAAGCCATGCAGCAGCAGCTTGAGCAGGCCGGATACCGGATCGTCGATTTTGAACAGGCAGCGGATGTTTACGTGATCAACACCTGCTCCGTCACTAATATTGCGGACCGGAAATCCCGTCAGATGCTGCACCGGGCAAAAAAACGCAATCCTGATGCAGTTGTGGTCGCTGCGGGATGCTATGTGCAGACAGCGCTGGAGAAGACCGGGCTGTCCATCGATGCAGATATTATTCTCGGAAACGACCGCAAGGGAAAACTGTGTGATGTTCTTGAGCAGTATTTCAGGGAAAAGAAACCTGTATCTGAGTTGATCTCCATCGAAAAGTCGCGTTCCTTTGAGGAAACTCCGATCTGCTGCAGTTTTGAGCATACCAGAGCCTTTCTTAAGGTCCAGGACGGATGTAATCAGTTCTGCAGTTACTGCATCATTCCCTATGCGAGAGGACGTATCCGCAGCAGGAGTATCCCTGCAGTAGAAGAGGAAGTACGAAAACTCACAGGGACCGGTATTTTGGAGATCGTTCTGACAGGGATCCATCTGAGCTCCTATGGAAAAGATCTTTCTGATGGATATGGATTGCTGGAACTGATCCGTGCAGTTTCACGAATCCCCGGCGTACAAAGAATACGGCTGGGATCCCTTGAGCCCGGGATCATTGATCCGGACTTCGTCGGGGCTCTGGCGCAGATTCCTTCTGTCTGTCCGCATTTTCATCTCTCTTTGCAGAGCGGCTGTGACAGTGTATTAAAAAGAATGAACCGCCGGTATACTGCCCGGGAGTATGAAGAAAAATGCGCTTTGCTCCGGCAGGCTTTTGATCATCCTGCACTCACCACCGACGTGATCGTCGGTTTTCCCGGTGAGACAGAGGAAGAGTTCGGACAGACCCGGGCATTTCTGGAAAAGCTCTCCCTCTATGAGACGCATATTTTCAAATATTCCAGGAGAGAAGGAACTGCAGCCGCACGGATGAAAGGACAGATTCCGGAGAGTGAAAAGACCGTGCGCTCGGATATCCTTTTGAACCTCGGGCGGAAAAACAAAGCCCGTTACGAGGAATACTGGACCGGTAAAAAGGTACAGGTACTGTTCGAAGAAAAGGTCTTCAGCGGAACATCCCGTTACTGGACCGGCTATACGAAAGAGTATGTCCGGGTCTATATGCCTGCAGAAGATGACGCTGCAGATTACACGAACCGGATCTGCAGCGGAATCATCACCGATGAATGCTGCGGGGATGAGAAAGTACACAATTTCAGGATTGAAACTTGAGTTGATTTATATTACAATCATTGCTATAAGGCAGTTCTTGACGAGTGTGAGGGCAATGAAATGGCAGATATCAATAATACGCAATATTTCAATGTAAGTGCGGATCCGCAGCTGAGAGTCAAAATGGTTCTCGATATTGTTTATAATGCACTGGAGGAAAAAGGATATAATCCGGTCAACCAGATGGTGGGATATATTATGTCCGGCGATCCGACATATATTACCAGTCATAAAAATGCCCGCAGCCTGATCATGAAAGTTGAACGGGATGAACTCGTGGAAGAACTGTTAAAGGAATATATCAGGAATAAATCATGGCAGCAGAATTGACAGATGAGATCTTTCTCGGACTGGACTACGGATCTAAAACAGTCGGCGTAGCCGTAAGCGACCGGCTCGGTCTTACGGCTCAGGGTCTGGAGATCATTCGCAGGGAGCGTGAGTCAAAGCTTCGCAGAACCTGTGCCAGAATTGAAGAGATCATAGATGCATATCATGTTACGCGTATTGTTCTGGGGTTTCCCCGGAACATGGACCATTCCGTCGGAGAACGTGCAAAAAAAACTCTGGAATTTAAAGAGATGCTGGAGGCCCGGACGGATCTTCCGGTCGATCTGTGGGATGAACGGCTTACTACAGTTGCAGCTGACCGGACTCTGGAGGAGGCCGGAATTTCCCGGGAACATCGCAAGGACCATGTGGACCGGATCGCTGCCGTGCTGATCCTGCAGGGATATCTGGATCGGAAAAACAGTGCTTTAACAGCGCAGGAGCAGGAGTAAGCATACAGAATGGAAAAAGTTGTTTTTTTGGCAGAGGACGGTTCACAGGAAGAATTCTTTATTATTGAACAGACAACGCTTCAGGGACGCACATATCTTCTGGTTACCGATCAGGAGGACGGAGATGCCCAGGCATGGATCCTGAAATGCATTTCCTCCGATGAAGATGAGGAAGTCTCTTACGAGATGGTGGAAGATGATAATGAATTAGAAGCAGTCGGCGCAGTATTTGCGCAGATGCTGGAAGATATCGATCTGTCCTGAGGGTCGTACGATAAGTTGCTTTTTTACATGCAGGTGTGCCTTACGCAAGGTACAGCTGCGACTTTTTATGCATAAAGATTAGGAGGAAATTATTTGAGAGGAAGAATAAATCAAAATTCCAATACAACGAGAAATACATCTGATCAACAGAGTTCATTATATACAGAAAAAACGGAAAGTACCGGTAAAACGGTCCGCATTATCCCTCTTGGCGGTCTTGAGCAGATCGGAATGAATATCACAGCATTTGAATACGGCAGCAGCATCGTGGTCGTCGACTGCGGTCTGGCCTTTCCGGAGGATGATATGCTGGGAATCGACCTTGTTATTCCGGATGTTACCTATCTGAAGGAAAATATTGACCGGGTAAAAGGCTTTGTGATCACCCACGGACATGAAGACCATATCGGTTCGCTTCCTTATGTTCTGAAGGATATCAATGTTCCGGTCTACGCTACCAAGCTTACCATGGGACTGATCGAACACAAACTCGAAGAAAAGAACCTTCTGAAATCCACAAAACGAAAGGTCGTTAAACCCGGGCAGACGATCACGCTCGGAGACTTTAAGATCGAATTTATCAAGACCAATCACAGTATTCAGGATGCGGTGGCTCTTGCCATCACCTGCGGAGCAGGTACGATCGTTCATACCGGTGATTTCAAGGTGGACTATACACCGGTATTCGGCGATGCGATCGATCTGCAGCGTTTCGCGGAGCTCGGAAAAAAGGGCGTACTGGCACTTATGTGCGACAGCACCAACGCGGAGCGCAAGGGCTTTACTGCCTCTGAGCGCACAGTCGGAAGCACCTTCGACAGCATTTTCTCGGAACACACTAATACAAGGATCATTATTGCTACCTTTGCTTCCAATGTGGACCGTGTACAGCAGATCATCAATTCCGCCTATAAGTACGGCAGAAAAGTGCTCCTTGAAGGGCGCAGCATGGTGAATGTGATCACGACGGCAGCGGAACTGGGATATCTGAGCATCCCTGAAAACAGTTCGGTAAGCACGATAGTCATGACAGGTCCGAACGGCGAAAAGTCCTATGCTCTGTCTGATCTTACACCGGAAGCTGACGGAGCACATCAGG
>CACZZH010000190.1 GCA_902785635.1 uncultured Lachnospiraceae bacterium
GTCACAATAAATTGCATTCATATACAATAAATATATCAAAAAATCGCCTCTTATTTATAAACTTTCTGTAAATTTTATGTAACCTTATGTGAAAAGAGAATTAAGACTGCGTATCAGTTCTCCTGTAAGTCCGCTTGTCTGGCTTTCACTGATACATTTTCTTGCGAGAGGAACATTATTTGTGATAATGTTGTCCACTCCATAATCGATCATCCGGTTGATGTTCTTTCTGGAATCAACTGTCCATGCATATACTTCTATTCCACGGTTATGGAGATTTCGTACCAGGCTTCTGCTGATACTGACAGACTGAACACTGAATGCATCCGCTGCGGTCATGCGATTCACCGCTCCGTATGCAAGTCCGCTGACATACACCGTCCGGATCCTGTCGGAGCATTCCCTCACCTTCTCCACTGCAGCATAGGACTGCGACGTTACTACACAGTTTTCCTCGTATTCATACTCCTGAATCAGGCTTATCACACTTTCCACCAGATTTTTTTCATGGCCGGTGGGCTTCAGCTCTATATTCAGATTGAGCCCATTCTCAGATGCAAATGCCAGCACTTCCGAGAGAAGAGGAATCTTCTCCCCTGCGTAATCCGGACTGAAAAAGTGTCCCGCATCCAGTTCGCTGATCTCCTTCCAGGTCAGTTCCCATACATTCGCATCGTATCCGGTGGTCCTCAGGAAATTGCTGTCGTGCATCACGAAGATCATTCCGTCCGCACTTTCATGCACGTCCAGTTCGATCCAGTCAGCGCCTTGCTCAGCAGCTTCTGCAAAGGCTGCCATTGTATTTTCCGGTCTCTGCATGGAAGCGCCTCTGTGCGCCGTGATCTGCATGGCTTCGATGCCTTCGATTCTGAGATGATAGCGGCCTCTTGCCGATCCATATACATAAAAAGCGAGACTCGCCGCACTGACAAGAAGCAGAACCAGGCTTCCAGAAACACGTTTTTTCTTTTTTCCGCGTTTCCGGCCTTGCCGAAGCGCTCTGGAATACTGTACTTTTCCAATAGCCTCTGAAAAATACGCATTGCATATTCTGGTAAAAACGATCGGTGAGATCACCATGTCATAAATTGAGAAACAGATCTTCTGAACCACTACGATCACAGAAGTAGTATTTTCCCCGGGAGCATGCAGAAAGTTCCCGCCAAGGGTGATCACTATCGTCAGAAATATCAATGCTGCGGCATATATTCCAAACAGCTGGACATGGATTCCCAGAAAGCGGAGCATGGAAGCGATCACATCTGAGGATGTGCTCTTCCAGCTGAGTGCCGCAGCCTGAAGCGCTCCGGTTCCTCCCATTGACCAGATCGGAAACACGTAGCGCAGACGCACAAATATCCATACCAGCAAAAGGATCGCGACGCCCATCAGTGCATAAAGCCACGGATGTTTATGCGTAATACTCTTCCAGAAAGATGCAGGGAGAAAGTTCCAGGCGAATCGAATCACATTTGCCAGATGTGTCAGCAGCGCAACAGGAATAAAGAAAACCAGCATCAGCAGGTTCTCCTTCCGGAATACACGCAGTGTATTCCGGGCTGATCTGCGCACTACTCCATCCACGCTGCATCGGATGCCTCTGCTTGACCTTTCAGAAAGATCCGCCACTCCGAAGATTCCTCCGAAGGGAACCAGTGTCCAAAGTACCACTGCTGCAGTAAACAGGAGCAGTGCAGCGGGATTGTGCAGAAACTTTCCTGAGTTTTCAGCTGTCAGGTAACCGAAACCGGTGATCCTCATGATCCATGAGATCACCACTCGCACCATAGGATACAAGCCTGCCAGCAGGCAGGCTGCATATACGACCTCAAAAGCAAAGAACACCGGAAGATTATCACCATAACATTTCAAAATCCAGCTCGCCGGCTTCCTGTGTTCTTTCCGCACTGCCGTGCCCGTGTTCCTAATAATCAGCATTTTTTAAGCCACATATACCCATATGCCGGGACATCCACTCCCTGAGCCTTCATAACCTTTCCGGTAAAGAGATCCTTATAGTCACCATCCGCTTCATTGATCCATGCAGTATGATCACGTTCGCTGAAATTGAAAAGTCCGATCATCTTTTCCCCGTCATAATACCTGCCTATGGCAAGCACTTCCTTTTCCCAGGTATCGATGGTCCATGTGTCTGCCTGTTGCATAAAGACTTTCTCACGGCTGCGGATCTTTTCCATCCTGGAAAGCGTATCAAAAACGATCTGCTGATAGCTTCCTTTTTCATGAATTTTTTCAGCCCGCTTCCAGTCCATTGCTCCCCGGTGGATGTAACGCGAATCCTCTGCCTTATCCGGATCTTCCTTATAGGAATAGTCGTTAAGCTGAGCGACCTCATCCCCGCTGTACAGCACCGGAATACCGGACTGCATGAACATATAAGCATGCAGCATCAGATCCATGCGTACAGCACTTTCCATCATCGGTTCATTTTGCTCTTCTTCCGCTCTCTCAATGCCGCACATGGAAGCAGTGGTCCCGCAGAATCTTGCATCCCCCGTGACAAAGTCTTCGTTATACAGTTCACCGCGGCTGTTGCTGCTTCCTGTATATCCGCGGAAATAATCATTCAGATATTTCTTATGTGCAACCTCATCGATACCTTCACTGCGAAGGCTACGGTAGTCGAGGCCCCACCCGATATCATCATGGCAGCGGAGATAATTGAGGAACACATAATCCTTCGGAAGGGCATTGACCACATCCAGCTGCCCCCGCAGAAGAGTCGTATCTCTGGTCGCCACCGTGTGCCAGGTGGTAGCCATCGTCGTAACGTTATAAAGCATATGGCATTCCGGTTTTTCCAGGGTACCAAAATACGGAACGACCTTTTCCGGCTCCATAACGACTTCGCCCAGAAGCAGAATTCCCGGACAGACTACCTCGCTGATCATACGCATCAGCCTGACGATCGTGTGCACCCTTGGAAGGTTTCTGCATGATGTACCGATCTCTTTCCAGATATATGGCACTGCATCGATCCGGAAAATATCGATCCCGCAGTTTGCAAGATAAAGGAAATTGTACATCATTTCGTTGAATACACGCGGATTGCGATAATTCAGATCCCACTGATACGGATAAAATGTGGTCATCACATAATGCCCGATATCCGGAAGCCATGTGAAATTCCCCGGGGCTGTTGTCGGGAACACCTGCGGAACGGTCTCCTCGTATCTGGATGGAATCTCGTCCGTATTGTAGAAGAAGTACCGGCTCATGTACTCTCCTTCACCTGCCCTGGCCCGCTTTGCCCACTCGTGATCCTCCGATGTGTGATTCATCACAAAATCCATGCATACGTTGATCTTCTTTTTGTGGCAGTCCGCTGTGAGCGCACACAGATCATCGATGTTTCCCAGGGAAGGCTGAACCTTGCGGAAATCGGCGACCGCATAACCGCCGTCCGACCTTCCTTTCGGAGACTCCAGAAACGGCATCAGATGAATGTAGTTGACATTGCATTTCCGGATATAATCCAGTTTCTGCCGGACACCTTCCATATTCCCGGCAAAATTGTCAATATAAAACATCATGCCCAGCATGTCGTTTCCGCGATACCAGTCTTTGTCGATTTCACGCTGTTCATCTCTTTTTTTGAGATCCTTCTGCCGTTCATCAAAAAAACTCTTCATCCGGTCGCACAGTTCCGCATACATGGAGCTGTTGTCGTACAATTCCATGTACAGCCACCGCATCTCATCATCATATTTTTTCATGCGCCGGGTAAACACATCATTGTCCATCTGTTTTCTGGTCATTTTCTGATCCCCCAATTTTCGTTTTCATAAACAACTTCGCCGCGGCAAATTGTATAACATATCTTTCCGGGAAGCTTCCAGCCGAGGAAAGGGCTGTTGGTACTTTTGGATGCAAATTGATCTACAGTCCACTCTTCATTTTCAGAGAAGATCACCAGGTCTGCATCCTCTCCTGCCTGAATCCTGCCGGGTCTCCTTCCGTACACTGCTGCCGGCGTACCGGACATGCGTTCAAGCAGTTCCATCAAGGTCAGATACCCGGGTTTTACAAGGGACGCAATACCCAGGCCCAGAGATGTCTCCAGTCCGATAATGCCGCTGGGTGCAGATGAAAGAGGCTTCTCCTTCTCTTCCCTCGAATGCGGCGCATGGTCTGTGACGATCATGTCGATCGTACCATCCTGAAGTCCCCGAATCACAGCCATCCGGTCTTCTTCCGTCCGCAGCGGCGGGTTCATTCTGGCATTTGCACCGTATTTCAGCACAGCAGCTTCCGTAAGAGTGAAATGATGCGGCGTCGCTTCCGCATGAATATCGGCACCCCATTTTTTCGCCTGACGCACGATCTCCACCGACCTGGCAGAACTGATATGCTGAATATTCACACAGGCTCCTGTATGCAGAGCCAGGATGCAGTCTCTTGCCGTAAGGATCTCCTCAGCCTCCGGAAAAGCGCCTCCGTAACCGAGAATCTTTGAGGCTTCTCCGGGATGGACTCCGGGACCTTTTATGAACATCGGATGCTCTTCATGAAGGCTCACCGGAAGTCCGAGCTTTCCGGCCCGCTGCATGGCTTCGAGCAGAAGATACTCATCCAGCAGAGGAATCCCGTCATCTGTGAAGCACGCAGCTCCCGCTGCTGCCATTGCCTCCATGTCCACAAGGGTCTTTCCTTTCAGTCCCTTTGTAACGGAAGAAGCCTGCAGGACCCGTACCGGAAGTTTCTCTGAGCGGGCGAGAATCTGCGAAAGCACCTGCGGTTCATCCACCACAGGAGATGTATTCGCCATACACACCACGGTCGTTACGCCGCCCTTTGCTGCTGCTGCGCTGCCGGTATACAGATCTTCTTTCCATGTGAAACCCGGATCCCGGAAATGCACATGTACATCTACCAGTCCCGGAGCCACAATACATCCGGCAGCATCGATCACCCGTCGGATATTCCTGTTCCAGAGATCTTCGGAGACAGGCGTGCCGGCTTTCCGGTCCGCACACCCGTCAGCCCAGCGTACATCCAGAATCTTTCCTTCCCCGACGAGAAGATCACCCGGTCCCTTTCTTCCGGAAACCGGATCCATAATCATTCCGTTTCGAATAATGACTGCCACTGTATGCCTCCTGCAATGCCGGAATAAAGATTATCATGTCATATTCTAAAGTCAGATCTAAATCGCAGTACTGCGCAGTTGAAGGCTTCCTTCGGAAGCAGGTTGAAATTGATCAGTGTTTCCCTAAGTATACT
>CACZZH010000191.1 GCA_902785635.1 uncultured Lachnospiraceae bacterium
GATCTTGGGATCCGCGTTGGTGGTCCTGGAAAGGAAGGTGGATTTCCCGGCGTTCGGGAAACCGATGAGACCTACATCGGCGATGCTCTTCAGCTCCAGGAGAACTTCCAGCTCCACTGCCTCCTGGCCGGGCTGGGCGTATTTTGGCGCCTGCATGGTGGATGTGGCGTAGTGCATGTTGCCGTTGCCGCCGCGTCCGCCCTTCAGCACGACCTGACGAAGATTGCTCCCGGACAGATCCGCGATCACCTGGCCGGACACCGCCTCGCGCACCACCGTCCCCTCGGGAACGCGGAGCACCAGATCCTTGCCGTCCTTGCCGTGGCAGCGCTTCTTGCCGCCCTCCTGGCCGTCCGTGGCGGAGAACTTGCGCCTGTGACGGTAGTCGAAAAGCGTGTTGAGGCCTTTGTCCACCTCGAAGATCACATCGCCGCCGCGTCCGCCGTCACCGCCGTCCGGGCCGCCGTCGGGTACATATTTTTCTCTCCGGAAACTCACATGGCCATTGCCGCCTTTTCCGGAGCGGATAATGATTTTTGCTCTGTCTGCGAACATTTTTAATACCTGATTTATACCTGATCTGTCTTCATCGTTTCCGATGAAGATCTGTAAAAGAAAAAGGCTTTATCCTGCCCAAGGGATAAGCCTTTTAAAACTGCAATATCACTTGCAATATCACTCTGCCTGTGCCGGGTATACAGAAACCTGCTTTTTGTCTCTGCCCTTTCTTTCGAAATGCACAACACCGTCAACCAGAGCAAACAGAGTATCGTCGCCACCACGGCCTACATTGTTGCCCGGATGGATCTTGGTTCCTCTCTGTCTGTACAGGATGTTGCCGGCCTTCACAAACTGACCGTCTGCTCTCTTGGCTCCAAGTCTTTTCGCTTCGCTGTCGCGGCCGTTCTTTGTGGAACCGACACCCTTTTTATGAGCGAACAACTGAAGGTTCATCTTTAACATAATCGCACCACCTTTGATATCTTCATGCCGTCATTCCGTTTCCCACGGCGCCTTATTAACAACGTCGATGGTCAGGAATGCTTTTCCATAGTTTTCTGAAATCGAATCAAGGCCCAGCATCAGCGAGTCCAGAAGCAGCTTTGCCTCCCCGGACTGCGGCAGCTCAAGCTCCAGTGAAAGGAAGCCTCCTTCCTCTCCGCCTTCGTCCACCACGATGCCGTCCTGCGTCAGCTGATCGAGAGAATTCACTGCATTGATCAGCAGCGCCGAGACTCCCGCACATACGATATCGGATCCTTCCTCATCATACAGCGCGTGCCCTTCGCTCACGATCCTGCGGTAATCCTCTCCCTGTTTTTCAACAGTAATGTGAATCATAAAGCTCAGCCGTTGATCTTTTCGATTTTAACCTGTGTGTACTGCTGTCTGTGACCGTTCTTTTTGTGATAACCGGTCTTGCTCTTGTACTTGTAAACAATGACCTTTTTCGCTTTGTCATTCTTTACCACTGTAGCAGTAACAGTAGCTCCGGCAACGTCTGCCCCAACCTTCAGGCCTTCGTCCTTGACTGCGAGCACCTGATCAAAGGTAACGCTCTCGCCGGCTTCAACGCCCAGCTTTTCGACATTAATGATATCGCCCTCGGATACTTTGTACTGTTTACCACCTGTTGCAATAATTGCGTACATATGGCACCTCCTAAAAAATTACTCGCCAGATGCGGCGGCGTCCCGGGCAAGGGCGCACTTCGGCCTCTCTGAGCGGCATACGAAGATATATTATGCTACTTTTTCTTTTTTGTCAACATAGAAATAATATGTCATACATCAACTCTAAAATTCGAAAATCGGCAGAATTGACCCCGAACAATCGTTCTGCTAAAATAGAATTGCTCGTATGAGCAGAGGAATACTGCTATAGCGCAGGCGGTTGGCCATCATTCTCCGAAAGGAGGTGATGTACATGCGAATTACTTTGCATATTGGACGATTTACTGTCACTATCATTGTAAAGAGCAACAACCGCCACCCTGCCAAGTGACGGTTGTTTAACAAAATAACCCAAACGAGGCCAACCGCTTGTCGCAGTATTCCTCTTTCTATTTATTATAAAGATGAATACATTTTTTGTCAACAATCGCCGCTTCTGATGCTCCCTTATTCCTGCTTATTCATGTTCCAAAGAGAAATGTTTTCTTCGAATCATCCGGTAACAGATAATATGCGCTGTGAGCGTGACTGCCCATGAGACCGGGTAGGTAATGAAGAGTCCTCTCGGTGTGTGCATGGCCGGCAGCCGGAACAGAGTGAAGATGTACACGATGCGCAGCCCGCAGGCTCCGATCAGCGATACGATCATGGGAAGCACTGCATATCCCATACCGCGGATCGAACCGACCATGGTCTCCATCATCCCGCACAGGAAATAGCAGGAAGCGACCATCATCAGACGGTACATTCCGGCTGTGATCACTTCGGGATTGTCGGTGTAGAGGTCCAGCAGGCGTCTGCCGTTCAGTACCGCTCCGGGACCGAGAATCAATCCTGTGACAGCTACGCACAAAAGGCCGCAGCGCAGGATCCTGCCGATTCGGTCGTATTTCCCGGCGCCTACATTCTGACTGGTGAAGGACAGGGTCGCCTGGTAGAAGGAATTCATGGAAATGTACACGAAGCCTTCGATATTGGAGGAAGCCGCGCTTCCGGCCACGACGATGGATCCGAAGGAATTGATGGTGCTCTGAATGATCACGTTGGAGAAATTGAACAGGGTGCTCTGCAGCCCTGCCGGAAAGCCGATCCTCAGGATCTTTGTAAATTTATCCTGCGAAAAGTGAAGATGCTCTCTGCTCAGCCGGATGTCTCCGCTTTCCCTGAGCAGGCAGCGCAGCACGAGCAGCGCGGAAAGGCACTGGGAGATCACGGTGGCTGTGGCAACACCGGCAACGTCCATCTTCATGACGATCACGAAGAACAGGTTCAGGATCACATTGAGGATCCCTGCCGCGAACAGATAATGCAGGGGCCGCCTCGTATCTCCCACGGAGCGCAGGATGGCTGCTCCGAAGTTGTAGATCATCATTGCGGGCATGCCCAGAAAGTAGATGCGCAGGTAAAGCGCGGCTTTGCCGATCACTTCGGGAGGTGTGTGCATCAGGGACAGGATTCCATGTCCGAACGTAAGGCCGACTGCCATGAGGAACAGCCCGCTTGCTACACTGGTGATCATGGCGGTGTGCACGGTCTCACGCACTCCCCGGTGATCTCCTGCTCCTTCGTAGCGGGCGACCATCACGTTTACGCCGATGGAAAGGCCTATAAAGAAATTGGTAAGGAGACTGATCAGGGAACTGGTGGATCCCACTGCTGCCAGCGACCGGTCGCCGGCAAATTTCCCTACAACGATCACATCTGCTGCATTGAACAGAAGCTGAAGCACGCTGGACAGCATCAACGGCAGTGCGAATGCAAGCATCTTGCCGAGGATCGGTCCGTTCAGCATATCAATTTCCACGTGATCCGCTTTATGTACTTTTCTCATACTATATCTGCGCAGCTTTCCTTATGTAAAACATCCTCTGGTATTTCATCAAATGTATACCTGTCCATGCTTACCTGTCAATTGTCAATGCAAGTCTTTTTTCTCTTCTTTTGCGGGTGAATTCCACCAGTCCAAGCCTTGTGAAATCCGGTCTGGAGCAGGGCACCGGATCCTGCGCAAGGGCCCTTTCGAGCTGCTCCAGCACCTGAGCGCGGCTTTCTGCCTCTTCCATATTGATGAAGTCGGCGATGATGATCCCGCTCAGGCCGCGCACGCGCACCTGCCGTGCGATCTCCTGCGCCGCCTCCAGGTTTGTCCGGAGATACTGCTGCTCCCGGGACATCTTTCTGGATTCGGAGCTGCCTTTCCCTGTGTTCACATCGATGCTCACCAGTGCTTCGGTCTGCTCGATCACCAGGAAGCCGCCGCTTTTAAGCCACACCTTTTTTCCGAGGGCTTCCTCCAGCCTTGTGTCCAGGGAATACAGCGCCCGAATGCCGATCATCGGATCCTCATGGCGTACAAGCATCGGAAGCAGCTGAGGCGTATGCCTGCTCATATATTCCCGGACCATGTCGTACAGCGAGCTGTCCGCAGTGTTTCTGCCTGCTGCATTCCCGGCTGCCTCGCATATGGAGCCGTCTGCTACGATCCTGCTTGTCTTCTCTGCCGGGAGGCTGCGAAGCCTCTCCAGCCAGGCCGTGTCCGCAATGTTCAGCGCACAGGGTACCGTCCTGTGCATCGCGCTGCAGCACATCTCTTTCAGCTGCCCGCACAGGCTGTCCAGCTCGACAAGGACTTCCTCCTCCGGCGCTGCTGCGGCGTTCGTACGGATGACGACGGAGAAGGATACATCCTCCTGCCGCTGCATCATGTGTTCCCGGACCAGCTCTCTCCAATGGCTGCGCACCTCCGGTGCAAGCTTGCGGGAGACGGATATCTCAGGGGATATACAGGAAGTTTTGGGAGTGACGGAAGTATCGGAAGCGACGGAAGATCCGGAAACTGCAGGAGCGGCGGAAGATCCGGAAACTGCGGAAGCTGCGGAAGCGGCGGAAGCCGAACGTGCGTCGGAAGCTGCAGAAGTGACGGAAGCGACGGAAGCTGCGGAAGCGACGGAAGCCGAACGCGAGGCGGAAGCTGCAGGAGCTCCGGAACTATCGGAAGCTCCACAGGCCGGATGTGCAGGAAGTCCGACCACCGCATATGTGCCGGTCAGTTCGATCCGTCCGCTGAAGATCAGGCGCTTGGGAGGAGCGTTTAGCTTTGAAAGCTGTACGATCAGCTCGTCATCCACGCGGATCTGTCCTTCTCTGCTCTGACGGATCATCACTGCATTGCTGCAGGTATCCAGCTGAAGATAACCGGTCTTACCGGGAGCATAACAAATAAAGGCAGCTCCCAGCCCCGGCATGACTTTCTCCACCCGGGCAGTATACACGTCGCCAGGCTTTTCCTCTGTGCTGTGCAGATCATCCGCATGGATCTCAAGGGTCTTCCCTTCAGCGTCAATCAGGAAGGACAGAACCTGTCCTTCCTGAAGTGTCATTATATATGTGGCTTTCTGTGTTGACATATTAATATCCTGTATTCGTGGCAAGACCGTCAGGCGAAATCATCGATCATCTGCCTGCCGCTGCTTACTGCCGCTGCTTATTGCCGCTGCTTATTGCCGCTGCTTATTGCTGCTTATTGTTTCAGCTTATTGCAGCTGCTTACAG
>CACZZH010000192.1 GCA_902785635.1 uncultured Lachnospiraceae bacterium
GAACAGAGACCAGTCCACTTCCTTCTTGTAAACATAGTTTTCTGTGCTCATCCGATGTCACTCCTTCAACTATTACTGTAATCTCCATCCAAAAAGAGGACTCGCCGAATTTTTCAACACATCGAGCCCCCTGCTGTCAATTCCACGAATGCTTATTAATTAATAAGTATATCATCTTATGCACGCTGAGACTATCATTTTTTCACATATTATTATGAAATGAGACCCCAATTCATGTGAAAATTGACCTATGATAGTATACCAATCATTGTGTAAACATCGTGTTCCGTTGTGTAAAAAAATGAATCTTACTGCAGACATTTCGTAACTATTTTGCCTGAATATCTCTTTACCCTGTTTCAGAGTAAACGGCTTCAATTCTGTCTCTTTACCCTGTTTCAGAGTAAACGGCTCCAATTCTGTCTCTTTAATCTGTTTCAGGGTAAAAAACTTCAATTCAGTACATCCGCCGCATGTTCGAGTTCTTTCTCAGCCAACCATCTTCTTTTCCACAGTCGTAGTACTTCCGGATGAATTATGGTATAATTACATTTAATGAAAATGAGCCGCAGGTTCCGGAAATATACGTTCCGGTACCCTGTGCCGGATGATCCCGCAGCAATTCGGAGGTACCAATTATGTTAAAAGATTTTGTAAAAGCGCTTCCGCCGGACGAGGAGCAGATCAAAGCAGAACTGAAAACCGAGAGGGAGAAGCTCGCCGCCTTCCAGACGAAGATCAAAGAAGCAAAACTTCCCGTTATGGTCATTTTCGAGGGCTGGGGAGCTGCCGGCAAGGGCAGCATCATCGGAAAAGTCATCAAAAATATCGACCCGCGGTTCTTCCGTGTAAAGACGATGGACGCTCCGTCAGCCGATGCGAAGCGTTATCCCTTCCTGCACCGGTATTTTATGGAGATACCCGAGGAAGGCAAATTCGCCTTCTTCGACACCTTCTGGATGAATGAAGTCTGCACGCAGCTCATGGAAGGAGATCTTTCCAAGTCGGTGTACCAGCAGCGTGTCCGCAGCATCAACACCGCCGAGCGCTCCCTCACCGACAATGGCTATCTCGTCATGAAGTTCTTTTTCCATATCAGCAAAAAGGAGCAGAAAAAGCGGCTGGAGGATCTGCTGAAAGACAAGAACACGGCATGGCGCGTGAGTGATCACGATCTCTACGAGAATGACCACTATGACAAATATCTCTCGGTCTATGACCAGTACCTTTCCGATACCAGCCGTTCCATCGCACCGTGGTACATCATTGACGGGAAAAACAGAAAATGGGCGGAGCTGCAGGTTTTGAGTTTCCTGAACCAGGGCATCGACACCGCGCTGAAGAATCATTCGCTCGCCTCCCCGATTCTGCAGAATCCGTTCCCTATGATCTCGTTCCGTTCGCTGTCGGATATATCCCTTTCCGACAAGACCCTCACGGACGAAGTCTACGAAGCTGAGCTTGACCGCCTCCAGAAGGAACTCGGCGAGCTTCACAACGAGCTGTACCGGAAAAAGATCCCCGTTATCATCGCCTATGAGGGATGGGACGCCGCAGGCAAAGGCGGCAATATCAAACGGATCACCAGCGCGCTCGACCCGCGGGGTTATGAAGTACAGCCCATCGCGAGCCCCGAGCCGCATGAAAAGGCAAGGCATTTTCTGTGGCGTTTCTGGACAAGGCTGCCCAAGGACGGACACATCGCCATCTTCGACCGGACCTGGTACGGCCGGGTAATGGTCGAGAGGCTGGAAGGTTTCTGCAGTGAAAATGACTGGCAGCGCGCCTATAATGAGATCAACGAATTTGAGAAAGAGCTCGTCGACTGGGGCGCCATCGTCATCAAGTTCTGGGTCCAGATCGACAAAGATACGCAGCTGGAGCGGTTCACCGACCGGCAGAACACGCCTGAAAAGCAGTGGAAAATAACAGACGAAGACTGGCGCAACCGTGAAAAATGGGATCTCTACGAAGAAGCGATCAACGAGATGATTCAAAAGACAAATACCGCTTTCGCACCATGGCACGTCCTCGAATCGAATGACAAAAAATATGCGCGAATCAAAGCTCTCCAGATCGTGACGGATGCGATCCGCGGTGCTTTTAAAAAATAATATGATTACAGCACCAAAAGTCTGTACACACGACGAGCTTGCACGTAAGTGAGGGAAAGTTGAAAATCCGGCCTGAGCGGCCGGATCTTTCTTGTTCCAGGCTGGAAATCAGGGTAAAGGGCGGCTAGTTGTCCCGGCCAGTCTTACTTCTTCTTGATCCAGGATATTCTTCCCCCGCAGCTTGATGGACGTCTCCCGCCATTTCCATATATATAACTGATATGTCTCTAAAAAAGCTTTCGGAACGGTGATCCCTCTTTTTTCCGCTTCCTCCATCGCCCATTTGGTTGCCAGATATTCCTGATAGTATCGCTTCTGTTTTACGGTATTGGTCTTAACGTGTCCAATCTCATGGAGCAGGGCAAATACATCCCACCTGTCGGGATCCCGGAATGCTTCGGGCGGGACTACCACTTCTTTTGACAGGATGTAACTGTAGAAGCCGCAGCCCGTGTTTCCCGAATGTATCCACATTTCGCCGCAGTAATCCAGGTAGATCTTATAGAACGTGACAAAATCTTTCTTTGGCATTTCATTTCACCCGTCAGGTCTTCTATTCATCCAGGTCCAGGTCTTCCATTGTGATCTTTAATTCATCTGCGTTCTTTCCCTTCCCGGTTCGGATCAGCTCCTGTGTCATTTCCATGTCACTGCGGGTAACGGCGATCATATATTTGATCAGGGAAGCAGCCGGGGCCTCTTCATCTTCCATCAGGGAAGCAACGATATCCTCATATTCTCCAAGTCCGATCCCGTCAAACTCTTCTATGAAATGTGCATCCCGGTATTCATCAAACTCTTCATCGTCGTTATCGACCATGATCCGGTCGAAGATGTCATCGTCTGTAAGGTAAAAGTTCGGAAGCCCGTCCACTTCCACATTTGTGAGCCATTTTGCAGCTTTGCCATCCGAATACTTAACGGATGTGCAGACGATCCCCGGATCAGGGCCGCCGCTGAGAACATCGCATTTCACGTCTTCAATATAATATCTGCTCATTTTCGCTATCCTCCTGTTGCAGTTATCCTGTTGCAGTCTCATTGCACTGTTTCAGTCTCTCGTTTGTATTCGATCCCCCTCTCCGTGTCCTTATACGTCGTCACAAGGATCTGACAGTTCATCTCCCGAATCCCTTTTGTGGTCCGGTACAGATGATCGGTGTAAGCTCCCAGTGCTTCGCTGTCCGGAGCCGTCCCGACAGCGTGGATATGGCTCTTTCCGGTGGTTCCGTAGATCTCATGCAGCATGCTGCCGGAGGCAAGTGTCCCGATCACTTCCAGGTAAAATTCCGGCACCGTTTCTATATACAGCATAAACCGGATTCCTTTGGGTAATGCCTGAAGATCGATATCAGCATGATATCCTCTAATCACTCCGTTTCTCTCCAGCTGCTCGATCCGGTGTCGGGCTGCTACCCTGGATATTCCTGCCGATTTACCGATCTCTGAAAATGTAAGCCTTGCATTCTCTCTGAGCATGTTCACGATCAGGCTGTCGATCGGATCCAGCCCCGGTACTTTTTCTTCTCCTCTCATATTCCCCCTCATCTCCTGTTAAATGTCCTGTATGTATTTTCATTAGCTTACCTGAAAATGTCTGCAGGCAGGTCGCCGCTTCGGCGACACCGTTTTTCCGGGGAAAATTTGTTTTTCTTCCGCTTTACCCTGTTTCAGAGTAAACGGCTGCAATTCGATCTTTTTACCCTGTTTCAGATTAAGGAGACACAATTTCCTGCCTGGAAAGCAGAAAAATCGAAAAGGTCTGCCAGCGTACCTGTGATGGTCTTCGGCCGGAAGCAGTCCAGTACCTTCTCCCGGAATTTCTCGAAGGACTCTTTGTCATGCACGGCCCGGTACAGATCGGCTGTCGCTCTGGCGTCGTTCAGGCCGTCGTGGGCCCTTCCCTTGAATTCCAGTCCGCAGTAGTTCATGGCCTTGTCCAGGCTCATCACGTGGTCCATGGGAAACAGTCCGCAGTATTCCTGCTGGAAATCCTTCCAGTGGTGATACATATAGCCAAGCTGCGGCGTATCCTCAATTCCTTTCAGTGCCATTTCCTGAAGGATCTGAAGCAGATCGTTGTCGCTCCAGGAGAAGATGGTGTAGTCCGCCGCCCCGCACCAGTCGGTAAATCTTTGAAGGACTTCCCGGAAGGAGGCAGCCTCCGAAACGATGCTGTAACGGATGCCCGTGAGCTTTTCGATATGGCCGGGTATCTCCGCTGCATAAGCCGGTTTTACGTACTCTTTGAAGGATGCGGTCTCTTTACCGTCCTCGTCGAGCATGACTGCACCGATCTCTATGGTCTCCAGTTTGCAGATCTCTTTTTCTGCTGCATATTCTTTTGGTATCGGACACATCTCAAGATCAACAAATATCTTTCTCATCACCGCTCCTCCTTTTATTTTTGTTGATATCAGTATCGCGCAGGAGGTGTACGATAATCTTCACAGCATATATGGTGGTATGCCGGCTCTATCGGCCCTGCTTTTATGCTATATGTTGATTTGCGCGGGGAAAAACCTTATTTCGGTTACATTGTAACCTTTCCGGTTTTTCACAAAATCTCCATTTTTTCAACACAGTTTATGCAAATTCAGATCTTATCCTGTTTCCATTACCAATGATAAAGACAAAAGCGAATGGCAGCTCGCTATACAAATTACTCCATTATTTTCAGAAAGCGGGGTGTCATCATGTTGATGAAAAAAAATGGTAAAAGGATTCTGATATCGTGTCTGGCTGCTGGCCTGCTGTTTGGAAGTGTTCCAACCTATGCGGAAAGCCAGGGAGCGCAAAATGGCGGCCAGGAGGGCGGCCAGATGAATCGTGAGATGAACGGCGGGATGAACGGTCCGATGGGCGGCGGCAACATGGGCGGCGGAGGCATGGGAGGCGGTCAGGCAGAAACGGATCCTGAGCTGCAGGCCGTCATTGACGAGACCGCATCCAAATTCGAGCAGTTTTCCTACACGGATGAAGAGACAGGGATCACGTTGGAGTACAGCCTTTATATTCCGGAAGGATATGAGGAAGATTCGGATACACTTTATCCGATGGTGATGTTTATTCCGGATGCGACCGGCGGCGGAAAAAGCGCT
>CACZZH010000193.1 GCA_902785635.1 uncultured Lachnospiraceae bacterium
ACCAACAGCTACCATGTGCATGTGACCGAGCAGATCAATGCATTCAGCAAGCTGAAATTTGAAGCGGATTTCCAGAAACTCTCTCCGGGAGGAGCGATCAGCTACGTGGAGGTGCCGAACATGCAGAACAATATTCCTGCTGTTCTGGCAGTCATGCAGTTTATATATGACAATATCATGTACGCTGAGCTCAATACGAAGAGTGATTACTGTGAAGTGTGCGGGTACGACGGCGAGATCCGGATCGTGGAAGATGAGAACAGCAAGCTGATCTGGCAATGTCCCAACTGCGGAAACACCGATCAGAGTAAAATGTCCGTTGCAAGGCGTACCTGCGGCTATATCGGTACACAGTTCTGGAACCAGGGACGCACGCAGGAGATCCGCGACCGTGTTCTGCATATGTCGGTCGGGACATGCTGCTAAGGAAACGCTGATTTAATCAGCGTTTCCTTAGAGCCTCCGGCGGATCGCAGTGCTGCGCAGATGAAGGCTTCCTTCGGAAGCCGCGCAGCACGCGGTACCAGGAAACACTGAGCCGGAGGTTCTAAATGGTGGAAAATAGAATTAATCAGTGTTTCCCTAAACTCAGTCAGTGAGTTCTGACACAGAGTTTCGGAAGAAAGGATCATCACAGAATGCATTATGGGCAGATCTTTATCTGTGACTGTGCCAACGGGATCGGCAACCGGGTGAGCCTGTTTGTCTCAGGCTGCACAAACCATTGTCCGGGCTGTTTTCAGCCGGAGACCTGGGATTTTTCCTATGGTAAGGAGTATACGCAGGAAACAGAGCAGTTCCTGATAGAGGAACTGGCAAAGCCCTATTACCACGGCATCACGATCCTCGGAGGCGAGCCCTTCGAACCCTCCAATCAGGAAGAGATCGTGAAGCTGCTGCGCAGGGTGCACCGGGAGCTTCCGTCTCGGACGGTGTGGATCTATACCGGTTTCACGTACGACCGGGATCTGCTGCCGGGCGGATGCAGATACACTGCTGTGACCGATGAGATTCTGGAGTACACGGATATTCTTGTGGACGGAAGGTTTGAACAGGAAAGGCGAAATCTGATGCTGGATTTCCGCGGATCGGAGAATCAGCGGATTATTGATATGAAGAAAAGCAGGGCAGAGGGATGCGTTGTGCTGTCAGATCTGCAGGATCATGGGGACAGGTTTCGTGGTCCTTAACAAAGAGTGCCGGGAGAAAAAATCTCCCGGCACTTCGTATGTTGCTTATTTACAGAACACGGATAACACTGAGGGCTTCGCCTGCCTTGCCCAGGAGATCAAAGAAGCAGTTCTCCTGCATCTGGCAGGTCACGAATACGAATTCCGCATCATCCTGCGCGGACCATACAGCGGATATTTTGTCCGCAAATACCGTGCGGGTCTTTTCAGCATCGGTGCTGTTCATCCGGACAAAGAAAGCATTGATGCATTCTCCGGAAGGTACCGGCACAAGCACTTCGGGATTCCATTCGACCGGAACCGTCTGGCCAATGTTTTTCGCGGCGAGGATCATATCTGCGACAACAGCAGATCCGGTAGGAAGCTTTCCTGCACCGCGTCCGTAGAACATCACATCATCTACCATATTGCCGTGTACGAGGACCCCGTTGAACACATCACATACACCGTAGAGCGGATGACCTTCCTTTACAAGGAACGGCGCAGTCATGACTTCGATCTGTGCTGTGCCGTCACCGGAAGGATCAGCAGCTTTTTTGCTGCGGCCCAGGAGCTTGATCGAATATCCGTTTGCTTTTGCCCAGGTAAAATCAACAGGAGTGATCTTCGTGATTCCTTCCGTATAAATATCATCAAAGCGGATGGTTTTTCCGCTGATCAGGGAGGAGATGATGGAGATCTTGCGCCCGGTATCGTGACCTTCCACGTCCGCCGCAGGATTGCGCTCAGCATATCCAAGATCCTGGGCTTCCTTCAGGACCTGTGCATAGTCGGCCCCGTAACGTTCCATTTTAGTAAGAATATAATTTGTAGTGCCGTTCAGGATACCGGTAACAGACTGGATCTCTTCCTGTGCAAGGTTCTGGAGAAGCGGGGTGAGCAGCGGAATGCCTCCTCCTACACTGGCTTCAAAAAGATAGCTGCAGTGATTTTCGGATGCGATGCGCAGAAGCTCGGGTCCGAATGCTTCCACAAGCTCCTTGTTGGAAGAGCAGACGCTTATTCCCTTTTCCAGTGCACGTTTTGAGAAGGTGAAAGCCGGTTCCTTTCCTCCCATCGTCTCGCAGACGACCTTGATCTCCGGATCGGAGAGGATCACATCAATATCATGTACGATGCGGTCGGCAAAGGGGCTGTCGGGAAAATCCCTGATGTCCAGGATATATTTCACATGAATGCCTCCCGGGACGGCCTTGGCGACCTGCTTACAGTTCTCTTCCAGCACTGCGGCGACGCCGCTTCCGATATTGCCAAATCCGAATATTGCTGCTTGTATCATAAAAATCTCCTCCATACGCAGAGCGCTGTGATCACTTTTGCCGTGTGTTTCCCGGACGGTCGAATGTATTCGACAGTCGGACAGGAACGCTTTAAGTATAGCAGGTATCCGAAAAAACGCAACCCACAAACTCCTTTTGCGCGTAAGGAAATAAAGAAAAGAAAATATTGACAGTGATTTAAGTGAAATGCTACAATAGTCACGGTATTTAAGTTGTGAAAGTTGCTGAGTAAATGCAGGCTTTGATGCCTGCCTGTTTACGAAGGAGGAGGTCATTATGAAGAAACAGATCATGGGACTGATCGCAGCAGGTGCTCTGGCAGGAGCTGTTTTCGGAATGAACGCTTCGGCGGATGAGATCAAGGTTTGGGTAGCTGATAATGTAGTGGACTTTACAAATCAGCAGATCGATGCCTTCAAGGAAGCCAATCCTGATTTTGCAGGATATGATTATGTGGTTGAAGCAGTCGGCGAAGGCGATGCAGCCGGCAATATGATCACGGACGTCGAAGCCGGTGCAGACATATTCGTATTCGCGCAGGATCAGATCGCCCGTCTGGTCTCTGCAGGTGCTCTGATCGATGTGGCTCCGGAAAATGCCGAGATCGTTGAGAGCGAGAATGATGCGGGTGCTGTAGGCGCTGCAACGGTAGGCGACGTGCTGTATGCATATCCGCTCACATCCGACAACGGCTATTTCCTGTATTATGATAAGAGCGTTGTGACCGATCCGGGCAGCCTGGAAAAGATCGTTGCCGACTGTGAAGCAGCAGGAAAGAACTTCTATATGGAGATCAATTCCGGATGGTATCAGACTGCGTTCTTCTTCGGAGCCGGTGCAGAGCTTACCTATGAGACCGACGATACGGGAGCATTCACAGCATGCAATGCCTCCTATGCTTCGGATAAAGGACTGGTCGCCCTGAAAAAGATGATCGAGCTGAAGAGCTCACCTGCATTCCAGAACGGCAGCGCCGTAGGCGAAGGAACAAATGTCGGCGCGATCGTTGACGGTACATGGGACAGCGGTGCAGCCCAGGATCTGTTCGGAGAAAACTATGCCTGCGCGAAGCTTCCGACCTTTACCGGAGCTGACGGTGCTTCCTACCAGATGAGCGGTTTCGGCGGATTTAAGCTTCTGGGCGTAAAGCCGCAGGAAGACGAAGCCAAGCTGGCAGCCTGCGATGCTCTTGCAGCTTACCTTTCCGGTGAAGAAGTACAGCTTGCCCGCTTTGAGGCAGTCGGCTGGGGCCCCTCCAATCTGAAGGCACAGCAGAGCGAAGCAGTTCAGGCAGATGTTGCTCTTTCCGCTCTGGCAGAGCAGCTTGCATATTCCATTCCGCAGGGCCAGTATCCCGGAGATTACTGGACACTTGCAACCTCTCTGGGTGACAGCATCATCAGCGGAGAGATCGGTCCGGATACGAGTGATGAAGATCTGATGGCTACGCTGCAGAAATTCCAGGATACTTGCATTTCCTATGCGGAGTGATTTCATTTCTCAGATATCATTCAGGGGAAAATGACTTTTAAATCCAATATCATAGTATAAACGGAACAGCATGTTCTTATGCTGCAGGGGCTGCCCGGAAAGCTGCAGGGAGGTGTCAACACCGACAGCAGATGCTTGCAGCCCCTGCTTTTTTGGAACATGCCGGAAACGGTAACTGCCCGGCAGTTACGACAGATGGAGGTTTTAAAGTGAAAAAGTCAATTATGGCCTTTTTCGCAGGCCTGAAAGAGATCGGGACCACTTTTCGGGAAGGTGATTGGAAAACACGTCTCTCCTGCCTCATTTTTGGTTTCGGCCCTCTCATGCGGGGACAGATCGTAAAGGGACTGGCGTTTCTTGCCTGTGAAGCAGCATTCATCCTGTATATGATCGGATTTGGATGGAACTATCTGAGCAAGATCACAACACTTGGTACTGTTGAAACAGCCAAGAAGGGCAGAGTGACTGTCTATGGAGACAACAGTTTTCTGATCCTGCTGTTCGGCCTGCTGACGATCATTCTGATTCTGCTTCTGATCGTCATTTGGGTGCTGAACATCCGGGAGAACCGGAAAGAAGAACTTCTGCTTCGCAGCGGAAAATCGCTTCCCTCAAACCGGAAGGTCCTGGGATCACTTCTGGATTCCAATTTCGATAAAACACTTCTGGCCCTTCCGGTACTCGGCATCTTTGTATTTACGGTACTGCCAATTCTGTTTATGATCTGTGTGGCATTTACGAATTATGATAAAAACCACCAGTCGCCGACCAACCTGTTCACCTGGGTCGGCCTTGAAAATTTCCGAAAGCTGTTTGCGTTTGGAAGCACCGGTTTTGGTACTACGTTTCTGACCGTACTGGCCTGGACACTGATATGGGCATTCTTTGCAACATTCCTGGATTATTTCCTCGGGATGGGGGTCGCGATCCTGATCAACAAAAAGGGGATCCGCTTCAAAAAACTCTGGCGTACGATTCTGGTCATTACGATCGCTGTCCCGCAGTTCGTCTCACTGCTGTACGTATATAAGATGTTTGCCAATGACGGTCTGGTAAACGGATATCTTCTGAAATGGGGATTGATCAGCAAGGCCATACCTTTCTGGACGAATCCGATGCTGGCGAGGATCACGATCATAGTAGTAAATATCTGGATCGGTATTCCCTATATGATGCTGATCGCCACAGGACTTTTGATGAATATCCCGGAGGAACTGTATGAAAGTGCCAGAATCGACGGTGCTTCGTCAGGGCAGATGTTCCGGAGCATCACGCTTCCTTATATGCTGTTTGTCACAGGTCCGTTCCTTCTGACACAGTTCACGGCAAATTTGAACAACTTCAATGTGATCTATCTGCTTACCAAAGGACAGCCGCAGTCCATGCGGATGGCAGAGAACGCCGGACAGACAGACCTTCTGGTCACCTGGCTGTACAAGATGACGGTCACGGATACAAACTATAAGATGCCTGCCGTGATCGGCATCATGGTATTCATCGTAACAGCGATCACATCACTGGTGGTATACAATATGCTGCCGTCGGTCAAAGATGAAGGGGGGTTCCAGTGATGGAGAAAAAGACATCTTCCATGAGACGAAGAAAGCGGATCAGCAATACCGTTACCTATATTGTCCTGATTCTGATCAGCATCATCTGGCTGTT
>CACZZH010000194.1 GCA_902785635.1 uncultured Lachnospiraceae bacterium
TCAGCGTTTCCTTAGAATGGGCCATGGGGACAGGTCCCTGGTCCGCTCATTTTAGCACAATTTCATGCTGCCTGATGCAGCTGCGGAAAAACATATAGAAAAGAAGTACACGAAATCGAGACAGAAGCGGTAATATGCAGAAGAAGATGACTCAGAATAACATTACTTCACAGCAGAAAAAGAACGGAACGGATACGGCAGCGCGCAAGAGGGAACTCTTCGAGACGATGCCGGTGGGACGCGCCCTGGCGACGATGGCGATACCGACGATCATCAGCCAGCTGATCAACCTGATCTACAACATGGTGGACGCGTTCTTTATCGGGAGAACAGGAAATTCCTATATGATGGCAGCCACGACCGTCACCCTGACGATGGTGATGATGAATGTGGCGTTTTCGAACCTGTTCGGTGTGGGCGGCGGGAGCCTTGTGGCCAGACTGATGGGCGTGCAGAAGACGGACGAGGCCAGGCGGGTCAGTGCATACAGCGTTTACGGCGCGATCGTATTATCCGTGGTCTATTCCGCCCTGATCGGGCTTTTCATGAACCCGGTACTGCGCTTTCTGGGGGCATCCGATGCGACCCTGGGCTTCGCCCGCCAGTATACTTTATTTGTGATCGTGATCGGGACCCTGCCCGGAATCCTGTCGATGGTGCTGGCGCATCTTCTGCGGAATGCAGGTTATTCCGCCCAGGCGAGCATGGGACTGAGCGGCGGCGGAATCCTGAATATCCTGCTGGATCCGCTGTTCATGTTTGTGATTTTGCCGAAGGGCTATGAGGTGGCAGGCGCTGCCATCGCTACGCTGATCTCCAACACGGCCGCCTGTATCTATCTGCTGCTGGCGTACCGGAAAGCCTCCGAAACGGCGCCTCTGAGCATGCGCATGACAGACGCGCGGCAGATGACCAGGGAGAGCCGGCGGAGCCTGTTCTCGGTGGGCGTCCCGTCTGCGATCCTGACCGGGCTGTTCGATGTGGCAAATATCTGTGTAAATATCCTTGCATCCGCCCACAGCGACCTGGTGCTCGCGGGCATGGGGATCGTCATGAAGGTGGAGCGAATTCCGAACGCGGTAAATGTAGGTATCTGCCAGGGGATGCTCCCGATCGTGGCCTACAATTATTCCTCCGGAAACAGGGACCGCATGCACAGGATCATAGGTACGGCACGGATCGCCGGACTTACGGTCGCCGGGATCAGCATCGCGGCGCTTATGACCTTTGCGAAGCCGCTTCCGAAGCTGTTTCTGAGCACTTCTGCGGGAGATGTGGAGGCTGCGCTGGCAACCGTGGGATATGCGGCAGCTTTTCTGAGGATCCGCTGCCTGGCTTCTCCGTTCCAGTTTCTGAACTATCACAGTTCCTTCTGTATGCAGGGGATGGGTAAGGGAAAGGAGACCATGCTGCATGCGATCGTGCGTGAGCTGGTGTTCTACATTCCGCTGATGTTCCTGCTGGACCGCCTGTTCGGCGAGTATGGGCTGGCTTCCGCCCTGCCGGCGGGAGAAGCGTGCGGTGCGGTCTTCGCGCTGCTTTTGCTGCGGCATATCCTGAAAAAGAGTGGAAAAAAACAGATGTGAAAAAAGCCTCCGGGAGAAAGAGTCACGGAACCTGTTTCCCTGGCTCGACCTCTTGACCCATCTGTCTGACCCGGCACTGTCATATTATTCCGACAGGCAGGAAATGGCGGTGCCCTTGAGCACAGCATCTTCTATGGTGTGAAATTCGTAGGAAAATCCGTGCCGTATTGCGGCAAATTCTGACATAAAGGCTTCCAGCATACTGCGGAAGTCTTTTTGTTTTGCAAAGGTGGAGCCTTCGGCGGTGATGAAGGCCGGGAGCGACGGAGTATCCCGGGTATTCTCTGCAGCGGAACGCATCAGCGCAGCAGTAAGAGTGACTGCGCAGAGGCAGGCACTGCGGGCGGTGATGCAGTCAAAAAGGGCATATAAAAAGGCCCGGTCTGCCTCGCCGTCCGGAGAGGAATTACACGCGGACGCGATCCGGCCGGCATGATCTGCACCGAAAGGATCCATGGAAAAAGTGCTGATGTCTCTCGAAGTGATCCGG
This sequence comes from uncultured Lachnospiraceae bacterium, assembly GCA_902785635.1. Lineage (GTDB taxonomy): Bacteria > Bacillota > Clostridia > Lachnospirales > Lachnospiraceae > Merdiplasma. The sequence goes on from CACZZH010000194.1 coordinate 2,077, forward strand.
GAGGAGCGGGCGCCGGCGGGAAAATTCATCTGTACGGATGACTCTGTCTGGTGGGAAACTGCGTTCTTGCCGGAACAATTCATCTGTCCGGAAGGCATTGTCTGGTCAGAAAATGCCGTCTGACCGGAAGATGTATCCTTTCCGGAAGCATTTAGGCACAGAATCCTCTCGTAAGTGGACTGTGAAAGCTCCCCCTCGAGCATGGCAGTGTGCAGCACCCACTCCATTAAACCTCCCTGGTAGCCGCCCGAGACCATCTTTTCAAAGCAGTCCGCGCCGATGTCGATCATGCTCTGATCGTAGAGATCATCGATATCGCCCGTGGGAAAACCGCAGTAAGCACCGGATTCGACGTTGATCATTTCACCGCTTTCTTTTTCGCGGTAGCTCAGATTGGTGCCGGTGCCGTAGATGAAGCCGATGTAAGTGCTGTAGTTGTAGTGCTGCATCTCACCCTGTCCGCCCAGTGCGGCAGCGACCGTATCATTCACGACTGTGATGTGATAATGGTCCGCTTTCATTCCCAGACCGGCGAGAGCTTCACGGAAGCTCTGGCCGACTTTTTTTCCGATCATGTCCCGAATGCGGATCTGCTTTCCACCGGCACACATGACTGCGTCCCCGTCCCGCTGAGGAATCGTGGCGAGGGAAAAGCAGATGCCGATGTGACCGGTGAACAGATTTGAACGGACGCCCTCTGCGATGTCTCGGAAGAAATGCGCGGTATCGGTCTCCTCCTTTACGCCCGGCGTAAGGAAGGAGAGACGCTGGTCCATACGCAGGGTTCCTTCCGGTCCCAGTGTGACCACTGCGCTTCGCACATTGGTGCCGCCGATGTCGATCACAGTGACCTGCGTCGGATGGGCGGGGGCATGAAAGGACCCGATGTAGGAGGGAATCATTTTGACCCGGTTTCCGTTTCGGTCAAGGACGCCTGCACGCACCTGATCCATCTCTTTAAGGAGCTTTTGAAGCTGAGCTTCCATATCGATCTGGTCAGCGCACATATGATGGCGCCGCAGAAACTGCTCTGCTGCGGAGCGTGCGGCTGCTGCCGTGGAAGAAGCAAACAGGGCAGCGGGGTGGCCGCTGTGTGGAAGGATAGCTGACATGGTATAGATCTCCTTACAAAATCGGATGGGACAGGGGACGGTGGGACAGTTCTCTGTCCTACCGTCCCCTGTCCCATGCATCATTCTTTCACGCCGCCGGCAGTCATGCCTATGACGATGTATTTCTGGAAAATTACAGTGATCAGGACGGGTATCAGGGAGCCGAGGATACCGGCGACGCTGATCATGCCGTAGTCAATGGTGAATTTTCCGTTGAATTCCTCGATCGCGATCGGCATGGTCTTGGATGTAAGGCTGGAGGTGAAGATCAGGGCATAGAAGAACTCATCCCAGCTCATCAGGAATGCCAGAATTCCTGTAGCGATCGCGCCCGGACGGGCGATGGGAAGGAAAATGTAGATCAGCGTCTGCAGACGGGTCGCGCCGTCCACCTGGGCGGCTTCCTCATAGGATTTGGAGATGGACCCGAAGAAGTCCTGCATCACCCAGATGATAAAGGGGATGATAAAGGACAGGTACAGGATCACCAGAGGCCATTTTTTGTCCAGCCAGCCCAGCTTATTGTAGATTCGGTAAAGTGGAATGATCAGAGCAGCGGGCGGGAGCATGTAGGTGAACAGGATCATCAGCATCAGACCGTTTTTGCCGCGAAAGCGCACATGGGCGAAGGCGTAGGCGGAGAGGGTGCCGATGATCAGGCTCAGGATCGTCACCGCGGCTGCGATGATAAAGCTGTTCTTCAGCGCCACACGGAATACGTAGGCAGGATCGCTGGTCGTGCTGCTTTTGAAGATCTGCGCATAGCGCTCGAAGGTGATCGTCTCCGGAATGAATTTCAGCGGCTTTGCCGTGAGATCCACCGGAAGCATCACGCTGGAGAGGAACATCCACGCCACCGGGGCGAGCACGACGATGGCGAGCAGCAGGCCGAGGAACATTTCCAGAAGGGTGAGCCGGCGTTTGCGGGCGGACATCCGGGGTCCTTTACCATTTCTTTTCATGCCAGATCCCTCCTTTTCATCATGCGCACATAGAAGACTGTCATCAGTGCGACTACGATGGCGATCAGGTAGGCGTAGGTCGCAGCATCGGAATAATTGAGGTTCGTAAAGGCCTGAAGGTAGGTGTCATACATCAGTGTCTTGGTGCTGTTGGCGGGACCGCCGCGGGTCATCAGGTAGAAGATGTCGAAGGCCTTGAACTTTTCTACTGTACGCATGACGACGATCACCATGATGGTCGGACGCAGCGCAGGAAGGGTGATGGCTCTGAACCGTGCGATCATACCGGCACCGTCGACTTTAGCAGCCTCGTAGACCGTGTAGTCGATCCCCTGCAGAGCCGCGAGGAAGAAGATGACCGCGAGCGGAGTCATCTTCCAGGCATCAGCGATGACAATGCACAGCATCGCGGTCCTGGGATTGCCCAGCCACGACTGGTACGTGGAGATCAGGTGTGTTCGCTGCAAAAGCGCATTGATCACGCCGTATTCTCCGTTGAGCATCAGCTTCCACAGGCTTCCGTTGACGACTGTCGGGATGGCCCAGGGAATGATGATGATGGAACGCAGAAAACTTACGCCGGGAAACTTCTGGTTGAGCAGGAGAGCGATCAGAAGGCCGAAGATCGTTTCGATCGCGGTTGAGGCGATGGTGAAATACAGGGTCCGCCCCAGATCGTCCCAGAAGGCTTTTGACGAAAGCGCTTTAATGTAAAATGACAGTCCGGCAAACTCGCCCACGTGAGATGAGAGAGGGTTGATATTGACCAGACTGTAGATAAAGGTAGTAATGATCGGAATGATGATCACGCCGAACACCACGATCATGGATGGAGCGATCAGGCCAAAGGCATACCGCTCTTCTTCTTTTCGTAACCGCAAGGTAGTACCTCCGATCCGGAATCCTGCAGAAATCCCTCTGATCCGGAACTTCGCAGAAACGCAAGGGACTGCTTCAGAATATGAACGAAAGGAAAAGAGGACTGCCGCCCATGGCGGCAGCCCCTTTGCCGGATTTTGTTATTTA
>CACZZH010000195.1 GCA_902785635.1 uncultured Lachnospiraceae bacterium
CCGCCTTCCAATGAGAATGCGCAGATCCTCACGAGTTCCACTTTATCGGACGGAGCCGTGCAGGACTTCCATCCGATGATCGAACAGAAGAAGATCATCGTGGAAAAGTGCCCCTTTGGGAAAAGCATCTCCGACTGGGAGCGCCTGGTGAACGCTGTGCAGGCAGCAACTGCAAAAGACGGCGGATCACCGCTGAGAAAAGAGGCAGAAAATGGCGGGTCATCGCTGGGCAAAGAAGCAGAAGACAGCGTATCAACGTTCGGCAGCTTTGCACAGCAGCCGACCGTTCCCGGCACGGCATATGCGGAGCAGGTGCCGGTGAATCTGCGGCTTGCATCCAAAGTCGGTCCTATGGCATCGAAGTACGATGGAGAACTGTGGGCTGTCCTCTGCGGAAATGAGATTCTGGAGATCGCCCCGCATCGCCAGGAAGTGTACATGGCTGCCTTTGACATCGGGACCACAACAGTGGCAGGTTTTCTGCTGGATGGATCAGACGGGAGAGTGTGCGCAGAGGCGAGCTGCCTGAATCCCCAGGTGAAATACGGCGGGGATGTGATCAGCAGGGCTAATGAGACGCTGGAACACGGCGGCGAAGCCATGGCGCAGTGCATCCGGGAAGCGGTAGATGAGCTGATCGAACAGATGGCCGCAGAATCGCTGGTCGAACGGGAGCAGATCTATGCAGTGAGCATTGCGGGGAATACATGCATGCATCATCTGTTTCTGAACATTAACGTGGACTCTCTGGTGCACGCCCCCTATGCGCCGACCATCTCCCAGAAACTCATCCTGAAAGCGGCGCAGGCGGATCTGCACATTCATCCGGACGGGAAGCTGCTGATGCTGCCCAATATCGCAGGCTTTGTGGGGGCTGATACAGTGGCCTGCCTGATCGCCACAGACCTTGCGGAGCAGAAGGACTGGACGCTGCTGATCGATATCGGGACCAACGGAGAGATGGTGCTCGGAAAGGAACACAACATGGCAGCCTGCTCCACTGCGGCGGGACCGGCTTTCGAGGGAGCCGGCATCAGCTGCGGCATGAGAGGCGCCAGGGGAGCGATCAGCAAGGTCGCCTGGAACGCCGATGAAGAGCGCTGGGACTACGAGACGGTGGGGGATGCTCCGCCGCGCGGCATCTGCGGCTCGGGCCTGCTGGATCTGGCAGCGCAGCTGCTGGAGAGTGAGCAGATGGATGAGACCGGCGCGCTGGAGGAATCCGATGAGATCGTGGTGGCTCCCGCAAGTGAAGGCGAAGACGGCAGACCCGTGATTCTGCTTCAGAAGGATATCCGCCAGCTTCAGCTTGCCAAGTCCGCCATCGCCTCCGGTGTCCATCTCCTGGCGAAGAAGATGGGGATCGAAGTGGATGAGATCTCACAGGTATGGCTTGCCGGAGCCTTTGGCAGCTTCATGTCCCCGGAGAGCGCCTGCAGGATCGGGCTGATCCCGGAGGAACTGGAGGGAAGAGTAAGCGCCATTGGCAATGCCGCCGGAGAGGGAGCCAAACTGGCTCTGCGTGACCGGCGCCGGTGGGAGCTTGCGGGAAAACTGGCCAGGGAAGCGGATTTCCTTGAGCTTGCAACAATGCGGGAATTTCAGGATATGTTCGTAGATGAACTGCTCTTTCCGGAAAGGAGTTAATATGCTGGACTATGAGCGTCTTATAGCAATGGGAACGAAATGCGGATTCAGCCATGTGGGAAAACTGGATGTCTCCACCATACAGCTGATGCCGGAAGTGCGGAAAATGTGTGAGGCAAACACATGCCGTATGTATGGGAAAAACTGGTGCTGTCCTCCGGGAGTGGGCTCCCTGGATGAGTGCGGGGAACGAATCAGCCGCTATAGAGAAGGCATTCTTGTACAGACGGTCGGAGAACTTGAGGATGCCCTGGACGGAGAAGCCATGATGGAAACGGAAGCAGCCCACCGGGAGCACTTTGAAGCGCTCCGCGATGAGCTGCTGAAGGAATATCCCGGGATGCTCAGCGTAGGGGCCGGTACCTGCACCCGGTGTAAGGAATGCACATATCCCGACAAACCCTGCCGCTTCCCCAACAATACCTTCGGATCCATGGAAGCTTATGGCATGCTCGTCACACAGGTATGCCAGGCCAATAATATGCAGTACTATTACGGGCCCAATACCATCGCCTACACAAGCTGTTTCCTGATCGAGTAAATGAGTCACAGGAATGAGTCGCAGGGACGTTGGTTCCGACTCATCTTTTGATTCAAAGATGTTGGGGTCAAAATGAGTCGCAGGGACGTTGGTTCCGATTCATCTTTTGATTCAAAGATGTTGGGGTCAAAAGAGATGCCACGGAGTGTTTCGCGCTTCGCAGTCTCCGCTCCGCTCCGGTCGGCGCTAAGCGTTCGTCCACCGGACGAACAGCGCCCCACAATCCTGCCCTGCATTCGCGATCCATGGGGCTCCTTCCCTACTACTTGCTCATGCAGGGACGGACCAATAACCCTCTGACCCACTGGCAAGAGGGCTTGCCGTGGGACAAGGCTTTTGACTCTGGCATCATTCAAAATGGCGAAAATTAAAAATGTACACGTAAAAGTAAGAAAAATGCTTGATTTACTTGTAAAAAAACAGCGTTTACATATCAATAAGTAAAAAGCGCGTTTGACAATAACTTTGATTATTTAGAGATTTAAGATATAAAGAAATACATAAGTGCGTTTCGAGACAACAAAAACTATTGTCAGAACATTTCGAGGACCTGAATGGCTTTACATACATGTAAAAAGGGCAAAAATGCTCATTTTCCTTGTATAGTTCGAAAAACAGAGGGTTTTCCTGTGCCAATGCGATGCTTCCCGCAGCTAAGAGATGCTTCCCGCAGCAAGAAGATGCTTTCCACAGAAATGTGATTCGGAGAATCTGCCTGTCAATGTTTATTTTCACCGATCAGAAAGGGCTGCCGCAGTTTCATCATCATACTGCGGCAGCCCTGATTGATTTCCATAAGTCACAGAGACACGGGTTACCATAAGTCACAGGAACGTTGGCTTCAAATCATAAAAGATAAGTATTGGCTTCAGATGCTCATGCCTGCCTTGATGAAGCGGAACATGCGGATCGCTCCGAGGTAGTAGAGTTCCTCTGCGCGGCTGAGAGCTTCCTCAAGCGGCATGGGAGAATCTACGGTGGTCATAAGGGAGACGATACCGTGTTCGAAGATCTGGTCGGCGCCTTTTCCGAGGGAACCGCACAGGCCTACAGCGGGAACGTTCTTTGCCTTGGAGCGCTGACCGACGCCCTGCATGACTTTGCCGAAGCAGCTCTGCCAGTCGGTGCGGCCTTCACCTGTAACGACGAGGTCGACGCCTTCGAGGCGGCGGTTGAAATCGATCAGGTCAAGTACGGTGTCGATGCCGGAACGCATCTCGCCGCCCAGGAATACGAGGAGGGCTGCACCAAGTCCGCCTGCAGCGCCGGTACCTTTGATCTCATCGGGGTTCACGCCGAACTGACGGATGATCGCGTCACGATAGTTGCACATACCTTTTTCGAGCCGGTCCTGAATTTCGGGAGTGGCTCCTTTTTGTGCGCCGAAGGTGTAGGTTGCGCCGTCTTTGCCGCACAGAGGATTGGTGACATCGCACATAACGGTGATCTTTGTATCCTTAATGCGTGCGTCGAGACCGCTCGCATCAATGGTGCAGATCTTTTCCAGATCTTCTCCGCGACCTTCCAGTTCATTGCCGTCGCTGTCCAGGAAACGCACGCCCAGTGCACGGACACAGCCTATACCGCCGTCATTGGTGGCGCTGCCGCCGATGGCAATGGAGATGTCGGTGAAACCGGAATCAAGTGCGTGGCGGATCAGTTCGCCGGTGCCGTAGCTGGTGGTGTAGAGCGGGTTCTTCTTATCCTCGGGAACCAGAGGAAGTCCGGAAGCAGCTGCCATTTCCAGAACAGCGCGGTGGTCATCCAGGCGGCCGTAGTAAGCTTGACGCTCTTCCATAAGGGGGCCGTGAACATTCACGGTGATCTTCTCGCCGTTCTCCGCGGCGATCACAGCGTCCGTCGTCCCTTCGCCGCCGTCGGCTACCGGTACGCCGCTGTACTCGATGTCACCGAATACTTCCTTCGCGGCTTTTGCCAGAAGTTCGACCGTCTGCTCGCTGGAGAGAGTTCCCTTAAAAGAATCCGATGCAAATAAGAATTTCATGTGCTGCCTCCTTATAAATTGTATGTCAATAATCTGTATAATCAAGTAATTTTAACGTAACATAGGCATTTGGGGTTGTCAAGGAAAGAAGGGAGATGCAGAATTTGGTCACAGTCTATCCATATACTTCTGCTGCTCGTCCCCCGGTATATTCAGGAGTTCCATTGCTTTTTCAGCAGGAATCTCCATGCCCTTGCTGTGAGCGTCCTCGCGCTCTTCTTTTATGTATCTGGCAAGCTGTTTCTCTTTATCAACGAACGTAAACATAATGGCTGCAACCTCCTCTTTTGCGAGATAGTCCGCAAGTACATCCCTTTCGCGGCAGATCCGCAGAGTCTTTTCCACGGTTGCATTTCTTCCCTATTTGCTTTTCGTTACCTTTACCTTCCTGCATAAATTATCAGCAGCTCTCTGCGCTAATAATAACTCCTAAATAAAATTATATCGTAGAGAAAAGTATTCTGCAATCACGCAAAAAAGTGGCATAGAATAGAGATTATGATAAAATCAATAACAGATTACAATTGATAATAATATAAAGAAAGGGACTCCCATGAATATACTTGCTGCAAAGAAGACTTTTTTAGATTATGCTTCGGGATATGACCTGAATGATGTGAAGATCAGGCTTAAGGCGGATCATACGCTTCGGGTGGCGGACCTGTGCCGGCAGATCGCAGCAAGCATCCGTCTTTCAACGAAGGATACGGACCTGGCCTGCCTGACGGGAATTCTTCATGATGTCGGCCGGTTTGAGCAGGTGCGCATCTATCACACCTTCCGGGACGCGGTGTCGGTCAATCATGCGCAGTTCAGCGCGGATCTCCTGTTTAAGGAAGGGCTGATAAATGATTATACGGAAGCTTTGAAAGCAACGGATCCGGACAGGAATGCGGATCCGGACAGAAATGCGGATCCGGACAGGAATGCGGATCCGGACAGGAATGCGGATCCGGTCGTGAATGC
>CACZZH010000196.1 GCA_902785635.1 uncultured Lachnospiraceae bacterium
CTTCCGATGCAGACTGCCGAAGCTCCCAGTGCCAGAGCTTTAAATGCATCCATACCGGTACGAATGTCCCCGTCAACAAAGATGGGAATGTCTTTTGGGATCTCCCTGCGGATAACAGGCAGGGCTGCCAGCGGCGGAAGTGCATATTCAATGCGGTTGTTATGATGGGAGATCACCAGACCGCCCACGCCGGCTTCGACCGCCTCCTTCGCATCATAGACACTGAGTACCCCTTTCGCGATGACTGGCAGGCTGGTACTTTTGCAGATCTGACGAAGTTCTTCCGTCGTCAGCGCCGTCATTTCAAAGTCATCGACAACATCCGGCGATCCGTCCTCTCCGAAAGGATGATCAATGTCGATTCCCACAGCCAGCAGCCCCAGCTCCTGCGCATGCCGGATCTTTTTCATGATCTGTTCTCTGTCCGTATAGGGCTTGATGACCTCGATCATGGCAGCACCTGTGGATGCGCACATCTCCACTTCCGCATCATCCGCCATGCCCAGCCAGAGGATGGCACCCGCTTTTGCAGCTCCCTCGGCATATTGCCTGGTCGCTCCATCGAACATGAAATGATCCAGGTGGGACAAGGCCGCCGTCATAATGGGCGATGCAAATTTTCTTCCGTACAGCGTCATTGTCCTGTCAGGATTGTCCGAGTTCATATATCTGGTCTCGATCAGCAGAGAATCCAGATATTCTCTTGTAATCACATTGGAATTACCGTTCCTTTCCGCCATGTCAGATCTCCTTTCTTTACGAAATGAACTGCTTTTATGAACTGCTTTCTGTTTTATTCCAGGCTGTTCAGACTTTCTCAAACAGATGAGGATCTTTCTCGAGGAATCGTATCTCCATGGTCTTCCCTGCCAGCTCCTTAGGGTCGGGATCTTCGCCGTTCGGGAAATGATACCATGCCTTTATTTCCCTTCCATATGCTTCGTATGTGACCTCATATATCAAAGAGGATACCCCCTTCGAAGGATCCGCGGTCTCCAGCTTCAGCATCAAATTCAAATCCTTATCCTCATGTCCCAGGTCCATACATTCTCCGGTGAACGTAGCCGTCGCATTGTGCCACCCGTCAAAGCCAAAACTGATCATACTTGCAAGTGTTTTAAATAAATTCATGTGTTTTCTCCTTTGTCACAGTCCTCTCTTTAGATTTTGTATAATACATGCTCTGTCTTGATGACATTATACTTCAAATCTCATTTTACTGTATGGTATTTTTTAACTTTTGATCTGAAAGTTGATCAGGGAAAAAAAACTGCTTCTCCCGATGATTCGGGTCGAAGCAGATTCTTTAATTAAGTTATGGAGATCTTTTCAGTATAAAGATAATGCAGCAATGCATGAATGAACAGGAGGATGGCATTTCATCTTTTCTTGTATAGAATAAGTTCCGGATTTGCACCTTCTTCCTCATATGTACACACCAGGATGAAATCCATATTGGCAACAACTCCGAAGCATAACCCGTCAACGATCTCTGACCTCAGCTGGTTCCCCAGATACGTCGTCTGATCATCCAGAAACTTTACGCTTGAACCATTCGACAGTTTATATTCAAGATTAACAAATTTTCCGACCAGTGCATTAAGCCTCGTCACTTCCGGCATCCCATCTATATGAAGGCCATTGATCTCATCAATAAGCTGTGTTTTAAATGCCTCAAACTGTCCGTTGTCACTAAGCTCGTCATATCTCTTCCAATAATCCAGCTTTGGCAGTGTTTCTTTCAGATATGCGCGGGCCTGCTCCTCTGTAAAGTTTTCGCTGACCATATTCCGGATACAGACTTCGATCAGGTCATTCATGTCGCTGTATGTATAAGTACCATCGGCATAGCACCATTTACAGTAATCTTCATTCAGTGTGCCGTCTTCATTTCTCCCGATCATTTCATCTTCCAGCGGCATTCCGCAGCACTGACATATAAGCTTATACGGGGAACCCAGCAGTGTATTGATCGAAACATTATAAAGCTTTGACAATAATTTTAATGTTTCCGTGTTCGGGACGGTTTCTCCGTTTTCCCAACGTGAAACTGCCTGTCTGGTTACAAATACTTTTTCTGCAAGATCATCCTGGGACAGACCATTCTTTGTCCGGAGTTCGAATAATATGTCTTTCGTGTTCATAACGCATACCTCCTCTTTTCTGTCATTTTACTGCAAAGGCATGTATAAAACACGCAACTCGCTGTTGCCTTTTATGCGGTCGCTGCTGATCTGAAATCCGGCCGGATCACAAAAACCCTAAGGCTGCAGCCGTTCAAGCAGATCATATAATCCATCCTGTGACAATACGCCGCGTTTCAGATCCGCCGGAAAAAGGCCGGCTTCATCTGCTTCATAGTCTGCCTGCCACTCACCGGATGAATAATACTCTTCCAGCAACAGCAGTTTGTCCTTCAGCTCATCCGTAAGCGGTTTTTCTTCCTGAACCGTCAGGCTCAGTTCATTAAAAAGCTGTTCGTAATATGCTATCCGTTCCTGCGAATTTAACGGACGAAACCTCTGCTGCGTTTTTCCGTCACGTTCTACGGTCTCATTCCACATTTCGGCAGGACGGACCCATATCCCTCTGTCGTTATAAAGCGCCCGGTAGACGACCATCGGTTCTGTGGTCTCGCTGTGACGGGCAATATAAAGGACCCTGTAATAATTCCCTTTGAAGTGACGATAGAGCCCTGCCGGGATCATAGCTTCCGCTTCTTCGTATGTCATACGCTTTCTCTCTTTCTGTCGGATCATAGAAGCCTCCTGATACCGCAAAACAGTACCGAACCGCAGAAACTATAAGAAGTTTCAGACGGTGCGGTTTCAGACGGATCTCTCAGAACGCTGCCACAGCTCCGTCTGCACGGGATTCTGTCCCTCCGCACAGAACTCCGTCCGCATTTTTCCAAATGATCTGGCCTCTGCCCATATTCAGGTTCGTTTCTGCTCTCAGAATCTCATGACCCCGTTTCTCAAGTTCCCGTGCGATCGCCTCGGGAACCGCTTTCTCCAGCATAACCTTTTTTCCTCCGACCCATTGGAACCGCGGCGCATCGAGCGCTTCCTGCGGGTTCATGGCAAAGTCGATGCTGTTGACCAGGATCTGTACATGGCCCTGTGGCTGCATGAATCCGCCCATCACGCCGAACGGCCCCACAGGCTCTCCACCCTTTGTAAGAAACCCCGGGATGATGGTATGATATGCACGTTTTCCGCCTCTCAGACAGTTATCGCTCTCCTCATCCAGTGAAAAGTTAGCACCCCGGTCCTGCAGCGTAATGCCGGTTCCGGGAATGCAGATGCCGGAGCCAAAGCCGCGATAATTGGACTGAATACAGGAGACCATGTTTCCCTGACCGTCGGCAGTACAGAAATAGACCGTATCACCGCAGGAAGGATCCCCTGCTTCCGGAGTGATCGCTTCGGTCCCGATCAGAGCTCTCCGGCTGTTTATATAGCGGTCGGAAAGGAGATCCTCCACCTGCGTCTTCATGCAGGCGGGATCAGCCACATACTTTCTGGTATCGGCAAATGCCAGCTTGATCGCCTCGATGCACCGGTGGTAGACTTCCGGATCCTCTTTTTCCCTTCCCGGATCAAAGCCCTGCAGCATTTTCAGCGCCATAAGCGCGGTGATCCCGTGGCCGTTTGGCGGCATCTCCCAGACCTCATAGCCTCTGTACTGCACGCAGATCGGCTCCACCCAGTCGGGGTGGTACGATATCATATCTTCTTTCGATAAAAAACCTCCGGTCCGTTCCGAGAAGGAAATGATCTTTTCCATGATCGGACCACGGTAAAAGCTCTCCCCCCTTGACTGCGCGAGTTCTCTGAGGGTGCGGCTGTAATCCGGGTTCCGGAAGATCTGTCCCTGGGCAGGGACCGTTCCGAACAGCTCCATCCATGGCCCGAAAACTTCCGGATCTTTCTCATACTCCTTCCGGAGCCGTTCCTTTGACGACCGCCACTGCACGATCACATTCGGGCTGACCGGAAAGCCTTCCTCACCGTAACAGACGGCCGGCTGCCACAGTTCAGCAAGGGGCATGCTGCCAAAGCGCCCTGCCAGTTCACACCAGCCCGCGACAGCCCCCGGCACCATCACCGGGATCCAGCCACTGTCGGGCATCTGATCATACCCGAGTTTCCGCACGTGTTCCGCATCAAGGCTTCGGGGTGAAAAACCGGAGGCGTTCAGTCCGTACAGCTTCCCCTTCGTCCATATCAGAAAGAAAGCATCCGAACCAAGTCCATTGCCGGTGGGCTCCAGCAGCGGCATTGCTCCCGCCATCGCAACAGCGGCGTCAATGGCATTTCCGCCGTCCTTCATCACCTGTATTCCTATGGAACTGGCCAGCGGCTGCGTGGAACAGGCCATTCCGTTCTTTCCGTAAACCACGTTTCGTACAGAAGGATATCTGTGACTGAATGCGTTGTAAGCAAGCATTGCATACCTCTTTCTCAGATCTGCTTTTCATCTGCTGTTTCTGTATTTCGGATCCTCTGGTTCTGTAAATGGCCGCATAAATACCTGGCCGGAGAGATATGCAGATCATTCACAGATCATTCTTTATTCAGATCCTTCCACGAAGGAAATCCATATGCCCCTTCCGCATTCTCAACGGCACGGATGATCGCCTCACTGACGATCTCAGCTGAAAGGGCACCGACCAGATCCTGATCTGCGGAAATATCGCCGATCGACACAGCATATATACTGTCCCCGTCGGCAGAGGTATGAACGGGGTTTATGGACCGGGCATAGCCGTCATGTGCCATACCCGCGATCTTGCACAGCTGCGCCTTATCAAAATATGCGTTTGTAAATACAGCACAGATCGTGGTATTGCCGACAAATTTGTTCTCGACTACAGCATAATTCTGCCGCATGTACTCAGAGGTAGAACGGAGTCCGTCCTTTTCCTCGTTGAGCATGCCCGCGATCTGTTCGCCGTTCTTCCAGTCATAAACATCGCCCAGGGCGTTTACGATCACGATCGCACCAATTTTCAGTTCGCCGATCTGAACAGCATAACTTCCGATGCCGGACTTCATGCAGTAGTCCATTCCGGCAAACTTACCCACGGTTGCTCCGCATCCC
>CACZZH010000197.1 GCA_902785635.1 uncultured Lachnospiraceae bacterium
TTCATCTGGATACCCCATGTTGGAATGAGCGGACAAATGCTTTTTACAAAAGATTAGGCTATCGGACCATAAAGGTTGAGGATGGATTCGTCTTTTACCAGAAAAGTAAAAGTGAAACCACTGCGGAGGATATCGGACATGAATGAATATATTGCTTATTGCGGATTAAACTGTGAGGCGTGTGAGGCCCGTCTTGCAACCCTGAACAATGATGATGCGCTGCGCCAACGAGTCGCCAGGGAGTGGTCTGAACTGAACGGTGTGGAGATTACGGTTGAAATGATCAATTGCTCAGGGTGCAGGATTCCGGGGATTAAGACGCCATATTGCGATTCCCTGTGCCCCATTCGGCAGTGCGCCATGGGGAAACAAATGGAGACATGCGGCAGCTGCAGGGAAATGGAGCGCTGTGAGAAGCTGGGAGCGATCACAGCGCACAACGCAGACGCTTTGAAACGCCTTAAAACTGGCATTTGAACAGAAGGAAGGACAAGATGGAGTATCATAAAACCATTACCCTGAAAGACGGCAGAGCCTGCACGCTCCGAAACGGAACGGCGGAGGACGGGCAGGCGCTGCTCAATATCTTCAACGTCACCCATGCACAGACGGATTTTCTACTCACATATCCGGAGGAGCACAGCTATACCGCTGAGGACGAAGCGGAGCTGCTGCGGAGAAAGACAGACAGTGCCGATGAAATCGAACTCCTTGCGTTTGTTGACGGCGCGATCGTTGGCTCGGCAGGTGTTACCTGTGTCGGTCGAAAGGAAAAGATCCGTCATCGTGCGGAGTTTGGCATCAGTGTGGATAAGGCATACTGGGGCCTCGGCGTCGGACGGGCACTGACTAAGGCCTGCATTGAATGTGCAAAAAGAGCGGAATATGCCCAACTGGAACTGGAAGTCGTGGCAGAGAACAGATCCGCCATAGCCCTGTATGAGAGCGTGGGATTTGTAGAATATGGCAGAAACCCAAAGGGCTTCCGTTCCCGATTGACCGGCTGGCAGGAGGTCGTGCTCATGCGGCTGGAGCTGGGCGAGCAAAGCGCTATGTGAGGGACTGGCACAAATAACAGGGATAACACAAGAAAAAGGATGGTATTCATTCCATGAAAAGAAAAATCCTCATTTTTTCCGCCGCATTGCTGGCGGTTGTACTGGCTTTGCTTCTCGCTTTTCTTCTGCTCTATGGGCCGAACTTCGGCATCTATCTGCGCAAGCCCAGCCCGCAATCTTACGGGGAACGTGCGCTTGCCATTATGGAGAACGGGTATTACTCCTCTGCGGAGGAGTGGCGGGAGGCAAAGGCGGCGGCACAGGATGCTCTGCGCGCCGCGCAGAGATATGAGGATACCTGGCCGATCCTGTGCCAAGCGCTCTCCGCTGCGGGTGGCAAGCATTCCCGGCTGATCACACCGGCGGAAGAGGAGGAAGCCCGGGAGGACCCGATCAACCTTCCGCTGGTCAGCACCGACAGCATGGAGCACGGTATCGTGACCCTTGTGATCCCGGAATTCACGCAGGGAGCGGAGCAGGCACAGGAATACGCGCAGATCGTGCTTTCCTGGCTGCGTGAACACCAGGACGCCGCCGGTGTAATCCTCGATTTGCGCGGGAACCGCGGCGGCGATCTGGCGCCGATGATCTGCGCACTCTCCCCGCTGCTGCCGGACGGTCCCCTGCTGGGCACCCGGTATGCCAGCGGCCAGATGAACACCATGACACTGGCAAACGGCGCTTTTTCGGGCGGAAGCGGCATGACAGTGGAGAGCTTCAAAATGCCCGAGACGATCCCCATCGCCATCCTGACCGACGAATGGACGGGCAGCTCCGGCGAGGCCGTGCTGCTGGCCTTCCGGGGACTGGAAAACGTGCGCAGTTTTGGCTCCCCGACAGCCGGATATGCCAGCACCAACACCATCTTCCGCCTGTACGACGGAACGCAGATCGTGCTGACCGTCGGAGCGGACGTGGCACTGCGCACAGGCGAAGTGTTCTGTGAGGAGCCGATCCCGCCGGATGTCTTGACAGACAGCCCCGAGCAGGAGGCTGCCGCATGGATCCGCAGTCGATAGCCGCGGAAAAGCGAGCGGAAACCGTGGGGAATTAGCTGGTTTTCGCCGGGTGTTGGGCTTTTTCATTTGGAGGAAGAAAACATGAAATCGAAATATACCTTCATTACCCTGCGTGACCGCCCGGAGTTCATGGATCGGGCGACAACCTGGTTCCACGAAAAATGGCGCGTGCCGACAGAAGCCTATCTCAATTGCATGACGGCTTACCTGAATCGGGAGACGGAATACGGCTGGTATCTGTGCCTTAGCGGTGAGCGGATCGTCGGAGGACTGGGGGTCATTGAAAACGACTTCCATGACCGAAAGGATCTGACGCCGAATGTCTGCGCGGTATACACCGAAGAAGCCTGTCGCTGTCAGGGAATCGCCGGGCGGCTGCTGAACATGGCGGTGGAGGATATGCGCGCCAAGGACATTACACCCCTGTATCTGGTCACCGATCACACCGGTTTTTATGAGCGCTACGGCTGGGAGTTCCTCTGCATGGTGCAGGGGGACGGGGAACCGGAGATGACAAGGATGTATATTCATCGGTGAGGCAGGCATGAGAAATGTCACAGTCATTGATAAGAATGAATTTGAGTGCTTATTTTTGTCAAAAGCAAATCCTGGTCAACAGATAAAAATGCGGGTGATGCTTTTTAACCTGTATAGCGGCGAATAAAAGCGTAATATAGCGCAGCTAAACCATCAGTCGATTGTCTGCCTCTCTCCCTCATGATATTTTATGGCGCAGGAGGTGTATACAGTGAAGCAATCTACACTTGGCTCCTGTATCCGCACCCTGCGGATGCAGAACAATCTGACCCAGCTTCAGCTGGCAGAATTGCTTGGCGTTACTGACAAAGCCGTATCTAAGTGGGAGAGAGATCTTTCTTATCCGGACATCGCTTTATTTCCAAAACTTGCAGACATTCTTGGAACAACAGTGGACGGGCTGCTGAGAGAATGCAAAGAGACATGCCAGCCGTCAAAGCTGCTTCAGGCATTTGAGATGTCCCGTGATATCCGGATGCCGCTTCATATTATCCTGGGCTGTGTTGAAATCATCCGAAACAATCACGATGATCCGGAGATGCTGCAGAAGTATCTGGACGGGATCAAGTTCTCCGGTGAATACATGATGTCGATGTTTGACCGGATCCTGAATGAGAAATGCTGCAGCGGAAGCCGGGATGGATGCTGTGAAGGCTATTCGGTTTCTCCAGAGAATATTGAAAAGTACCTGCAGGAAAGGATCACTTCCGGACAGGTACAGGCACAGAGCTTCTCCTTTACTGGCAAGCGGATCTTGGTTGCGGATGATATAGAGATCAACAGAGAGATCGCAGCAGAGATTCTGAAGCAGACTGGCGCAGCTGCAGAGTTTGCCGAGGACGGACAGATCTGCCTGGAGAAGGTGGAGTCTGCTCCGGCAGGATACTACGACCTGATCCTGATGGATGTCATGATGCCGAACATGGACGGTCTTCAGGCCACCCGGAGGATCCGTCAGCTTCCGGATCCGGTAAAAGCCGGGATCCCGATCATTGCTATGACTACGAGCGTGTCCGAAAAGGACCGGATTGCCGCACTGGCTGCCGGGATGGATGCGTTTGAAGAGAAACCGATCTTTATCGACAAGCTGTTTGAGACGATCGGCCGGTTCCTGCATCCGGAAGGATGAGGTGCTCAGGAATCAAGAATACTTACAGGAGAAAAGAAAAAAAGTGATGCAAATGATGATTGTGATCAGCTGCATGACAGCAGCGGAGAAAATTTTTTAAGGCAGCCGGATACTGTCTTAACAACGGCCTTTTAGAAGACTCGGAGCGAGGGGATCTGTTCTCCTGTGCCCGAGCCTTCTTAGATATTGGGGACAAATATGCAGAAGGTGTACTTGGAGTGCACCTTTCGATGCAGGCTCTCAGTCCTCGTCAGTTCCGCCTCCAAGTATACCTTTCTATAATGGTGATAATCCAAGGAGAAGGAGGTGGTACCAATGCAAATTAAATATGATTTGGACAAAGTCGGCATTGGCAGCCGCCTTCAGGAAGAGCGCATTCGTGCGGGCCATACGCAGGAATCGTTGGCGGAGGCAATGGGAATCACCGACAAGTATATCAGTAAGGTGGAAAACGGGGCTGCGGCTCCATCCCTTTCGTACGTTATGAAGTTTTCCGATATTACCAAGACGGATGTTCGCTATCTTCTGCGGGGAATCAAATCAATGGCCGAAAAATCATCAGATGTCTGGATGGTTAAGGAAGGATCGGCCCCATATGGATACAAGCCAACAAGAATTTCAAAGAAGGGTCAGAAGATCTGCGATGAGATGATGACAAAAATCATAGAGGTACTGGAAGAAAACAATATCTGACGCAAACGAAAGGTCTGCCAACGAACAAGAGTATCTGTTAGCTGGTAGTCTGATCATAGGAAAAGGATGTCCGCAGGACTGCCAGGTTTCAACAGGGTAGCTCTGCGGACTTTTTACATACCCATATATTGACATGAATTAACACATCAGAGAGGGGGTCAGAACATGCTCAGTAGATTATTCTCGAAAAGGCAGAAGACAGAGTCTCTGCCGGAGAAGCCGGCCGGAGATTACCGGATGGTGCCTGAAGAAGACATGCAGCGCTATGAGTTTCAGGAAAAACTGTTTCAGACGATCGTGTCAGTAGAAGCGGATGCTCATAACGAAGAAGATCCCATGGCAATTGCCGTCCGGGTCATGAAAGCATGCTGTGATTTCTATGATGCTGACTGGTGCGGCATTCTGATCGCAGACCTGCAGACCCAGGTGTTCATACCTGAGATCTGGTACGACTCGGAGCTCGGACCGATGCAGGATACGCTGTTCAATGACATCGAATTTACGGAAGAGTTTGCTACCTGGGCACAGCATCTGATTGAGCAGAAACCGCTAATCATTCCGGATACGGAAAAGATTCGGGAGATCAATCCCAAAGAGTATGAAGCCTATCAGCGATTGGAAGCCAGGTCGATCATGGGT
>CACZZH010000198.1 GCA_902785635.1 uncultured Lachnospiraceae bacterium
AGATTTACAAATGAATCGCTTATGGGGCATTAGCTCAGCTGGGAGAGCGCCAGGTTCGCAATCTGGAGGTCAGGGGTTCGATCCCCCTATGCTCCACCATGTACGGAACGTTGAAATTTCAACGTTCCTTCGTCTTTTTTGGAATGGATTTTCAGATAGGTTACTGCATTTTGGTAACAGTTTTGGTAACACTTTTTGTTTTTTACGCAATTTCTTGCGACTTTTTGGTAACACTGCCGCCTCTGAGTGCGGCAGAAATGGTTGATGGATCAGGCAGTCCGTCCCGTCTTCCGTAGTAGGATTTCATAATGACTGCCGTCGTATTTCCGGCCAGATTCGCGATCTGGGCCAGTGTAAGATCGGAATGATCTACCATCGCAGTGATCCAGGTTTTGCGGAACACATACATGCGATGGTCGGGAAGACCTGCTTTTCTGCACATTTTTTTCATGCAGCGGTTCGCATGGCTGTAATCCACAGGATGATTATTGATAGAAAACAGATGGTCCGATTCTATGCCAAGTTCTTTCTTGACACGCTTCACTTCATCAAGGATGGCAAGAGCTTCATCCGTCAGTGGAACCACTCGTGAGATCTTGTAATTCTTCAGCCAGTTCTTAATCTTATAGACCTTCTCTCCGGTTTCCGGGTCTATCGAGTCTTCTGAATAAGCATAGAATCTTCTCACATGCAGGCCGTCTTTCATGACATCCTTGTGCTTCAGTTCAAGCAGCTCACCGATCCTCAGTCCGACTTCCCTCTCAAAGAGGAACATCAGATATGTCAGCGGACGTTCGGTCTGCTTGTCATTCATCAGATCTCTTGCAGCGACTTCTATCTTTGCCAGTTCCTCATCTGTCAGAGTGATGATTCCTTCCTGATTATCGTCTTCGTCCTCTTCCGAGTTTGCTGCCTTTTCCTTTGCCTTTCTGGCTTTCATTCCCTCGATCTTTGTGTTTCTGGACACGTTATACTGCACGATATCGCGCGCGATAGCCTTGTCCAGTATCTCATTCACGATAGCCTTGACATTGTAGAAATGTCCAACCTTGCATCCTGGCTTTCCGTCGGTCCCATTGAGCAACCGCAATGCCCATGTTTTGATAATATCGACGTTCAGTTCCTTGATCGGCGTATCTACAAGCTGCTCACAAGGTTCGATGTCGTTGCGCCATTTTGATTCGATCGATATGATCGTACTTGCCTCCTGAAGCTGCTTTTTCTCCTCAAGCCAGATCGGATACAGCGACCTGATGGTTACGGTTTCGAGGACCTTTTTCGTGCCTTCGACTCCGAAATAGTTCAGATTCAGAGCACGCTCCATGTCTTCAAGATAGGTCTTCGCAATTGCTTTCTTTTTCCCATCTGGTGTTGTGATTTTCGTACGCCATCTGCCGTCGGAGCTCTGCGTGATCGGCGCTGTATGGACTTTGCTGAACATTGCCTGCAGTTCATCCCGTTTCTTTTCTTCTTCAGTTTTTTTCGCTTTCATTATCACCTCCCTTGCCTGTGTCTCCGTAATTATACCATCTTCAACCATTCCCTGTAACTCCGGTCTTAAACTCCAATCTATTTTTTTCATCGCTTTTCCCTTTAAAATTCAAAACCCCTGTGAGAAATGGATTCCCACAAGGGTGTCTCGATACCGTATTCTTTTTATCTTGTTTCGTGCTCCTGCTTCTTTGTTTTCCGCCTCTGATCCTTGCCCCGAGCGGCGTATTCTCTGGTCACATCCTCCCGGATCTGCTCCGCCCGGTCCAGGATCTGACCGGCGGTTTTCTTATCCGTTCGAAGCGTTTTGATTTCCGCCGTCAGGCTGTCCCGCATTTGCCGAAGCCCGGTGAGCTCATCCTGGTCATGACATCTTCGCATCCTGTTGCGGATCTTCTGCCGTTCATCGCAAAGGCTGGTGATGCGTTCATCGCATCTGTCGATCAGTGCTTTCACGTCATCTTCTGTGCTGAGATGTTCTCTGGCCAGGAGCCGTGCATGCCGGGAATATTCGTCGCATTTGCGCATCGCCGCTTTCATTTCAGGTGTCATCGGCTGATAATGATTTCGCTTCGGCCGGTAGCAGAGAAGATACAGATAGTGCAGATACAAAGCGAACAATCCTGTGATCTTCTGCTTTGGTTTCGGGCTTCGTTTATGGATCCTCTTTGGCTGAAATCTCATGCCGTTCCCATACATGAACCGGTAATAGTTTTCTCTGGTGCTGAGGTCATTTTCACAGACCCTCGCATAGATCTTCTGCGGTTCATACTCTGCGCCGAGCTGATAAAGTCTTGTAGGTCTGCCGCCATAAACAGAACAGATCACCGGGTATTTCCGGTTTGCGTCCGCCCGGATCCGGTAGCCCTTCTTCCGGAGAACAGCCTCGAACATCTCAATATTTGTACTCTCGGAGACTGCATCATCGATTGCCCAGCGCATCAGATTGTATCTGGTCGCTTCGCCGTTTTTCTCCGCGAAATAGATCTGCCGCGGCGTTCTGCCTCCCGGTCGTTCAATCACGGACAGTTCGTGCTCCCTGCATAGTTCATCGGAAGTCTGCCGCAGCTTCCGGTAAGCAGCTTTGTTGTCATTGAACTTCTTTCCGTCAACGAAGGAGACAGAATTTACGATGAAATGATTGTGCAGATGCTCTTTGTCAAGATGTGTCGCGACCAGCACCTGATACCGGTCGCCCCAGAGCTTTTCGGCAAGTTCGACGCCGATCTGATGACACATCTGCGGCGTGACCTCGCCCGGTTTGAAGCTCTGATACGCATGATAGGCTACATTGCCTCCGGTCTTTCCGAAAGACTCCTTAACTGCCATCATCTCTTCAAAGGCGGTGTCTGCATCGCACCGGATGCCGGTGGTGAGATAGACTTTTTCATCATCGAATCCCGTTTTTTCTCCGTTGACTGCGTAGCCGATGGAGGCTTTCAGGTCATCATATTCTGTTTTCTCCGGATTCGAAGCATATTCCGTGACCCGTCTCAGACTGTCCTTGATCGGCCATATCTTAGTCGTTGCCATCTAATGATACTCCTTTCTTTCCTGCCTTTTTGACATCGTAGTTTGCCATCAGAAGCAGCCAGATCCGGTTCATGATGTCTCTGAGTTCCTGCAGCTCATGGATATATTTTTCCTGCAGTGCAGCGTCTTCACTTGGCACCAGTTCGCTCAACAGCCGGCGGAATTTCCGGTCAAGACTGACCATTTCTTCATAGATTTCTCTCTTCGGAAGCTCTTTTGGCTCATGCTCCATCGCCAGTTTTCGGAGATATTCTGATACTGTCAGGTTGCATCGTCCTGCGTTTTCGGTGATCGTTTTCTTCTCTGATTCCGTTACTCTGATGTTGATCCCTGTATTTCGTTCCCTCATTTTTTAACCTGCCTTTCCTATTAATTTGTTGTTCGATCGAATCAATTTCTGCCGGAAAGTTCCCGGGGTCATAGGGGCGGGAGGCCCCAATCCGGTGTATGGCCGGGGCCGGTTTACCGGGTCGGCTACACCGGCGGCGATACATCGCCTATGCTCGCTACATTCGTAGACATACTTTTCACGGCAATACATTTCGTGGCCATACCTCATGTGCGCTCACCGCCCTTTGCGAGAATTTGCTTCGCCTTCGCAACGGATTCATCCCAGGTCTCCTGCGGCTCTTCAACCGGAGCATTGTTCTCGGGCTCTGGTTGGTACGTCAGTGTCATCAGGCGTTCGCTGGCCGTACGCTTCTGTGTCATGGTGATGCCTGCCGGGTAGAAGACCGTGTAGTAGAACTTCGATATCTTCGCGCTGAGCATGTTTGACTGCATCTCTTTCTCATCCACCGCCTCACCCAGATCCAGCATCCTTTTTTTCACCCGTTCTTCCTGATCCTCCAGGGGAAAGTATGCGACCTCGCAGTGAAGCGTCTTCCTTCCCAGAAAAGACCTCCCGGATGATACGGCAAGGCACATGTCCAGCATCATCCAGCTTTTGCCTGACTTGGGAGCGCCGGCTATCAGCGTCAGGCCCTGCGGGATCATATCCTCTATGATCATCTCTGCCTTTGCAGGATCCAGCGGCTGATAGAACAGCTCCTCCGCACTTATCAATTTGAAAGCCATAGTTTTACCTCCAATTCTGTTCTGGCTTCAGTGGTCTCTTCGAATGACGATGATGACGGTCGTGACGGTCATTTCCCCTGAGGCAATAGCATCGTCATCTGCGTCATGACCGTCACTGCCGGCTTTCAGACCACGAAAAAAAGCCGGCATACACAGCCGTTTCTCTGCACAACAAAATAGGTGTGCTTGAAACAACTATGTATGCCGACTCTGTATTTTCAGAATCAGGGGGATCAGATCAGTATCAAATGCAGGATCTGATCCCCGATAGTATCTTGACGTATCATGTGCGGAGTATTCGCAGCGCTCCGTCCGCTTCCCGGGCCATCCCGGTTCTGTCATCAGGCGGCTGCTGGACTGGGCAGTACTCTCATGGGAATCGAACCCCCCGAAGGATCTCCACGGGCCGCCCCGCACTACGTGCTGCCGGACGGAAGTATCATTGTCCGCTTCGCTGGTCGTGGCACAATTGCAGATGCCATCCGCCTTTTGGATCCTCATTGCGTTTCTCGCTCCTCCGGAAGGTCCGGGATCATGGCGCGCCGGTCATCGCATGCTCGCAGTCGAAACGAAAGTTCCTGATGATGGGTATTCAGTTGTCAAAGTCCGCTCCGTTCAATATCGAACGGTTATTTTGACGTCATCATAGCAGTTCATAAATGAACTGTCAATACATTTTCGCAAAAATATTTCATTTTCGAACGGTTTTTGTTATAATGGAGAAAAATACGGACCTGGAGGGGTAAATTATGCTGTTTTTAGGATATACAACAGGTATGAGGATACGTTATTTCCGGAAGAAGGCAGGCCTGACGCAGAAAGAACTGGCAGAGAAGATCGGTCTGAGTGACTCTGCGCTGAGGAACTATGAACTGGGAAATCGCAAGCCGGACAGGGACACACTGACCTGTATCGCGGATGCACTGCAGGTCAGCTATTATGCGCTGTCTATGTATG
>CACZZH010000199.1 GCA_902785635.1 uncultured Lachnospiraceae bacterium
TACAGATTCTGCGGAGTATCCACCTGCTGTACCACGCCGTCTTTCATAACAACGATTCTGGTACCAAGCGTCATAGCCTCGGTCTGGTCATGTGTTACATAAATGATGGTAGCGCCCAGTCTCTGATGCAGTTTGGAGATCTCGGTTCTCATCTGAACACGAAGCTTAGCATCCAGGTTGGACAGCGGCTCGTCCATCAGGAACACCTTCGGGTTACGCACGATAGCACGTCCCATAGCAACACGCTGTCTCTGACCGCCGGAAAGAGCCTTCGGCTTACGGTCGAGCAGTTTCTCCAGATCCAGGATCTTGGCTGCTTCACGGACCATCTTGTCGATCTGATCCTTCGGGGTCTTGCGAAGCTTCAGGGAGAAAGCCATGTTATCATATACGGTCATATGCGGATACAGAGCATAGCTCTGGAATACCATTGCGATATCTCTGTCCTTCGGCTCAACGTCGTTAACGACTCTGTCGCCGATCTTCAGTGTGCCGCTGGAGATCTCTTCCAGACCTGCTACCATACGAAGAGTAGTGGATTTACCGCAACCGGACGGTCCTACGAAGATGATGAATTCTTTGTCAGCGATTTCCAGATTAAAATCTTTTACAGCTTCAAATCCGTTCGGATATTTTTTGCAAATGTGTTCCAATGATAAGCTTGCCATCTTGACTTCCTCCTGTAAACGTCAAAGATAAAAAAAACGTACACGGGAAATTGTTCCCTCTCAAATCAAGAGTATACCTTTTTTTTCAAACCTGCGCCATAGCTGAACTGTCCAAAGTTTTATTCGAAGAGCCGTCATTTATGCCCATTTCGAAAACCCCTATATCGCCTGCTGTACAATGTGACGATTTATTTTCCTTTTTCCTGTCAATCTGCCCAAAAATGAGTATCTGACACTGCCAAAACTCATCTTTTACTTTTGGCTGAGGTCTCTTCATAATTTCGGATCAGTTCCTCAAGCTCATTGAGGAAACAGTCCACTCTTCCGTAAAATGCGTCATTATTGCCGGGATTTTCCAGTTCTTTTTCCACCTGATCCAATGTTTCCCGGATCCTGCCAATTCTTTTCATTCCGCCGTCTTCATTCAGAAGGACATAACGGCTGCGTTCATTCTCTTCGGCAGTAAGCTTTTTGAGCACGACCTCAACATTGGGTTTTTCACCGATATAACGATAGGTGATCGAAGGAGAAGCATGATTCAACAGGTTCTGCAGATAGTAGATATCTCCTGTCTCACGGTAATATCTCCACGCAAAGGTCTTACGCATCGTCTGGGCACCGATGGAGGTAAGGCCAATGCTTTTTCCGGCATTTTTAAGAGCACGGTAAGCCTGTTCTCTTGAAAGGGCTTCCTTGGAGCTGGCATATCCCTGGATCAGGTATTCCTCCGGATCCATTCCTTCGGTGTATTCCATGATCTCACTTTTCAGTTCTTCAGGAAAACGGAAGGTCCTGCGAATATGCTTTGTGCCGATGTATGCTTCGATCTCATCTTTCCCGCGTACATCCTTGACCTTCAGTTTCAGGATCTCCTGCAGCTGCATGCCCGTACCGACACCGATCTCGAACATAATGTAGTATTTTTCATCCATTGTCTGCAGTTTTTCCCTGAACTTTGCCAGTGTCTCATCGTCTTTTATAGGCGCAACCCAATTCATATGTTCCTTCCTTTCTGAAACAGACTACCCGGTTATTCATCCTTTATCGTGTATTTTTATCCGCACCCTTTGCTTCTCTTTCTGCCTGCTCCATTCTCTCGATCTCTTCCAGGACGGATTCTGCCTCCCGCAGCTTTGCTTCCTTTTCCCGCTCAAGAGCAGCCTTTTTTTCTTCCTTCTGCCGTTTTTCCTGCTCCTGACGCATTGCTTCACGCAATTCTTCTTCGATCTCGACCGCAGATTTCCGGTCGATCTCCTCCTCACGGCGTCTTCTCTGGCGTTCTTCTGCCTTTCTTCTCCTCCGGATCCGGTAATCACTTGTCACACGCATGATCATGATAGCGATCAGGATCAGCAGAACAAACAGGACCAGAGCCCCGGCAAGGACGACCGTCATACGATTATTCTCAATATAATCTGTGACCCATTCAAAGATTCTTTTCCCAAAAGATTCGATATTATTCCAGGCCTTCTTGAAGGTCTCTTCGATCTCATCCTCGCGTTTTGTTTTTTCCGCGGTCTGGAGGATCGTATCCATATCCCTCTTTTCTTCGAATGAATAATGAATACCGGATGGAACCGGAGTAAAACCGATCTGACCGCTTCCGACCAGCTGCCCTTCATAGTAATAAAGGACCTCTCCCGGATTTTTCCCGTCTCCTCCGGCGGTAAGAACAGAAACGTCAATATCTGCCGGGAGTGTCACGGTTCCGGGCTGTTTGATCGTTATCACTTTCTGTTTAAGCTCGTCCGACTGATAGATCACCCCATCCGGATTGGGATAATTAAAACCGATCAGCTCGTAGAACGTAGGAGAATCCACCTGCATGTTTACGGTCTTGTGCTGAAAATTGTCAAAACCGTAATTCATCAGATCCGTCGTCTCAAGATACTGCTTCTCGATACCGTTTTCCTGAAGAAGTACGCATACAAGCCTGAGTCCGTTCTTTTCCCCGAAAGTCACCAGCGTGTTCCACGCATCAGTCGTATATCCGGTCTTCCCCCCGGTACACCAGCTCTGATAATATTCACTGTCCGTGCGAAGCATGCGCTGATGGTTGATGAAATACCTTGTCTCATCCGTCATGTTGGTCGGAGGAATATTTTCCTCAACAGTCGACATGAATTTCCGGCACGTCTCGTTCGCATAGGCAGCCTGCCCGATCAATGCCATATCATACGCACATACATAATGCTGAGAATCATGCAGGCCGTGCGGATTGACAAAATGCGTATTCACACATCCAAGTTCGGCTGCCCTGTCATTCATCATCTGCGCAAAGCCTGATACACTGCCGCCGATATGCACAGCGATCGCCATGGCCAGATCATTGGCAGATTCGAGCATTAATCCGTAAAGTGCCTGGCGAAGAGTCACCTCCTCGCCCGGTGCAATACCTGCATTCGAACTTTCCGCCTCAATATTAAAAACTTCCGGTGAGCAGGTGATCACCTCATCAAGATCCCCGTTTTCAACTGCCACCAGCAGCGTCATGATCTTGGTGATGCTGGCCGGATAATGCGCATCAAAAATACTCTTACCGTAGAGCACCGCTCCCGTATCCATATCCATGACGATAGCCGAAGCAGCCTGTACTGCCTGTCCCTCCGGCCATGACGGTAATGCATTGGTCTGGATGGGAGCATAATATGCTTCCGGGATATATTCCTCTTCTTCCTCTTCTTCGTTGTAGGAATCCTCAGAATCATCCCAGGATTCGTCCCAGGATTCATCATTATAGGAATCATCCCCGTAATAATCATAGTTCTCTTCGTAGTATTCTTCGGCAAGCACCGGCATAACGGCACTTTCCGCAGCCAATACTATACCCAGCGCCATATATGCGGCCCGCAAGAGCCTGTATGGAAATTTCATTTTATGCGCAGTTTCCTTTCCGTTTCTTTTTTACCTCTGTCTGATCCGCCCTGCGTGAGGCCATAGAGGCATCCCGCTTTATTTCACCTGAAATCTTTCACAAATATAGCGGTTTGCTTCTCTTTCCTGCGTATCATCCAGCTCCTGAAGATCTCCTTTTCCGTATTTTCTCTCCAGAGCATTTGAAAGAAGATAATCACATACATGAGGATTTTTCGGAAGCAATGGTCCGTGCAGATAAGTCCCTACCACGTTTTTATACAGGACGCCTTCTTTTCCGTCTTTCCCGTTGTTGCCTGATCCGTACACAACCTCACCGAACGGACGATTCGAACCTGTATAAGTCCTGCCGCCGTGATTCTCAAATCCAACGATCTCGTACGGAAAAACCTCATTATTTTTCAGAACGATATTGGAGATCAGCCGCGGACTGTCCTGAACCGTATAGAGGTCTACCAGTGAAAGTCCTTCCATCCTTCCGTCATCTGTTTCATAATAATGGCCCAGAAGCTGATATCCTCCGCATACGGCGATCACACTTCCGCCGTCCTCAACATAGGCTTTCATGTCATCCCGGATCGTCTGCAGTCTTGTGCATACGATCTGCTGTTCACGGTCGGAACCGCCTCCCAGAAGCACGATATCCAGCTTTGTAAAATCGATCGTATCCTGAAGAGAAAACTCAGTGACTTCCACCCCGATTCCTCTCCATTCACACCTCTTGCGCATGCACTGGATATTTCCGCGGTCGCCGTACAGATTGAGGAGATCCGGATAAAGATGTCCGATCGACAGCTTCATGATGTGCCTCCCTTCTTCTGCATGGATGTCAGAATATTATGGGTAGAATAAAGTGCGGTATAATTCACCAGTACATAGAGATTACCGCATCCGTCGGCAAGACGGTCGCGGATCGCCTTTTCGACGCTGCCTTCAAGAATGGCGGGAATATCCACATACTTCAGCCTCAGGCGCATATCCTGCGCCCGGATTCCGCTTACCGTGATCGAATGGATCGAACTGTCTGCAAATGCATCGAAATCCACATCCCACAGCCAGGAAATATCTTTTCCGTCCTGGGCATTATCGTTGATCACGATAATAATATCCTTCCGGCTCTTATCTTCCATTACTGCGGCAATATTCTGATTAAAACCCGCCGGATTCTTTGCAAGATTCAGGAGGACCCTGGTTCCGCGGATCGTAAACTTTTCATTTCTGCCGTTCTGGGGATTATAGTTTTTCAGCACCTCATTCAGCTTTTCAGGCGAATGTCCCGACATACTCAGTGCACTGTATACCGCCAGGATATTGTAAATATTGTAAAAGCCCCGGTAATCTGCTTTCAGAAGATCATTCCCTACCCGGAAAGAAAGGCCGTCCTTCATGGAGATGTCACTGGCGTCGAAGAGTATCAAAAAAAAAAAAAAACCGCAGGACGGACAGTGATAGACCCCCATCTGCGAGTAATTATAAAAATCATATTCCAGACGACCGCCGCATTTTTTGCAGAAT
>CACZZH010000200.1 GCA_902785635.1 uncultured Lachnospiraceae bacterium
TCCCGCGCACGGAACAGAGCAGTGAATGGGTTCTTCATCTCTTGATCACTCCTATTACATCAACAAATCCAATAAAACAGAAAAATAGGATAGGATATTATGCGGTTCCAATCCTGTATTCTGTAATTTCCTGGGTATATCATGGATACATCAAAAGGAACCTCAGTTTACGAGGAAGGAGGAAACGGCATTGAGTGGCAGCAGACTGAAAGGGGCATCGCTGATCGCGCATAACTTGAAGGAGTATGGCGGCAGTATGCAAGGTGGACTCGAACGGTTATCCAGGGAATCTCGTAAAGCTGGCAAGCAGGAAGGTTTCCAACAGGGAGTGAATTTCGCCCTCAACAAGCTGAGCTTGCTGGAACGCATCACTGGTCGTCAATTTGGCAAGAAGTAATTCAGAAACAGGAGGTATTGTTCAATGAGCAGATATGCAATGTGCCCCGTATGCGGTCATCGGATGAGAAGAGATAAGGACTTCTCTGGGTACTGGGATGGAGAGACTTATGTCTGTGATTACTGTAATGGTGATGAATATGACGATGATTATGATGACGAAGAAGACGGTGAAAGCCTGAGCGCATATGATGCCGCTCTCATTTGGATGTCGAACGGCATGGATGAGGACTATACCTTCGGGTATACCGAAGACGAACTCAGGGATGCACTCCGGTAACAATCAGAGGCCCCTACCAGTTTTGCTGTCATGACACTCTTTGCAGAGTGATTCCCAGTTAGCCTGATCCCAGAATAACGTTTTGTCACCTCGGTGCGGTATGATGTGATCCACGACCGTTGCCGGGGTGATTTTTCCTTCTGCCTGACAGAAAGCACATAGTGGATGCTGTTTCAGAAAGATTGCACGAGCTTCACGCCAGCGGGCATCATACCCACGGGCGGAGGCACCGCCGCGCATACGGTCATCACTGTACACCCGGTGATCTTTACAGAATACCTGGCCCTGTTCGCAGAATCCGGGACATCCGGGGCAGCGGCAAGGTCTTCTTGGCTTTTGGGGCATTCTCGTACCTCCGATCAGAGAATCAAAAACCCTCGGTCGTCGTAAACCGAGGATCCTGTATTCACGTTCTTCAAAGCTCGATCCAGTGCCATAACCAAAGCCACAGCACCATCGACCTTTTCCGTGGATTTCTCTTTGTCGATCTTCAAGTTCCCGGCAGGATCAGTCCGCACGAAGGCATTGTCCATATTCCACCGAAGAACCGGATGCCCGCCATGGTTCAGCTTTCGTTCCAGCACCAGGCGCATCAATTCTTTCGTCGGTGGACTCATATCCCGAAAGCCCTGACCAAATGGCACCATAGTAAATCCGTCATCCTCCAGGGTCTGGACCATCATGGTAGCATTCCAGCGGTCGTAGGCGATCTCTCGGATGTTGAACCGTTCTCCCAGTTGCAAGATGAACTGCTCGATCGCCCCATAGTGAACGACATTGCCTTCCGTGGTATGGATGAACCCCTGCCGTTCCCATTTGTCATACATCACGTGATCCCGACGGACACGCAGCTGCATGGTTTCTTCCGGGAGCCAGAAGTGCGGCACAATGATGTACTGTTCCTCGTCATCCCGAGGTGGGAATACCAGAACCAGAGCCGTCAGGTCACTCGTGCTGGAAAGGTCAAGCCCCGCATAGCACGGGCGTCCTTCCAGTTCATACTCGTTGACTTCTCCCCCGTTTTCATCCCATTTGTCCATGGGCATCCAGCGGACGGATTGTTTCACCCATTGGTTCAGGCGAAGCTGACGGAACATATTCTCGTCTGCAGGCGTCTCCTGCGCCTTCCTGAAAGCGTCCCGGACTTTGTCAATGGTAATTGTCTGATCCAGGGAGGGATTTGCTTTATACCAGTTCTTTTCATCTGTCCAATCCGCGTCATCCGGCAAGCCGAAAACCACAGGGTAGAACCGGGGATCATCCTTCCGGCCTTCGATGATATCGATAGCCTTCTGGTGGACTTCCCAGCAGATGCTATTCCGATCCGTTCCGGCAGTTGTCAGGAAAAACCACAACGGCTGTTTCCGGGCGTCGCCACTGCCCTGGGTCATAACATCATATAAGGCACGGTTTGGCTGCGTATGCAGCTCATCAAAGATGCAGGCGCTGACGTTCAGACCGTGCTTTGTAGCAACTTCTGAAGAAAGCACCTGGTAAATACTGCCGGTTGGTTGATATACCATTCTTTTCGTAGACGGAATGATCTTGATCCGCTTGCTTAGTGCCGGAGATTGTTTCACCATATCCACAGCGACATCAAAAACAATAGCAGCCTGCTGACGATCTGACGCGCAGGAATAAACCTCCGCCCGCCATTCATCATCATTACAGAGCATATTCAGGGCAATAGCAGCGCCAAGCTCAGATTTCCCTTGCTTCTTTGGGATCTCGATGTATGCTGTGGTGTACTGCCGGATTGTTGGATCTTCATCACGGACAGTACCGAATACATCCCGGATGATCTGTTCCTGCCAAGGCAGCAGTTTGAAAGGCTGACCGTGGAATTCCCCTTTGGTGTGGCGAAGGCACTCGATGAATTGTATGACCCTGCGGGCCTTTTCTTCACTTTGCATCCAGCCAGCCTCCCTTCAGGACGTTTTCCATTGGATCATCCGTATCGCTCTTATCGCCAGTATTGGCGTAGAGCCGCGCACGGCTGGCCGGAGTCAGACCGAACTCTGCACAGAAGGACTGCATAATCTTCAGGTTCTGCATCGCGATAGAAACCTGCGGAACCTGCTGTACATAACCGGAAGGCGTTTTGAAAATAGTTCCGTGCTGGGAAAGAAATTCCTCAGCTTCCCGCCATCTGGCATACGCCTGACAGTAACCGGCAAAAGCCTCCAGATCGTGATCTGTTAGTATTCCCATGGCCATCAAGGCGGGAGCCAGACGCTTCCATTCTTTCTTTGCTTCGGGCATCAGCCACGCGGGGCATTTCACGTTTTCCTGAGAAGGAGTCGGCTCATCTTTGTTGATTGGTCTACGTCCTTTCCCCCGATCTCCTTCCAGCAGTTTGATAGCCGTGGGCAGGGGTTTTCTTCCTCTGGTAGCCATCTGGGCTCACCTCCTTCCTTTGAAAGTGTGTTTCTGTGATACTGTTTTACGCTGTGACATCAGGACTCCGCTGATGTCTGCGCGATTTCGGCATAGGTGAAAGTCTTTCCATCCCGGAGTACTGTAATCTCCTGATCTGGATAATCCAGGTGAAAACGTTCCACTATAACAGTGGCGTACTTCGGGTCCAATTCCATCATCCGGCAAATTCGGTCTGTCTGTTCACAGGCGATCAGGGTGGAACCGCTGCCACCGAACAGATCCATCACCACAGCGTTCGGAGCGCTGCTGTTCTTGATCGGGTAGCAGAGTAACGGGATCGGCTTCATGGTCGGATGATCCGCGCTTTTCTTCGGTTTGTCGAAGTTCCAGATTGTGGACTGTTTCCGGTCAGCGAACCACTTATGCTTTCCGTTGGGAAGCCAACCGTAGAGAACGGGTTCGTGTTGCCATTGATATGGGCTGCGGCCCAGCACCAGGCTGTTCTTCACCCAGATGCATACCCCGGAAATATGAAATCCGGATTCTTTAAAAGCCCGGCGAAAGTTCAATCCCTCGGTGTCTGCGTGAAATACATAAGCGC
Source organism: uncultured Lachnospiraceae bacterium (assembly GCA_902785635.1). Lineage (GTDB taxonomy): Bacteria > Bacillota > Clostridia > Lachnospirales > Lachnospiraceae > Merdiplasma. The sequence continues at coordinate 3,657 of CACZZH010000200.1, forward strand.
TGGCACCTTCTGCCATATGGGCAGCTATGTTCTTGAAGGCAGCCAGCAGGAAAGTAAAGAACTGTTCATCCGCCATGCTGTCGTTTTGGATCTTCTTCCCATCAGCAGATTCATAAGCCACGTTATATGGCGGATCTGTTACACAAAGATTTGCCCGGATACCGTCCATGAGTAAATCCACTGAGGCAGGATCAGTGCTGTCCCCGCACATCATACGGTGCCTGCCAAGCGTCCAGATATCGCCAACCTGTACATAAGGCGTTACAGTCTCTGGATCGATGTTGCAATCATCATCATGGGTTTCTTTATCATGGACTTTACTGAAAAGGTCATCCACCTCGGCAGCGTCAAAACCCGTCGCGCCGAGATCATATCCGGATGCCTGCAGGTCTTTCAGCAGATCTGCCAAGGCAACAGGCTCCCAGTCACCTGTTGCCTTGTTCAAAGCAATGTTGAGCGCCTTCTCATCAGCAGGGTTCTCGATATGAACCACAACGCAGTCCACTTCAGTCGCACCTTCAGCTTTGAGCACTTTATAGCGCTGGTGACCGCCGACAATGTTTCCCGTGACCTCGTTCCATACAATTGGATCGACATACCCAAAGTCATGAAGGCTGCGTTTAATCTTCTCATACGCAGGATCACCAGGTTGCAGATCTTTCCGAGGGTTATATTTCGCGGGCTTCAACTGATCAATCGGCATCCGCTTCATATTAAGATTGGTATCCATGATTTCCTCCTACGCAACGGAAGCACCAGCAGTTCTTGCCGGTGCTTCCTTGTATTTCTGGCATTTTTCTATTACCTGTCTGACTAAGTCTTCCGATGGTGGCGGGACATTGTTCAGTTCTCCGACATACTCGCCAAAAAAGAACTGAGCGCCGATGTTGTACATCTGCGCAAGTGTGACCAGGTCATCTTTGGATGTTCCAAGTTTGATCCGTTTATGATTATATCCAACCTTCACTTCGTAGCGGCCCGAATGCCGGGAATAATACACGCCGGTATATCCTGTCTTATTCGTCCCAAACAGCTTATGATTGCAGGAGTTTCCGAACGGACTGATTATACGAAGATTCGCTCTCCGACAGTCTTTCCTGTCACGATTGATGTGATCTACCATAGTTTTACTGTCACAGACTCCAGCAATGAGCCGATGGAGTTTCATTCCAGTTCGCTTTGAGACGATATAACCATCTGACGAATCATTCTGCCAGCGATATTGCTCAACCAAAGGAATGGCCTCTGCATCAATAACAAAAGATTCACCATTGGGCAATATGCCTGTCGCCACTTTTTTATCTATCTTGAAATCGTACATTGGCGGACACTGCTCACACCGATCTGTCTTTCGCCTGCGTATCT
>CACZZH010000201.1 GCA_902785635.1 uncultured Lachnospiraceae bacterium
CAGTAATGAAGGCTTATGACGGCAACCTGGCAAGAGGAGCTAACCAGGAGGTCTTTGATATGATGTCTTATCTGTGCGACTCTCCCTATGCGCTCAGTGTAAATGCTCCTTTTGGCAATCTGGCAAAACAACAGTTTGATGAGGCGATGCGCCAAAACAATAAATGGACTTACTGGGGCAATGTGTTCTTTTCAAATGCGGACTGGACAACAGGTTATAAGCTTTCAGCCCCCTACACAATGGAGCTTGAAGAATATGTTTATTATTGTCCCATGGCCGCAACTGCATCGACCCCGGAATACTGGACGATCGCTGACTATGGTGCAAACTATGAGAAAACTGATGACAAAGGAAATAGAATCGGTAATTTTAAAACCGTTCAGCTCTTGAAAGCAACCTGGAGTGAAAATGCAGGTCGCTGGTATATTTATGCAAATACCTGGATCGAGCTGCTTTCCGATGCGAGTATCAGAGAACCATCTAAAGCTTCTCTTTGGTAAATGACAATCAGAATTAAGAAATGATTTTTTCGTCATAAAAAAGGGGTATCAGGATCAAATTTATCCTGATACCTCTTTTATTCTACTTGCTGCTCATTCATTTTTTTCGTTGAACTTCCGCGCCATTTCCGCCAACCGGTCATAGCTGACAGCTCCGCTGCTGAAGCTGACGATCCCGCGAAGCGGCATATACCGCATCATCGCGGCATTCATCTCATCCGTGATCGCCTCCTTCGCGGCGCTCTTCTCTTCTTCTTTCTTCTGTGTCCCTCCGGACGTCTGCCCGGCGCTGCCTTCGGCGGCAGCCTTCTCTGCTTCATCTCCGTCCGGCTCATCTGATTCAAGTGCTCCCATGGCGCTTTGCATCAACCCGCCAAACAGTTCCATTGCTCCGGGATATTTTTCCAGATCCATGAAGATCGTGTCGGGATCAAGCGCGGGCAGCGCATCCTTCTTTGTTCCGGTCACCTGCACCTCTTTGCACAGAACGATGTCCCGGCTGCTCTTTCCGATCTGGATAGTGTAGCTTCCGCTCTCCACGAACCAGTCGTGAATGCGCGTATTCCAGTATGCGAATGCTCTTGCATCCAGGGCAAAGTGCACGGTCTTTGTCTCTCCCGGTTCCAGGAAGATCTTTTCGATACCCTTCAGCTCCCGGACCGGCCGGATCGTATCCCGGGTAAGGTCGGGAGCGGGTGCTGCCACGTACAGCTGAACGACCTCTTTGCCGGCCATGCTGCCGGTATTGGTCACATCTACGCTCACATTCAGCAGTTCCCGGCCGGCATCCGTGAAACATTCCGCGGAGAGCTGCAGATTACTGTACGCAAAGCTGGTATAGCTCAGTCCGTATCCGAAGGGATAACGCACCTGCATCTTCTTCTTATCGTAGTAGCGATAACCTACGAAGATTCCTTCCGAATAAACAGCAGTATTCCCTTCCCCGCCGTAGGTCAGATAGGAAGGATTGTCCTCAAGCTGCATCGGGAAGGTCTCGGGAAGCCGTCCGCTGGGATTTGCATCTCCCCACAGAATGGCTTTGGTGGCTGCACCGACAGCCTGACCGCCCAGGTAAGCTTCAACGATTCCTTTTACACGCTCAGCCCAGGGCATTTCCACCGGAGACCCGTTGTACAGAACAACGATGGTGTTCGGATTGACCGAAGCCACCCGAGTGATCAGTTCCACCTGGCAGATGGGCATACGCATATGGGTGCGGTCGTATCCTTCGCTCTCGAACAGATCCGGCAGACCGGCCACGATCACAGCTTTGTCCGCCTGCTCCGCCACGCGGACCGCCTCTGCGATCAGTGCCTCGTCCGGCTTCTCCGTTTCCACATCATACCCCTGCGCATAGATGATGCCCGGCATCCCCTGCAGGGCATCCATCAGACTTTCCACCCGGAAGCAGTTGATATGGGAACTTCCGCCGCCCTGAAAACGTGGCTGCGCAGCAAACTTTCCGATCACTGCAACGCTTTCACCACGCCGGAGGGGAAGCACCTGATCCTCATTTTTCAGCAGGACCATACACTCCGCTGCAAGCTTGCCGGAAAGGGCATGCTGCATCTCTTTGTCCCAGGAAGTCTGCGGTGCACGGTTTGCAAGATAACGGTCCACGATCCGCAGGATCCTGCGCACGCTCTCGTCCACACAGCTTCCCTCCAGGGCGCCGCTTCGTACCGCCTCCACGATCCGGCGGTCATTTGTTCCGCCGCTGGAGGGCATCTCCAGATCCAGTCCGGCGGCCACGCCTTTCACCCGGTCGCTCACAGCGCCCCAGTCGCTCATCACATATCCTTCAAAGCCCCACTCACCGCGCAGCAGGTCGGTCAGAAGCCATCTGTTCTGAGAGGCATATTCTCCGTTGAGACGGTTGTAGGAACACATCACAGTCCAGGGCTGTTCCTGCTTTACAGCCTTTTCAAAGGCCGGCAGGTAGATCTCCCGAAGCGTCCTCTCGTCAATTACGGCATCCGAGGACATCCGGCGGTGCTCCTGGGAATTCGCGGCAAAATGCTTAATGCTGGTTCCGATGTTCCGGCTCTGTACCCCATGAATCAGTGCGGCTGCCAGCTCTCCGGTGAGATAAGGGTCTTCGCTGAAATATTCAAAATTGCGGCCGCACAGAGGAGATCGCTTGATGTTTACCGCCGGCCCCAGCAGTACACTGACCTCTTCATGCTGACAGGCATCCCCCATCGCTTCTCCCATCTGCTCAAGCAGCTCCCGGTCAAAACTTGCAGCGCCGGCACTGGCAGCCGGGAAGCACACAGCCTTGATGCTCTCGTTGATGCCGAGATGGTCTCCCTCCTGATCCTGCTTGCGCAGTCCGTGCGGGCCGTCACTGACCATCGTCGCCGGGATGCCGAGGCGCTCCACTGCCTTTGTATGCCAGAAATCTCCTCCGGAGAGCAGCGATGCCTTTTCCTCCAGTGTCATCTGCGTGATCACTTTTTCAATATCCATAAGATTCCATCCTCCTGCTTTTTTTCGGGTGTCTTTTCCATCCGGATCTCTCCGGCAGCAGCGATTCCCTGCCACGGCAGCCATTTTGCTGCTTCTGTCCCTGTTTATGTCCCTGTTTATATCCTTATTTATGTACTTGCTTCCGGCTTTTTCAAATCCGGCTTTCCGATCCTGTGCCGGAATGAGCTCCTGCTTTTGCCGGCATCTTTCCCTGCGCTGTCCCGGCTTTTGCCGGAGGGGGCACCTGCTGCTTCAAGGAAGAGGTTCCTCCTCCGGGTATTTCTCCAGCAGCATCACCTTCAGGCTTTCCAGAAGGCTCAGCAGCTGATACTTGATGAGAAACACCGCGTTGTGATACTCCGGTTCTTCCTGCTTCAGCTTCTTCAGCAGCGGCATCACATGATCCTCGGTCTCCTGAATATATTCATTCAGCTTCTGATCGCTGAAGCTAAGCGCCATTGTCGACACATTGTTGCAGCGGTCCAGGATCTTGACGACCATCGCTCTCGGATCTCCCGAAATGCCCTGATAATACTCCCGGGTATACTCTTCTTTTGTAAGTCCCGGATGATCTTTTTTCGTGACAAGATCCACAATACGGCGCACTTCCGGTGAGAACGGGAGATCCTCCGCAGCTACTGAGCAGTCCTCGCACACGTCATGCAGCAGAATGGCCGCAAGCAGTTCATCATCCAGGAGATTCATCGACAATGCATGGCAGGCCATCATAAGCGGATGTATGATATAAGGCAGCATTGCATCCGAATATTTCATAGCCTTCCGGGTCTGTCCGCTGTGCTTTTCCTTCATATAATACAAAGCCCGGTACGTCTGTTTCAGGTTTCGAAGCTCAGCCACCGTTTTTACTCTGGTGAACATATGAACATCAGAAAAATACTGATCGCGGATCTTCCACGATCCAAGCATCTGCTTTCTGTCCGGTTTTGTACTTGCCATAAACATTCCTCCCCCCTGGTTCAGAATAATAGTTGCATTTTCCGCTGCAGATCTTCGTTCTGTTAAATTTTATCATTGTCAGCACCGGCTTTTCAAGGCTTCCAGGTACAATCTTATCGAACGCAATCCCCTCTTGACACTCTCCCTTCAGGTATGGTAATATATCTAAGTCGTCACAAGATGATATGGGAGTATAGCTCAGCTGGGAGAGCATCCGCCTGACGCGCGGAAGGTCAAGGGTTCGAGCCCCTTTGCGCCCATCCTGTTAACGCATTGCTTTCGCAGTGCGTTTTCTTTTTTTCATTTCGGGAGTTTCTGTCATGAGATCCAATGAAACATCTGTTTCCGCCCGGGAGCAGGCCGGGAAAAGATATGAACACTTTCTCTCTTCCGGCCAGGAAAAGCTCCGTCTTTCGGACGCCCTGGAGGGCTATTTCTGTGCGGACACTCCCAGTGAGCACATTGAACACTACCGGTCCTATCTTCTTCACCATCTCCGCCCTGCGCTGGATCAGCTTGCCCTCTCCTGCAGGGATGACCGTATTCTTCTGCTTAAGCAGGACGGTCTTGTTGAGGATACGGAACTGGAGCTTCTGATCACCCGGATGGCAGATGCAGCATCGCCGCTGCAGTGGCAGCATCTGATCCGCTTGAAATATCCGTCTGCTGCCGGATGGCATGAGGGAAGATCCGATGCCGGGACCGGTCCGGTCCGCTCGTGCCTTTCCCGGCTCTACATGGGCTGACACAGGAAACGGCTTACTCAAAGTGCGAAACGCTGATGATTCCGACTGGATTGTAATAGGTACAATCGAATCAGACGGTACGCCAAAGTTAAACGCAAGCGGTATCAGCATAACGGCGGCTGATGTACCGAACGTGCCTGACGGTGAAATTGAGTCTACCAATGTTCAAGACGCAATCAATGAACTTGCTTCAATGACAGGGTTTGAAATCAGGAAGTTTGTGGAGAATTCGGCAAAAGGCTACAAGGAACGCGATGTGATCACCGACTATGAAATCATCCGGGTTGCGGATGGACTGTACGGCTTTTCCGCCACATGCCAGATCAGCGAAATGGTC
>CACZZH010000202.1 GCA_902785635.1 uncultured Lachnospiraceae bacterium
ACACTTTTGCTGCCGACCACATCACGCATCAGATACAGAAGTGCCGCAAAATTCAGAATGAGGGCCATTATTCCTCCCGCGATCCCTCCGATCAGCAGGAAGACCATATTCAGAATCACAAAGCCCACATAGGCGATCACAAGCCGCTCACTGCTTCTTCTGGCACTGTACACCTGTCGTCCGCTCATGATCACGGTATAGATCACACTGTTTCTCCAGAAACCTCCGCTCCGGATCCTCAGGACCATATGCAAAAGCCCGGTCAGCGCGATCCAGTACTCAACGCATACAGCCGCGCTCCAGCCCAGTCGTTCCGGAAGCTCTGACCATATCGGAAGCTGTTCGATAGTCCATCGGCTCACCATCCACCATCCGATGCAGAGGATCAGGATGATTCCAAGAGCGATCTCTGTCGGAACAGCTTCAAATCCTGCAGGAAGAGCGCTTCTCCTCCGGGCAGAAGCAGTACTTCCATACCGGAAGGCATCTGCCACGTATGCCAGCAGCAGTCCTGCCAGCAGAATCAGCGCTGCAATGCCGACGGCCAGAGCCCGGATCAGATAGGGCTTTCTCTGCCGGTAGAAGACAGCACTGCTTTGCAGTTCATCCCCTGCGGCATAAGTGGTATCGTAGGCGATCAGCACGCTCTCACTGTTTCCGGTAAACCGGCTCTGCATGAAATATACAGAGGTATTGTCATTCACCGGATGATCCGCAGCGGATACCATAATGTTAAAACGCCGGTCTCCCTCAAACAAAAGCCGGACATTCTCCTTCTCCGATACCAGGGTCCTTGCTGCCACAAGACTTTTTACCCCCAGATTCGTGTATCTGGATCCGGTATTATAGTCTTCCACATAATAATATACATTGCTCGGTGCCTTTACAGGATCCTCTCCGCCCTCCTGCATCTCCCTGTAATTCCGGTAGCGGTAGGCGATATCCCGGCTTACATCGCACAGAGTGCGGTAAGTTTCCAGCACGGCTGCATCCGGGTTTGAAGAGATCTGAGCATAATCCGCAAGAGAATGTCCCGACACCGGATAGATCGTCTCCAGAACGGCAGATTCATTGTACAGAACACGGCCTGCCGACAGGTCATTCCCGCTGCTGCCGGCATTCATCAGGGAATTGATCCTGCTTTGCATACGGGCTGCCCCATCTTCTCCGAATTCGATCAGATCGCAGATATAATAAGAAGTATTGGGATTCGGTTCCCGGTTCTGAGATGTGTCCGATACATATTGCTGTATATCGATCTCCTTCAGCTCGTTGTACTCCCCATCCTCCTCAAAAAGAAGAATATCCTGCTGGGCAGTGATCTTGTCCCGGATGATCTCCTCGACCGTCTCACAGAAATAGTCCGTTTCCTCAAACGCACGGTTCATTCCGGAAAGAGAGAGTCCCTCGTATCCCCAACCCAGGATCCCGAGAACACAGAAGCATACCAGACCGGCCAGTAAGCCCTGCAGCAGAAAGGACCGCATCCTCTCCCGGTTTGTCTTTGCCTTTTTCATCTGTGTGCTTCCGCCCGATCAGTCGATACTCTCGATCTTATAGCCTACCCCCCACATGACCTTCAGGTATTTGGGGTTCTTGGGATCGATCTCTATCTTCTCCCGGATATGGCGGATGTGAACAGTCACCGTATTATCTGCAAAGAATGCTTCTTCTTTCCAGATCTTTTCATAGATCTGGTCAATGGAAAACACTTTCCCCTTATTCTGAATCAGAAGCAGAAGGATATTGTATTCGATCCGGGTCAGCCGGACCGGTTCACCGTCCACCGTCACTTCCTTGCGGTCATCATTGACCATAAGACCTCCTGTGCGGTAGATCTTTTCCTGTTCCGCCCCGTCTGTATTGATCGCTCCGAGCGTGGTATACCGGCGCAGAGCAGACTTCACTCTCGCCACAAGCTCCAGCGGATTGAACGGTTTCGTGATATAATCATCCGCCCCGATATTCAGTCCCAGGATCTTATCCGAATCCTGTGATTTGGCAGACAGAATAATGATCGGGATACCGCTGTCCTTGCGGATCTGGAGGGTCGTATGAATCCCGTCCAGCTCCGGCATCATCAGGTCCAGAATCACCAGATGTACTTCTTCATTTTTCAGGATCTCAAGGGCTTCCCTGCCATTGGAGGCTTTCAGGACCTTATATCCTTCCTGCATCAGGTATATTTCGATCGCATCAACGATCTCTTTTTCATCATCGCAAACCAGTATTGTATACATTTGTTTCTCCCTTTGGTTCAGAGTCTGTTTAAAGCCATAGTTATGCTTATCATAGCATAACTATGTAAAAATTGGTAGGTGCAGGTCGAGGATAAATATGTTATAGTACAGACATTGTATCTGTTAAAAAATAAAAGTGAGGATCATTTTATGGCAATTGAAGATATCCAGTCTGCAGCTGTTCCGGAAGAACTGCAGAACAAAGAGGCAGAAAGAAACTGCCGTTATTCCGGTATCCTGGTACACCCGACCTCCTTCCCGTCTCCGTTCGGAATCGGTGATCTGGGGAAAGGTGCCTATGAATTCATTGATTTTCTGGCTGAATCCGGGCAGAAGCTCTGGCAGGTCCTGCCTCTCGGGCCGACCGGTTTCGGCGACTCTCCTTACCAGGGTCCGTCCGCCTTCGCGGGCCAGCCTTTGATCATCAGCCCGGAAAAGATGAAGGAGAAAGGACTTCTCAGTGAAGAAGATCTGTCGGATCTTCCGCACCAGGACCCGCACAAAGTCGATTACGGTACCGTGATCCCGTATAAAAACACCCTTCTTGAAAAGGCATATGAGACGTTTCGTCACACACCGGACAAGCTGATGCTTGAAGAATTCGGGCATTTCTGTTCCAGGGAAAAGGCCTGGCTGGATGATTACGCCCTCTTCATGGCCCTCAAAGGGGAGCATGAAGGCCGGTGCTGGCTGGACTGGGATGCTTCTTTGCGCGATCCGGACGAAAAAAAGAAGGCACAGTGCCGTGAGGAACTTTCAGAAAAGATCTCCTTCTACTGTTTCGTCCAGTTCATCTTCCAGCTTCAGTGGACAGAGCTTCTTGCCTATGCCCACAGCAAGGGGATCAAGGTGATCGGAGACGCTCCGATCTTCATGTCCCTCGACAGCTGCGATGTGTGGGCTAACAAGAAATATTTCCAGCTGGATACCAAGGGATTCCCAACTCACGTTGCAGGTGTTCCGCCAGACTATTTCAGCGCTACCGGCCAGCTCTGGGGAAATCCGCTTTACGACTGGGAAGCCATGAAGAAATCAGGTTATTCCTGGTGGATCGAACGCGTACGCAGACAGCTTGAACTGGTGGACTATCTCCGGGTCGATCATTTCCGCGGCTTTGAGTCATACTGGTCAGTTCCTGCCGGAGAAGAGACCGCCATTAACGGTTCCTGGGTGAAAGGACCCGGTGAAGATCTGTTCCGTGCCATCTCAGATGCCCTTGGAGAAGATCTTCCAATCTTTGCCGAGGATCTGGGAATCATTACACCTGAGGTCGAAGCCCTTCGCGACAAGCTTGGATTCCCCGGAATGAAAGTCCTTCAGTTTGGATTTGGCGATATGAATGACCACAATTACATTCCGCATTTCTATACGGACGTAAACTGTCTGTGCTATACCGGTACGCACGATAATGACACAACGCTTGGATGGTATCATACCCAGCCCGAGGAAGTGAAAGACCGGATCCGGCGTTACGGCAACACCGACGGCGGACGGATCAGTCTCGATTTCATCCGTTTCTGTCTGGGAAGTATTGCAAAATATGCGATCTTCCCCATCCAGGATCTGATGATGCTGGGCAGCGACGCCCGTATGAACACACCCGGAGTGGCCGCCGCCAACTGGGCTTTCCGTTATACTTCGGACATGCTTACCCGTGAGCGGAGTGAATGGCTTGCGCAGACGACCAGTCTGTTCGGCCGCTGATGAAAGGGTCTGAAATATGATACGATTTATTCTTGTCATATTGTTTATTTTTGTTTTTCTGCTGTTTTCACTGCTTTTCCTTGGAATCACATGGATCGTGGGAAAATTCTCCGTGAGATGCAGGGATGCCGCACAGCTGTGGATGATCCGGCAGTGCAGCAGGATCATACTGTTTCTGTCCGGTACAAAAGCTACCGTGCTCGGAAAAGAACATCTGCCCTCATCCGGGCCGGTGCTCTATGTCCTGAATCACAGAAGCTATTTTGATATTCTTCTTACCTATGCAAATGTACCGTCTCCCACCGGTTTTATCGGGAAAATAGAACTGAAAAAGATCCCGGTTCTGAACCTTTGGCTTTCCAGACTTTATGGTCTGTTTCTGGACAGGGAAAATATCCGTGAGGGTCTTAAAACGATTCTGACTGCGATCGATGAAGTGAAGAACGGTATCTCGATCGCCATCTTTCCTGAAGGGACAAGGGGAAAAGATGCAGATGAGACCAGGATGCTGCCTTTCCATGAAGGTTCCTTTAAGATCGCGACGAAATCCGGCTGTCCGGTGGTGCCGGTCGTGATCACCGGTTCCTCTGCGATCTTCGAAGATCATATGCCCGTGATCAAAAGCACGCATGTGATCATGGAATTCCTGCCCCCGGTAGATCCTGCCGCGCTGACCCGTGACGAAAAGAAATTCATAGGACGAACCATCCAGGAACAGATGCAGGGCGGCCGGGGCATGCAGCGCGGCGGCGGAATGATGCAGCCGGGCGGGGAAATGATGCAGCCTGGAGGCGGAATGGGCAGTGCACAGAATGTTTCAAGCGAACCGCTGCCGATCGTGGAAAGCACCGCGGTCAACACCGCGGCAGTTCTGGAAGCAGACATGGCAAATGCCCGCCGCATCACCGTAAGTGAAACGGAAAACGAGGTGAAAATCGAGGAACCCGGGACGTATATCATCAGCGGGTCCGCGTCCGAAGGCAGCATCACCGTGAAAAAGGGGACCACCGGCGTCGTTCTGGTGCTGGAAGACCTG
>CACZZH010000203.1 GCA_902785635.1 uncultured Lachnospiraceae bacterium
GAGGCTTCTCGCATATCACATGCACATCCTGTGCCAGAGCTGAAGCCACATGCTGTGGATGCAGATAAGTGGGTGTGCAGATATCAATAACATCCGGGGCTTCCCTGCGGCACAATTCCTCCACTGTTTCATAAAGCGGCACATCCCAGTCCGGGAGCTTATCCGGCTCTGTGCAGACTCCGCAAACCTGGACACCCTGCAACTGAGCATAACTTCGATAATGTACCTTTCCCATACCGCCGCTTCCGATCAGTCCAACCTTCAGCATCTTTCTATCCTCCTGTTCTATCCTGCGCTGCAGTCCATATCGTACATTCTCTGAAATGAAGAACAGCTGCTGCCCGGCCTTTTTAAAAAGGTCCTCTTGCAGCAGCCTTGAACTCAACTTATTGTGGTTTCATTCTAATTTTTATGCCTGAAAATAAAATTTGATAGAGCAATTATCCCATAGCCCTCTGTAAAAGTCAATGAATAATGACATATAATTCCTATATTATCTGAATTATACTCCTCTGAATTTGTGATATATTTGCAATACCAGAAAGATTCATTCTTTTTACATTGTGCATTTTCAACTTTTTACCATTTTTCCGCTGCACCGGGTGCTTTTTGTTTCATAGGAAATTCGACGGAATTTCTATGAAATAAGAAAATGCCCCCATTCCGGAGGCATTTTCTGTGTGTCTTTTATTCTCGCAGCGGCTGCGTCCGCTCATACAGTGCGGAAGCCAGCTCACTTCATATAATCTACATGCAGCAATTCATGGACTTTACCCTTCATGATGCCTTCATACAATTCGTTCATCAGCGGGTTGTCCTGGGAACGCTTGATGGTGCTCACCTGATCGGAACGATACAGGCCTTCACCGCGCTGCGCCCTGTGCCTGTGGGAGATATAGGGCTGACCGGCGCCACTGATACATCCGCCCGGACAGGCCATGACCTCGATCAGGTCATAGTGCTCCTCTCCGGAGCGGACCTTCTCCATCAGCCTGTCGGCGTTGGCCAGACCGCTCACCACGGCGATCCTCACCTCACGGTCCCCATAAGGAATCCTGGCTTCTTTCACTTCCTCCATCCCCCGTACCCCGGTATAGCTGATCTGCTGCAGGGTACTGCGGGAGTTATCGGATGCGATCTTACGCAGCACAGCTTCTGTCACGCCGCCGGTCACGCCAAAAATAACGCCTGCGCCGGACATGGTTCCGAACGGCATATCCACAGATTCCGGTTCCAGTTCATTGAATACAATACCGGATTCGCGAATCATACGAATCACTTCCTGTGTGGTCAGCACGTCGTCCGTACCCGGTCCCTCTTCCCGAAGGAACTCCGGCCGCTTAGCTTCAAATTTCTTGGCGGTGCAGGGCATGATGGCCACATGATAATGGCGCTTCTTTCCTTCCGGAAGCTTTCCCTTGTAAAATTCCTTGATAACAGCGGAGAACATGCTCATGGGAGACCGGCAGGTGGACACATGCTCCAGAAGATCCGGATGTTTCTTCTCCACAAACTGTACCCAGGCCGGACAGCAGGATGTGAACAGGGGCAGCACACCGCCCTTTTCGATGCGCTCCACAAACTCGTTCGCCTCCTCGATCACCGTCAGATCGGCACCGGTAGATGTGTCGTATACCTGATCAAAGCCCATGTGATGCAGGGCAGCCACGATACGGCTGATCGCATTGTCCCCGTTTGCGAGACCCAGCTCAGAGCCGATGCCCACGCGTACGGCAGGAGCGATCTCGCAGGTCACAAACACATTCGGATCATCGATCATATCCCAGACTTTCCGCGTGTCATCCCGGACGATCAGGGCACCGGTGGGACATGCCGCCGCACACTGGCCGCAGCCCACGCACAAAGACTCGGAAAGCGGCTGATCAAAAGCTGTGCTGATGATGGCTTTTGATCCGCGATGGGCAAAGTCAATGGCACCCACATGCTGGATCTCATTGCATTCACGCACGCAGTCACCACAGAGAATACATTTGCCGGGATCACGAATGATACAGGGAGAGGATTCATCTCTGTGCATATTCCCCCGGGTATTTCCAAACCGTACTTCCCCGATCCCGAACTGGACTGCCAGGTCCTGCAGCTTGCATTTTCCGCTGTTCTGGCAGGTAGTGCAGTCCCGGCAGTGCTCTGCCAGCAAAAGCTCCAGGATGTTCTTTCTGTAACGCCGGATCCTTCCGGTGTTGGTTTTGATCTTCATGCCCTCCTGGGGCTGGGTGGAACATGCGGCCATAAGTCGGCCCCGTTCATCCTCCACCATGCACATGCGGCAGGCGCCATAGATCGAAAGGTCGGAATGGTAACAAAAAACAGGCAGAATGACGCCGGCTTTGCTGATGACCTCCAGCAGATTGCGCTCTCCTTCGATCAGGACCGGCATGCCGTCTACTTCCATCATATTCTTAAGCTGCATCCTTACGCCTCCTCTCTGACCGCGCCGAATTTGCAGTTGGCAGCGCAGGCGCCGCATTTAATACATTTGGACTGGTCAATTTCAAAAGGTGACTTCACCACTCCGCTGATCGCGTTCACCGGGCAGTTTCTTGCGCACTTTGAACATCCCCTGCAAAGTGCCGGGTCGATCACAAAACGTTTCAGCTTGCTGCAAGCCCCTGCCGGACATCGTTTGTCGTAGATGTGAGCTTCATATTCATCCCGGAAATTCTCGATGGAGCCGTCTTGCCAAGGCCGCACAGAGCAGTGTTGGAGATGGTGTCCGCCAGTTCCAGAAGAAGTTCAATATCTCCGTCGCGCCCCTGGCCTGCCACGATCCGTTCCAGGATCTCCAGCATCCGTTTCGTGCCTTCACGGCAGGGAACACACTTGCCGCAGGACTCATTCTGGGTAAAGTTCATGAAGAACCGGGCAACTTCCACCATGCAGGTCTTATCATCCATGACCACCAGCCCGCCGGAGCCGATCATAGCTCCGACCTTCTTTAAGGAATCAAAGTCCATGGGAATATCCAGGTCCTTGGAGGTAAGACATCCGCCGGAAGGTCCGCCGATCTGCACAGCCTTGAAGTTCGTGCCGCCGCGCATACCGCCTCCGATATCGAAGATGACCTCCCGCAGCGTCGTGCCCATAGGCACTTCGATCAGACCCGTATTCTGAATGGTGCCCGTCAGGGCAAACGCTTTGGTGCCGGGACTGTTCTCCGGTCCGATGCCTTTGTACCAGGCAGCGCCGCGGCTGATGATCATAGGTACATTGGCGTATGTCTCAACATTGTTCAGGTTGGTGGGTTTGTCAAACAGACCGTGTTCCACCGTACGGGGCGGCTTGACCCTTGGCATGCCGCGCTTGCCCTCGATGGAGGCGGTCAGAGCCGAACCCTCCCCGCACACAAATGCACCGGCACCCCGGTTGATATGCATATGGAAACTCTTTCCGGTTCCCAGGATATCATCTCCCAGAAGTCCCAGCTCCTCTGCCTGGGCGATCGCTATGCGAAGGCGGTCCACCGCCAGAGGATACTCGGCACGGACATAGATATATCCTTCGGACGAACCGATCGCCAGACCGGCGATGATCATGCCTTCAAGCAGCCTGTGCGGATCCCCTTCCATGATGGAGCGGTCCATGAACGCTCCCGGGTCGCCTTCGTCGCCGTTACAGACAATGTAACGCGGCGTTTCTTTCTGGCGTGCACAGGAAGCCCATTTTCTTCCCGCCGGGAAACCTCCGCCCCCTCTGCCCCGCAGATTTGAATCGGAGACCTCTTTGATGATCTCATCGGGACTCATCTCAAAAAGAGCTTTCTCCAGTGCCTTATATCCGCCGATCCCAAGGTAATCCAGTATAGATGTAGCGTTAATATGGCCGCAGTGTTCCAGAACCACACGGGTCTGCTTCTTGTAGAAAGGAATCTCTTCCTGCCTGCGGTAGACTTCTCCGTTCTGATGATAGGCCAGCCGCTCAATGTTTTCGCCGCGGATGACCGTCTTTTCCACGATCTCCTCACAGTCCTCCAGCTTTACTTTCGTGTAAAGCCAGCCCTGAGGCTCAATACGCACCAGCGGTCCCATCTCGCAGAAGCCGTGACATCCGCTCTTTTTCATGCCGACCACATCGCCGTGGGGCTCATGTGCCAGTTCGACCTCGACGTTTAATCCTTTTTCCTGAAGCAGCGCCTGCAGGCGGTCAAAGATCTGCAGGGATCCGCCGGCCACGCAGCCGGTACCGCCGCAGACCAGGATCTTACACTTTTCCCGGTCCAGTGCTTCCTTACATGCCAAAGCCAGTTGAAGAAATTCCTCACGGGAGTTCAGCCGTTTCAAAGCCGTCATGTCTGATCGCCTCCTTCCTTCGCCAGCTCCTCACGAAGCTGTGCCAAAAGAGCCAGCGCCTTATCAGGCGTCATGGCGGGATGTACCTCCCCGTTCACTGTCATGGCAGGAGCCAGACCGCAGGCGCCCAGACAGGATACCGTTTCGACCGTAAAGGCAAGATCATCTGTGGTCTTTTTGGATTCTGAAAGCCCCAGTTCTGCCCGCAGGCTGTCCAGTATCGGCAGCGATCCCCTTACATGACATGCAGTTCCGTCACAGCAGCGCAGTACGTACTTTCCCTTCGGCTCCAGGGAAAAGTTCTCGTAGAAGGTGGCTACGCCGTACAGCCTTGCTTCGCCCACACCGATGGCCTTGGCCACATGGGGAAAAACCTCTTTAGGCAGGTAGTGGTAATGCTCCTGGATGTCCTGCAGGATCGCGATGGTGGAAAGCTCCTCCTTCGGATACCGGTCCAGGATCTCGTCCACTACCCCAAAATCAAATTCGCGGTTCATGTCTCCTCCTTTTCTCAAACAGCAGTTTAATATTTCACATTTTTCCATACTGAAATCAGGATTTACTGTGCAGTTTATATAATAAAATAATATTAGTCCGGTACAAAGTTGTCAAGAAAATAGAGTCCGCAGCATCCGCGGACTCTTGTGAATTTCATACTGTTTTAACTTCTGTCTTCCTTCATTGCCGCACCGATCAATCCAAGAAACAGAGGATGCGGTTTATTAGGACGGCTCTTGAACTCCGGATGATACTGGACCCCCACAAAAAAGCCTCTGTCTGCAAGCTCTACTGTTTCCACCAGTCTCCCGTCCGGTGAAATTCCGCTCAGGGTAAGTCCGGATTCCGTCAGTATATCCCGATAGTCATTATTGAATTCATAGCGGTGTCGATGCCGTTCAGAGATCTCAAGGCTGCCGTAACAGCGCTCCATGACCGTACCCGGCCGGATGATACAGGGATAAGCTCCAAGCCGCAGTGTTCCGCCTTTATCAATGTCGTCACTCTGGCCGGGCATGAAGTCGATCACTTTGTTCTTGCATTCTTCGTCGAACTCACCGGAGTTCGCATCCCGGATCCCGGCCGCATGGCGTGCGTATTCAATGACTGCGATCTGCATTCCCAGACAGATTCCAAGATATGGTACATTCTGTTCCCTGGCGTATTGTGCCGCGAGAATCATTCCCTCGATTCCACGGCTGCCGAACCCGCCCGGAATGAGAATGCCGTCCAGCCCGGACAGAATATCCTTAACGTTGTCTTCCCGAATCTCCCCGGAATCGATCCACCGGATGCTCACCGGTACATTATGATAAAAACCCGCATGATGCAGCGCCTCTGCCACCGACAGATACGCATCGTGCAGACCGGTATATTTGCCGACCAGGCCGATCTCCACCGGCCGGGAATGCACGCCGTTCATCCGCCGCACCATTTCCTCCCATTCCGCAAGATCCGGCTCCGGCACCTGCAGCCCCAGTTCGCGGCAGACCACCTCCGAGAAATGGGATCTTTCCAGCATCAGAGGAGCCTCGTAAAGACTGGGCAGTGTGATGTTCTCGATCACACAGTCCTGCTTTACATTGCAGAACAGGGCAATTTTCCGGAAGATCTCTTCCTCCAGGGGCTCATCGCATCGCAGAACGATCAGGTTCGGATTGATGCCCATGCCCTGAAGCTCTTTGACGGAGTGCTGCGTGGGCTTGGATTTATGCTCCTGCGAGCCCCGCAGATAGGGAACAAGTGTCACGTGGATAAACAGGCTGTTCTCCCGTCCCACTTCCAGAGAGATCTGACGTACCGCCTCGATGAATGGCTGGGATTCGATATCCCCGATGGTTCCTCCGATTTCCGTAATGACCACATCGGCTCCGGTCTTCTTACCGACCCTGTAAACAAACTCTTTGATCTCATTCGTGACATGCGGAATCACCTGCACGGTGGATCCCAGGTATTCACCCCGTCGCTCCTTGTTCAGAACATTCCAGTATACCTTTCCGGTAGTGAGATTAGAGTACTTGTTCAGATTCTCATCGATAAACCGTTCATAGTGACCCAGATCCAGATCCGTCTCCGCACCGTCCTCCGTCACATAGACCTCCCCATGCTGATAGGGACTCATGGTACCAGGATCCACGTTAATGTAAGGATCCAGTTTCTGCGCCGCCACCTTCAGCCCGCGCGCCTTCAGCAGACGGCCCAGGGATGCGGCTGTGATTCCTTTGCCAAGTCCGGAGACAACGCCGCCCGTTACAAAAATATACTTCGTCATTGGAAGGCCTCCTTTCAAAGAAAAAGGCAAAGACGCTTTCGTGTGAACACAAAAGACGCCTTTGCCTTTACGCGTTGTATCATACACCGTGCATTTCTCTTATGTCAAGCAGTAATATGACCCATTTCCGGTTGAAGCTCAGGAAATGGGTCTGCTATAGTATCAAACATTTATCTCGATCGATAAAAGAAAGCCTCCACCCTTCATCTGACCTTATAAAAAATACACAAATTGGATGTTTATCAATGGTCAGACATGATTATACTATAGTCAATGTCAATAAACGTAACAGGGGACAATGGAACAGGGAACGGTTCTGTGTCCCACAGATCACAAGAAGTTTGAAGGTGATTATTATGAAAAAGATTTTAACGATCCAGGACATTTCCTGCCTGGGCAAATGTTCTCTGACGGTTGCGCTCCCTCTGATCTCCGCTATGGGTGTGGAAACAGTCATTCTCCCGACCGCGGTCCTCAGCACCCATACGATGTTCAAGGGTTTTACCTGCAAAGATCTGTCGGATCAGATCGAGCCGATCGCTGCACACTGGAAAAAAGAGAATGTACATTTTGATGCCATCTACACCGGATACCTCGGGTCCTTTGAGCAGCTGAATCTGATGCACAAGCTCATCGGAACCTTCCGCGGCGTCAAGCGCCGGATGGACCTGCACCTGAATACGAAAAAACTGTCCTATATCGACGATTACGCCCACCATCCGGACGAACTGCGCACCGCCATCAGCTCGATGCGCGACATCTTCCCCGGACGGAAACTCACGGCCGTGTTCCAGCCCCACCTGTACACCCGTACGCGGGATTTTGCAGCAGGCTTCGCACAGGCGTTGAGCGGGGTGGACAAACTGATTCTGCTGGATATCTATCCCGCCCGGGAAGAGCCCATCCCCGGCGTCAGTTCCGAACTGATTTTCAAGGACGTGACCGCGCCCGAAAAGGTACTGCTGCGCAAAGAAGAACTGATGGACTACCTGGCGCAGGAGCCGCTGGACGTGCTGATTACCTTCGGGGCCGGC
>CACZZH010000204.1 GCA_902785635.1 uncultured Lachnospiraceae bacterium
TCATATTCTATGTTCTTCTCCGGCTGCTTGGTCAGAAAGTTCTTAGGCGCCATTTTCTGCAGGAGTTTGTCGCCAACATAGACCTCGTTCTCGAGGATGTAAATGATACCGGGGACCGTAAGCGGTGCTCCGTGTCTTCCGCAAACTTCTGCCGCCCTCATCTGTGCTGCTATCTCTGTGAATGTCTTTCCATCCAGAAAGAGCTTGTAGATGGTTTTCACAGCATCTGCGTACTCGTTCGGCACCAGTTTTCCATCCTCACAGTCATAGCCGAAGATCCGGTTGTTGCCAAGGTTGTACTCGCCGCGCTTGAATCGCTCCCTGTAAGCCCATTTCACGTTTTCGGAAATGGAATGGCTTTCATCCTGTGAGATGGTCGAGAGGAAGGAAAACATCATGGAGCAGGACGGATCCGCTGTGTCCAGATTCTCCTTCTCAAACCGGACTTCCACACCGTTCCCGTGGAGCAGTTTTGCATATTTCTGGCAGTCTACCATGTTCCTCGAAAACCGGGACACCGATTTCACAAGGATGTAATCCACTTTTCCTTCCAGGGCATCCATGATCATCTGCTGGAAGCCAGGCCGGTTGTCAGCCTTCGTACCGGATTTTTCATCGCTGTAAATACCCGCAAATTCCCACTCCTCGTTTGACTCGATAAACGCGGTGTAGTAGCTGACCTGCATTTCGAAGCTGTCCTCCTGGTTTTCAAGCAGAGTGGACACACGGCAGTACGCCGCCACGCGTTTCTTATGCAGATCCCTTTTCCTCGGGATACGGGTTATTTTCATACTGCCTCAGCCTCCTTTTTCTTCTGCTGCCTCTCGACCATCCTGCGATGCATCTGAGCCAGTTTTCTCGGATCATCCCTCTCCGTAACGGCTCCGGAAGAAACTGTAGTGACCACTCCGCACCGCCAGAACACCTTCATGATCCTGTCTCCGTCCGTATCCTTTCCAAGTGCCTTCATGCGCATGAGTTCTCTGGCGTTCATACTGTGCGTACCAAATTCGATATGGTCGATCAGGTCATCTACCCACCAGTAATCGATAGTTTCAAACACAGGGGTCTCCTTCTTCATGGAGAGGAGCAGCTTCGCTTCCTCCTTGTACTTCGGGTCTTTTCGTTTCTCCTTTACCGCATCCAGGTCAACGGTCTCATATGCCTCAAGCAGTGCGGCCTCCACGAGCCGGGACCGCATGACAAAATTACCACAGGGGTGTTCGCCCCGTTCACAGCACCATCCCTTGGAATGGTCCGTCTGGACCTCTACCGCCCTCTGGTAGAGAATGGACCCGCAATACGGACAGCGAAGTTTCTGCCCCAGTGGATACTGGTTGCACTGCCCCATATCCAAATCGTCTTTGACTGATTTGACCCTTCGCATGGCGCGGATCAGCTGTACCCGTTCGAACTGCTTTCTGGGAACGATCCCTGCATGGTGGTTCTCGATGTAGAAGGATGGGATCTCGCTGCAGTCGTTTCTGAGCCGTTTGTGGCTTATGTGGTTCTCCGTCACGAATTTCTGCACCAGGAGATCTCCGATGTATCGCTCGTTCATGAGCAGGTTGCTTACTGCCGACCTGGTCCATTCTTCCGTATCTCCGGGGCTTTTGATCCCTTCATTACTCAGATACTCCATGATCTGTGAGATCGTCTTCCCTCGCTCATACATGGTGAACATCGTTTTCACGACCTTTGCCTGCTCCGGAACGATCTGATATTCACCATTTTCGTTCTTCTCGTAGCCGTAGAGCCTGGACCATCTCGCTTCGCCTTCCTCAAAACGCTTACGGATACCCCACACAGTGTTTTCAGAAATGGATCTCGACTCTTCCTGTGCAAAAGCTGCAAGGATCGTCAGAAGGATCTCAGAGTACTTAAGCCTGGTGTCGATTCCCTCTTTTTCAAAGATGATGTGAACGCCGATGTTTCCGAGGTGCCGGACATAGGTCAGGCACTCGATCAGGTTCCTTGCGAACCGGCTGATAGACTTAGTAAGGATCAGGTTGATCTTTCCCGCGTCACAGTCTTCCATCATCCGCATGAACTCCGGCCGTTTCTGTGCGCTGGTGCCCGACACGCCTTCATCCGCGTAGATGCCGGCAAACTGCCATTCAGGGTTCAGCCCGATCATGGCCGTGTAGGTCTCGACCTGCCTGTCAAAGCTGGTTTTCTGCTCTTCCGTATCGGTAGATACCCGGCAGTAAGCTGCTACCTTTAATTTTTCTCCCGTGATATCGGGAGCAGATGTCTTCGCATCCACCACGATTTTTCTTACCTTCGTCATTTTTGCCCTCCTTACTGATGCTTTCTGTCAGCTACCATATGGCCATAGATGAACGCACATAGCAAGTTATCCCTCAGTTTCTTTTTCAGGAGTTTTCACGCTAAAAAGAGAGCCTCCCGTCATCTGGAAAGCCCTCTCTTAATTCTTACTTCCTCTGTAAGCTGTGGGTACCTGTCCGGGTATTCTTCCATAATGTTTTCTCTCTGGCAGCAAGCTTCATCGCCCGTGTCATAATCTCATCCTCTTCTTCGCTGAACTTCGTCCTGTGTGCGCCTAAGATGACGTGATCCAAGAGCTCCTGGACCACGGCGTACAGCTCCTTGCTCACGATAGGCTCATGGTGTTCCTCAATCAAAAACTGATCCCTCTGGCCCCTGTTCTTCACCCGCTTTACCTGACCGTTTTCATCGATGATCGCTACTTCCTTATTTGCAAGATAATCTCCGATGTAATTCTCACTGCGCAGTAGGTTTCCCAAAGGTCCCTGCTTCCAGATCCGGCCTGTTCCATTCGCCTCTTCCATGCGGTTCATCTCAGCGAGGATCTCCGGGTATTTGTAGCACATCCCGGCCATGTAAAATGCTTTGCGGGCAACCTGCGCTTCCTTCGGCACGATCTCCCATTTGTGTTCCTTCCCAACGGAAACATAACCGTACCTCGGGACATTCCAGGGCTGCCCTTTTTCCAGGTGCTTACGCCTGCTCCAACTCATATTTGTGGAAATGGAGTTACTCTCTTCCTGTGCGATAGTTGCGAGAATACCAAGCATCAGCTCACCGCCCATCTTGTCAGTATCGATATTCTCCCTCTCGAACCGTATCGTGACCCCGATCTCCTTAAGGTGGCGGATCGTGTCCACACACTCCATCATGTTCCTTGCAAAACGGGAAATGCTCTTTGTCAGAATCAACTTCACCTTACCGGCTTCGCAGTCTTTGATCAGACGTTTCAGTTCCGTTCGTCCACTCATGTACCGTCCGCTTTTTCCATGATCTCCATAGATCCCGACCAGTTCAAGTTTTGGATCTTCTTCGATCAGCTTCTCATAATAGGTACGCTGGACTTCGTAGGAGCCGTCCTGCGTATCCCTTTTCGTACTGACACGGCAATAGGCTGCTGTCGGTATCCGATTCATTTCCGTCATCTGTCATCCTCCTTCGTCTATTCTATCTTCTTTGGGGTAGTGTTATATAGCCGTAGAATCACCCACATAGCAAGCTATTTCCAGCTTCTTTTTCAGATGATTTAGCGCACCTTCACTATCCGTTAAATCGAAAAGCAGAAAAATAAAACGCACCGATAAGATTGCCTCCTACGGTGCGTTATATGCTGATAACCTCTTGTTATGATACCATCCAGAATGCCGCAAAATAGCACAAATTAAAGCGGTATGCTAATCATCAGCATTCAAAGTACGTTTTTTCCGGTATATATCTGCTTTCCGGTATCATCAAATACGCTATAATCCGGATTATGATCTACACAGTTTTTTGCCATATCCAAAGACTTGAACAGTCCGATCTGTGAAGAAGTTCTTTGCCACTCCTCACGGACACAGAAGAATCCAACCGGTATTTTCATCGCTTCAGGTCCGATATGCATGATTCTCTTTTTTCTCATCCGTATTATTCCTCTCTCAGTTGTCTACGCAGACTGCCACTGCAGTTGAAATATTCCCTTACATCCAGATCAGGGTAGGCTGTCATAAACGCTTCGATCAGGCCAGCCCCGACAGCAGAATAACCATTCCTTACCCTGTAGAGCTGTGACCTATTGATTCCAAGAAAGGATGCAAATTTCGTATCCGACATGCCGCCCTGCAGTTCATCGAATTTCTCCTGATTGATTCGTATCATCGTCTCCTTTCCTCATAATACAAAAAGGGAGACCACGGATTGGATCTCCCAAAAATATGATTTATACCCGTTTCCTGTCCAAGTTTCTCTGTAGGTGTTAAAAAGTCCCGCCCTCATTCACTGAAACAAATAGTCAGTTTCAGTCGCTCTTCACTTTGAAAAAAACTGGATAGATCTCCGGCATCTCATCTTTAACCCACATACATTTCCCATAGATTGTAATATGTTCTCCATCATGCCATGCATCATAGAGTTCAAGAGGACTCCCGCAGTCATTGTACGGCATTATTGCCAGAATACTTGATTTACGAGCCACATTTTCTCCGGAAAGGATCCTCACACAGAGCTGCCTTCCAGGATCTGTCTGACCGGTATCAGATGAGACCACAAGCAAAACATCCATATTAAGAAGCTGTTTTTCTAATGAGCTGTATTCTATATGTAATTCTTCCTCGTACTTGTCGTTTATTGAAACAAGACCTGAAATCATATAATCTTTACCCACCAGCTTCTGCGGATCCTGCATAAGCTCCTCTATCGTAATGGGCTGGCATTGTTTGGCATACTCAGCCATAGCGAGGTTTTTGGTCTGATCGGTTCCCTTCCTCTGATCTTCAATGATCCCCCGTATCAGATCCTCTGTATCTTTTGCGTCCTGCATAAAATCGATTAGTGCGGGGTCTGTTCCGTCTTTCATATTTTCTGTCTGAAGATTATGTCCATCCATAAGGATCCCCCGTATCAGATCCTCTGTATCTTCTACGTCCTGCAAAAAAACGATCTGTGCGGGGGTCGTTCCGTCTTT
>CACZZH010000205.1 GCA_902785635.1 uncultured Lachnospiraceae bacterium
GCGCTGGTTCATAGCCGTTTTCTGCAGTGAAAGGCGTAACGGCGTCTGTTACGGAGAAGTAGTCTCCGGGATACAGAAGCGTCCCGCTAATCTTACTGCATCCGTTCTGCACATTGATCGCCCGTTCATAACTGGAAAAAGAATAGTCTGTGGTGGCTGTGCCGAGGGGATCACAGATGATCGCCAGCTCTTCATACGGAACATCCGGCTTCGTATGATCCACCGGAACATCCATGGATAATGCGCTTACTCCGTCCCATCCGCTGATCGCTTCCGCGATCTGTGCGGCTGTATCCTCAACACGGATCCGGATCCCGTCCGTTCCGCCTTCCACACCGGGCAGCAGGTCATCCGTTGTATAGATGCGCGCATCGACCGGTTCCTTTTCATATGCAGTAAAGGTCTGGGCATAGCTTCGGATCCTGTCCGCATCCGACTGAAAGCGGAGATGGTATTCCTTCCGGTTCTGCTCAATGTCTTTCTGATCTTTATATCGCTTCAGAATATCTCCGGAAGCGCCGAGCTGCATAATATCGTCCACGATCTCCCTGTTCGACCATGTCAGTCCGAACTCAGACAGAGATGCAGCAACATCCTCTTCATTTATCCTGAATGTCATCCGGGCAGAAGCAAGCTCTGCCACTTTCGAATCGATGGCCTGCACCAGTTCTTCCCTGGTCAGTCCTCCCACATCAACGCCTTCCACGTATACACCCTTGCTGACAACGGCCTCTTTCGCTTCCGTATTCAGGGAGAACATACATCCTGCTGTCAGGATGCCGGCACAGATATACAGCCGGACCGGAAAGCTCCTTCGGAACATTTTTCCCCGGGCACCCATCAGGCAAGTGCGCTGAGAATCGTTGTCACGACCATGGCCAGCACAAGGACGATAACGATCACTGCTGCGATCATCTGTGTCTTTTTGGATTTTTTCGGATTCATCATAATACATGTACCTCTCTTCACAATTCATTTCCGGGAAGCGTTTCTTTGGATTCGCCTCCTGTGTTTTATGTTCAGGCACCATTGTATGCCATTTTATGAAATTCTACAAGGAAAATATCCTTCCATCCGCTCCCTCGGCCAGAAGTAACGTCCGCGCGTTCCCCGTGACAGGATCGCGGTGCCTGTAATCAAAGAGCAGCCAGAGCGCCGGATACAGTCCTTCTTTCACTGCTTTCCCGTCGGTCTCATACCCGGCGGTCAGTGCTGCTTCTTCACAGATCCTTGTGAAGCGCTCCATATGAAACATTCTTTTCAGAGTTCCTGCACGTTTTCCCCGGAATTCCGGAAACAGATTCCCGGTCCTTTCCTCCTGTTCCCAGAACGAATGCAGCTGATCACGCATCCCGGACGGATCTTCCGCCCACTGCGGCCTGGACTTCGCATTCTCCCGAAGATACAGATCCAGAACTGTGCGCTCATTCCATGCTTCCTCTTCTTCCGGTGCGGCAGCGCAGGCAAAGGCATGCAAAAGCGCCGTCTGCGCCAGCCTGCTCCCGCTGTGGGCCATTCCATCCTTCTCCCTGCAGAAATCCGCCAGCTCTTCAAAGAGTGAAAGCGGGTCCGGGAAGAAACGTTCCAGAGCACGGATCGTGCAGGGATACTGCGCACTGTTATAATATATTTCCAGGACTCTCTCTACCCCTTTCAGACGCAGGATGTCCTCATAGGAAAGCCACCGGGTCTTCAGTACCTCATAGGGGGCAAACGGGGAACTGACGATCCCGAACTCTTCTTTATCGCGATACAGTCCGCAGCCCTTCAGAAGTTTCAGAAAACCCAGCTGCAGCTCATGGGGATGAATGCTGTACACAGCCCGGAAGGATTCCCGCATGGAAGCGTAATCCTCATAGGGAAGCCCTGCGATCAGATCCAGATGCAGATGCATGTTCCCGTTTTTCCGGATCACTTCTGCGCTGTGCAGGATCCGGGCAACATCTTCATTTCTGCTCACCGCCCGAAGAGTGAGCGGATTTACAGACTGTACCCCGATCTCTGTCTGCACCAGTCCCGGACGCATCCTTCCCAGCAGGGTCAACAGATCCTCATCCAGCAGATTTGCTTCGATCTCAAAATGAAAGTTCGTGATACCGTTGTCATGTTCCAGCAGCCAGCTCCAGATTCTCCTTGTCCTTTCCGGACTGCAGTTGAAGGTGCGGTCGGTAAATTTCACCTGGGGTACTCCTGCGCGCATGAAAAATGCCAGTTCCCCGAAAACCTTGTCCAAACTCCGCAGACGGACTCTTTTCTCTGTGGAGGACATACAGTAACTGCAGGAAAAAGGGCAGCCACGGCTTGATTCGTAGTAAATGATCCGGTTCCGGAACAGGGACAGATCCTCATACAGAAACGGAAGTTCATCCATCTCCACCAGATCCACCGGAAGAAAAGATCTCCCTTCCCGTATCCGTTCATTTCCGGTCCATTCCTCCTGCGCGGCCTCTCTCCACAGGATCCCCGGAATATCATCCAGCCGGAATGTGCCGCAGATGTAATGATCCATCAGCATCCGGAAGACTTTTTCCCCTTCACCGCGCATCACACCTGTGATAAACGGATGCTCTTTCAGGAAAGAGCCGTCCTCGAAGGATACTTCCGGACCCCCCAGCCACACCGGGACCTCCGGCATGAGAATATGCAGGATCCGGCAGATCTGAAGTGTCTGGGTGATATTCCATATATAACAGGAAAAAGCCAGAAGATCCGGCTTTTTCTGATACAACGCTTCAATTATTTCTTCCGGCCTCTGATTAATGGTGAATTCACAGATCCGGATCCTGTCCCGGTATTCCCGGGCATACTCCTTCAGTGAGTAGAGAGCAGGACAGGGATGTATGTACTTTGCATTCAATGCTGCCAGTACAATGTTTTCACATTTTTTCATACTTTCCTCTGCAGGGCCGCCTGATGTGAAGCTGCCCTGTTTTCTTATTGAAGCACCATCTTGGCTGCCCCGTAGATTCCGGCGTCATTTCCCAGTGTAGCCAGCTTGAAGACGGTTTCCTTGCAGGCTGAGAATGCATAGGTAACGTAATAGCGGCGAATGTATTCCAGCAGGACCGGCCCGGCTTTGGACACTCCGCCGCCGATCACAATCGCATCCGGATCGCTTACACAGGCAAACACTGCCAGTGCTTTCCCCAGATATCTTCCAAACCGGTCTGCCACTCTGGTCGCCAGCGGATCACCCACCTTAACAGCGTCAAATACTGCTTTGGCACTGACTTTTTTCACATCCCGCAGCATGGAGGGTTCGTCGCTGGATGCAAGCTCCTCGCGCGCCAGACGGGCAATGCCTGTCGCGGAGGCCACCTGTTCAAGGCATCCGCAGTTGCCGCAGTTGCAGGGAGTCTTGATCGTATCATCCACATGGGCATGCCCGATCTCTCCCGCTGCACCGTGTGCCCCGGAAATGATCTTCTCATTCACGATGATGCCGCCGCCCACGCCTGTTCCCAGCGTTACCAGAATCAGGTTGCGGTATCCGGCTCCGCCGCCTTTCCACATTTCTCCGAGCGCTGCCACATCTGCATCGTTTCCGGCTTTTGTACGCAGGCTGGTCATACGCTCCATCTCGGCGACGATATTCATATATCCCCAGTGCAGATTCACGGCCACCGGCACTTCCCCGTCATCATTGACCGGACCGGGAACGCCGATCCCGATTCCGTCTATATCCGCTTTATCCAGATGCTTCTGCTCGATCTTCGCCAGGATCGTCTTCGCCACATCCGGCAGAATATTGGATCCGTTGTCCTCTGTCCTGGTGGGAATCTCCCATTTATCGAGTATTTCTCCTGAGTGATTGAACAGACCGCATTTGATCGTCGTCCCCCCGACATCAATACCGAAGCAATACATTCCCATATTAATCCTCCTGTTTATCCTGCATATTTTTCATCAGGCTGTTCTGCACGCGATTGTAAAGTTCCTTGGCTGCATTGTAGCCCATCCTTTTCTGTCTGTGATTGACTGCGGCAGATTCCACGATCACCGCCAGATTACGGCCGGGACGAATCGGCAGAGAATGGCACACCACTTTGTTGCCCAGGAACTCAATGTATTCCTCCTCCAGTCCGAGACGGTCATACTCCTTATCCCGGTCCCATTCTTCAAGCTTGATCACCAGATCGATCGTGCCGGTGTTTTTAACACTCTCAACACCGAAAAGCGTTTTAACATCGATGATTCCGATGCCCCTCAGCTCGATGAAGTGCCGTGTAATGTCCGGTGCTGTTCCGATCAGGGTCTCGTCACTGACTTTGCGGATCTCTACCACATCGTCCGTGATCAGACGATGTCCCCGCTTGATCAGCTCCAGAGCAGCTTCGCTTTTTCCGATGCCGCTCTCTCCCATGA
Source organism: uncultured Lachnospiraceae bacterium (assembly GCA_902785635.1). GTDB lineage: Bacteria > Bacillota > Clostridia > Lachnospirales > Lachnospiraceae > Merdiplasma. Next base: position 4,366 of record CACZZH010000205.1, read on the forward strand.
TCAGGATTCCCTCACCGTATACATCCACCAGTACGCCGTGGATCGAGATGCAGGGAGCCAGTTCCACATTCAGCCAGCGGATCACCTCCGCCATGAAAGCCGAAGTGGGCTTCTTGGTAACGAAAATGGGAACCTTGTATTTATTTGCCAGATCCAGCATATCCTGATCCGGATAAGTCATGGTCGTATAGATCAGGCATGGAATCTGTGCCGCCAGCAGTTTTTCATATACCGGCAGCTTTTCCTCCCGGGACAGATTCTCCAGATAGGTAAATTCCACATATCCGATGATCTGTACACGTTCCGCGTCAAAGTGATCAAAATAACCGGTAAGCTGCAGTGCCGGACGGTTCACCTCGGTAGTGATCACTTTCAGTTTTGAAATATCGATCTGCGGAGTCAGCGTCTCCAGTTTCATTTTATCGACCAGTTTCGTCAGTGCAACACTGCTGCTCATACATCAATCCTCATCATTCATTTCGTAGTGTCATGCATATCGTGTATAGAACACGAATAAGCCTTGATTTATGAGAGTTCGCACAAAAAATGAGCAATACCCCCTGTTTTTGTGTATAAT
>CACZZH010000206.1 GCA_902785635.1 uncultured Lachnospiraceae bacterium
AGGACAAGGTTAAAACGCTTCCGATCCTTATTGCCCAGCTTCGTTCCGCCGACTTTCTGAAATTCGATATGGGACAGGTATATATGATGATCGCATTTTCCATCTTTCCGGTGATCATCGTATATCTCATTCTTTCAAAGTATATTGTAGGCGGCGTTGCGGTAGGAAGTGTAAAAGGCTGAATGATGACCGGAAAACAGGGCGCATCTGTTGTGCGCCTTGTTTTTCACACATTTCTGTTTCCTTTTCGCTGGAAATGGCAGATTTGATGTAGTATGATTGTAACGACATTTTTGCTCTTCTGACAGAAAGGATATCTTACTATGGTTTCAATGAAGGATATTGCGAAAGAGTGCGGCGTTTCGGTGGCCACAGTAAGCAAAGCACTGAATAATTACAGCGATATCGGGAAGGAGACCCGTGAACGCATCGCTCAGGTTGCTGACCGTATGGGATATTTTCCGAATTCATCAGCAAGAGCTCTGAAAACGAAGCGTACCTATTCTCTTGGCGTTCTTTTTATGGATGAGGCCAACAGCGGACTGACGCACCAGTTTTTTGCCCGTATCCTTGAGAGTTTTAAGGTTACAGCCGAAAACGAAGGCTACGATATCACCTTTGTCGGAACGAATATCTCGAAAAGGAAAACATCCTATCTCGAACACTGCCGCTATCGTGGAGTAGACGGCGTACTGATCGCAAACATAGATTTTTATGATGCTCATATTCAGGAACTGATCATGAGCGACCTTCCCGTTATAACAATAGACCATGTATTTGACAACCGGATCTCGGTCGTATCCGACAATGTAGGCGGTATGCGGGAACTGACGGAATATGTGCTCTCGAAAGGGCATCGGAAGATCGCCTATATTCACGGTCTGGATTCCTCTGTGACCCGTGCAAGGCTGAGCAGTTTTTACAGCACCCTTGCTGCACACGGAATCCGTATCCCGGAGGAATATGAGCGCGTTGCTCCTTACCTGGATGTGGCGGCTGCCGGAGAACAGACCGATCAGCTGCTGGCACTTCCGGTCCCACCCACATGTATCCTCTATCCGGACGACAGGTGTGCCCTGAGCGGTATCAATCATCTTCGCGCCAGGGGATTTGAAGTCGGTAAAGATATCTCTGTCGCCGGATATGACGGAGACTTTGCAGCTTATCTGGCGATCCCGCAGATCACTACGATCGCGCAGAATACGACGCAGATCGGTGAGACCTGTGCAAAGAAACTGATCGATCTGATTGAAAACCCGAAAAGCACGATCATTGAACAGATCCTCGTACACGGCACTCTCGAACGCGGAGCATCGGTAGGCCAGGCAGCGGATTGATCTCCTAAACAGTATTCATGACCTGTACACTCATCCCGAAAGGTATACATTGTGAAAAAACGTATTCTTGTATGCATTCTTCTTGTTCTGGTGCTTCTTACAGGTGCTGCAGCTGTGTTTGCAATGCTTCAGCTTCGCAAAACGAATTACATCAAAGACGAGGAAGTTGAGTTGTTTACCGAGGTACTGGAGACCGAGACCGAAGCGCCTCTGACGGCTGAGATGCTCTATCATCCGGAGAATGTATCCCACATCAGCGATGAACAGGCAAAAGGGACATGGTGCCTTCTTGTGATCGGAGAGGGAAGCGAGGATAACAACTGGCGGGAGAGCGCTAAAGCACTGCGGGATGAGATCGGGTTGGCCGCGGCCGGAGAAGAGACCGCTCAGACGGAAAGTGAAGCTGATGACATAACCGGTTACGGTGAAGCGCAGGGCATCATTTTAATGGTCATCAATCACAACCGCAAGACGGTATACTTTTATTCTTTCCATAAGGATCTGTATGCCCGGATCGGTGATTACGGCGGATACCGGCTTGGAGACGCATATATGGCCGGAGGCGGACCTCTTCTGCGTCAGACGATTGAAGACAATTACGGGGTTCGGATCGACCAGTACGCATCCATCCGCCTTGCGGACGTTGCTCATATCCTCAAAATGGAAGAATTTGAGGATCTGGATATCAGCAACTGCGGCATCGATGTGATCGAAAATCTCGTATTCAGCATGAAAGATATCGCTCCATCCCAAATGGCAGGTTATGTCTCGAAGCTTCTGCCGTTCGTCTCACATAATCTGACCGATATGCAGATCATGAAGATGGTGCTCCAGATCCCGAATATAGTCGCATACGGTTCGGTCAAAGGGAAGATTCCCTATGACGGACTTTATGAGAAAGTCGGAGATCTGCTTGTTCCTGATATTGAAATGACCTCTGCGCATCTGCAGAAAAGCATTTACGGAACAGAAGAAGGCCAGACCGATTCTCTGAAGAATAGTATGACAGAATAATTCTGACAATTTATCCGGAGATAACGAAAAAAAAGACTTGCATTTTCCGGAAAGTATGGTATTATATCAAAGTGTCACGCAGGAACACATAAGAGTGAGAATGCGATGCATGGTTCGTTGGTCAAGGGGTCAAGACGCCGCCCTCTCACGGCGGAAACGGGGGTTCGATTCCCCCACGAACTGCTATTAAACCCGCTGGTTCAGCGGGTTTTTTTCTGTCATATAACCATTGTGATATTCCCATATTTCCGTTATATTATAGGAAAGACCCGCTTGCCGGCCCTGCCTGCCGCCTGTGGGATGCCGGCAGGCATCATTCCTGCCCGGCAGACGTAAACATCTTTAACCATATTGCATTCAGGGAGGAAAAGATATGACACTTCAGGAATGGAGAGAGGCTTTAGGAGGAGAAGATTTTCTGCATGCACTCAGGCCTCTTTACGGAAAAAAAGCCGGTGAAAATACACAGCGTTACGAAAAGCTTCTGAGCTTTTATGAGGAATCCTTTTCAGTAAGCGCAGATACGCAGGTTTCTCTCTTCTCCGCTCCCGGACGTACGGAGATCGGAGGGAATCATACAGATCATCAGCACGGAAGAGTCCTTGCAGCTTCCGTCGACATGGATACGATCGCAGCTGCATCCGTGACCGAGGACGGAATGATCCGGATCCTCTCCGAGGGGTATCCCATGTGCAGCATATCCATCGATGATCTTTCGGTGAATGAATCGGAAAAAAACACCACTGCTTCTCTGATCCGCGGAGTCGCTGCGGCTTTTGCAGCTCGCGGATGCGCTTTGAAAGGTTTCCAGGCTGCCGTTACCTCCAGTGTCCTTCCCGGGAGCGGAATCAGTTCTTCGGCAGCTTTTGAAGTCCTTGTGGGCAATATTATCAACGGCCTCTTTTATGATCAGAAAATGTCCGCCATCGAGATCGCACAGATCGGTCAGTATGCGGAAAATGTTTATTTTGGAAAGCCGAGCGGGCTCATGGATCAGATGGCTTCCTCCGTCGGCAATATCCTCACGATCGATTTTGCTGATCCGGGCAGCCCCGATGTAAGACAGCTGGATATCGATTTTGAAAAATACGGTCTGGCCCTGTGCATTATCGATTCCGGTGCGGATCATGCAGAGCTGACGGATGAATATGCCGCGATCCCGCTGGAGCTGAAAAAGATCTGCGCTTATTTCGGCAAAAATGTGCTTCGTGAGATTCCGCAGGAAGATTTCTTTGCGCATCTTCCGGAAGTAAGAAAGGCTGCAGGAGACCGTGCAGTGCTCCGGGCGGTCCATTTCTACAAAGACAATGAGCGCGTGGCCAGGCAGGCACATGCACTCACCAGCGGAGATGTGGATGCGTTTCTGAAAATGGTCCGCGAATCCGGATACAGCTCCTTCATGTATCTGCAGAACATCATTCCCTGCGGAAGGAAAGAACATCAGGAGATGGGAGTTGCCCTTGCAGTATGCGATACTCTGCTCGGGGAAAAGGGTGCATACCGTGTACACGGCGGAGGTTTTGCAGGAACGGTTCAGGCTTTTGTTCCGCTTGATATGCTGGATCAGTTTAAGTCGGATGTTGAACGGCTGCTCGGCGAAGGATGCTGTCATGTACTGCAGATTCGGAGCGCCGGAGGCGTTCAGGTGTGTCTTTGATCAGAGTGGGAGGAGATTAATATGAGAATTCTTGTAACGGGCGGTGCCGGATATATCGGAAGTCATACCTGTGTAGAACTTCTGAATGCCGGTTACGAAGTAGTGATCGTTGATAACCTGTATAATGCCAGTGAAGAAGCCGTAAACCGGATCGAACAGATCACCGGCAAAAAAACCGTGTTCTATAAAGCAGATATCTGTGACCGCAGCGCAATGGAAAAAATCTTTTCTACAGAAAAGATCGATGCCGTGATTCATTTCGCCGGATACAAAGCAGTCGGTGAATCCGTACGCAAACCGGTGGAATACTATACCAATAATCTTACAGGTACACTTACGCTCACCGATGTGATGCGCGCCGCCGGAGTGAAGAACATCATCTTCAGTTCCTCAGCCACGGTGTATGGCGATCCGGCCTTTGTGCCGATCACGGAAGACTGCCCGAAAGGTGTGTGCACCAATCCCTACGGATGGACCAAATGGATGCTCGAGCAGATTCTGACGGACATTCACACTTCCGATCCGGAATGGAATGTCATCCTGCTTCGTTACTTTAATCCGATCGGGGCTCATCCGTCCGGAATGATCGGTGAGGATCCGAAGGGGATCCCCAATAATCTTCTGCCCTATGTGGCACAGGTGGCTATTGGCAAGCTTCCCTGCATCGGCGTGTTCGGAAATGATTATGACACTCCCGACGGTACGGGCGTGCGCGATTATATTCATGTAGTCGATCTTGCGGCAGGACATGTGAAAGCTCTTGCGAAGCTTAAGGAAAATGCAGGTGTCTGCGTCTATAATCTTGGTACAGGCAACGGATACAGTGTTCTCCAGGTGATCCATGCATTTGAGAAAGCATGCGGTCATGAGCTTGCATTTGAGATCAAACCCCGCCGTCCGGGTGATATTGCCGTCTGTTACTG
>CACZZH010000207.1 GCA_902785635.1 uncultured Lachnospiraceae bacterium
TCATCACTCACAAGCTGAACGAAGTTGCCTACTGCGCGGATGAGATCACGATTCTGCGCGACGGCCAGACCATTGAGACGATGGAAAACCCGGACCACAGCATCGACGAGGACCGGATCATCAGGGGTATGGTCGGAAGAGAGCTGACCGACCGGTATCCGAAGCGTGAGCACAAAATAGGAAAAGAAATCCTCTTTGCCTGTAAGGATTGGACAGTCTATCATCCGGTCTACACGGAAAAATGTATGGATGATCATGTCAGTTTTAACGTTCACAAGGGAGAGGTGGTCGGTTTCTCGGGACTTCAGGGTGCAGGACGGACCGAACTGGCGATGAGCCTGTTTGGAAAAAGCTATGGCTCCCACATCTCCGGGAAGGAGTTCATCGGCGGAAAAGAAGTTCACCTGAAGGACGAGGCGGATGCCATCCGGCATGGCCTTGCCTATGCAACAGAGGATCGGAAGACCAACGGCCTCATTCTGGATGAGACTATCGCAAGGAATACAACACTGGCAAGAATGGACAAGGTTGCTTCCAAATACGGTATTCTCAACGTCAAGGAGGAGAACCGGGAGGCGGAAGTCTACGTCAAAGCCATGCACACCAAGACCCCGAGCATTCAGCAGAATGCGGGGAACCTGTCCGGCGGCAACCAGCAGAAAGTCCTGCTTGCCAAGTGGATGTTTGCAGAGCCGGATGTACTGATCCTGGATGAGCCCACAAGAGGTATCGACGTCGGCGCCAAGTACGAGATTTACCAGATCATCAATGAAATGGTATCTCAGGGAAAGGCTGTCGTTATGATCTCCTCGGAACTGCCGGAGCTTTTGGGTATGTGCGACAGGATCTACGTCATGAATGAAGGGAAGATGGTTGGCGAGTTCACCGCAGAGGAGGCAACGCAGGAGAAGATCATGAGTACTATCCTCTCCAGCGACTCCTCAAAGGCCGGAAAGGCAGTCTGAAATCCAAATTAGTGATCATTGGAGGCTATTACCTATGAAAGTCAGTGCATTTATCAAGAAATACACCATGGTTCTTGCCCTGCTGCTGGTCTTCGTCCTGTTCACGATATTGACAGGCGGAAGACTTGTCTATTCACAGAATATATCCAACCTGCTTCTGCAGAATGCCTATGTTCTGATCATGGCCTGCGGCATGCTGCTGTGCATCCTGACCGGCGGTAACGTCGATCTTTCCGTCGGTTCCACGCTCTGCCTCTCTGCAGCCCTTGCGGCCAAGATCATGGACGTCGGAGGCGGTGCCGGCACCGCGATTCTGGTTGCCATGCTGGTCTCCTGTGCTATCGGTATATGGCAGGGATGGCTCATCGGTTATATCCACATCCCGCCGTTCATCTGCACGCTGGCAGGCATGTTCCTGTTCCGCGGCATCGCCCGTGTGATTCTGGACTCCAGAACCATTGCCATCATGGACAACGGCTTCCTGAATCTGTTCACCTCCTACATTCAGATCCCGGGCGTGGATACAAACAAGCACTGTGTCTCTGCCCTGGTCGTCGGCATCATTATTGCGGTCGGACTGACCGTGTACATGATTCTGGACCGGACAAAGAAGGAAAAGCAGGGATATGAAGTCTCTTCCATGGGTTCCACTATTGCAAAAGCTGCCATCTTTGATGTCCTGATCGTTGCCTATTCCTCCCGCCTTATGGGCTACAAGGGTATTCCGGTCATGGTCATCTGGATTCTCGCTGTTGTCCTCATCTTTGCATTTCTGACCAGCCAGACTGTTTTTGGCCGCCACTTCTACGCCGTCGGCGGAAATGAGAAGGCGACAAAGCTCTCCGGAATTGACCCCCGCAAGGTATACTTCTGGGCTTACTTCCTGATGTCCGTGCTGGCAGGCCTCTCCGGTCTTCTCGTCGGTGCAAGAATCGGTTCTGTCGACGGAAACATGGGCAATTCCTATGAAATGGACGCTATCGCATCCTGCTTCATCGGCGGTGCTTCTGCATACGGCGGTTCCGGAACGGTGCCCGGCATCATGGTCGGCGCTATTCTGCTTGGCGTCATTAACATGGGTATGTCCATTCTTGGCCTTCCCGATCAGTTCCAGTATATCGTCAAGGGCGCAGTGCTTCTTGCAGCCGTCATCTTCGATGTCGTCTCCAATCACAAGACAGGAAAATCATGAGCGGCGGGGGAAAAAATCCTCTGATGGCGCTGAGTCTGCGTATTCTGGTGGCAGGGTATCTTGCTTATCTGGGATTGCAGATCTGGCCGGAGAAGGACAACATAATGCTTACCGTGGCCTCAGTCTTCTTTCTGGCGGCAGGCGCCGCCTTTGGTATTTGGGCTATTTTGAAGTTCAAGAGAGACGGAGGATCCGAAGGAGGGGAAGAGTAGGTTTGAAAGGGACGTCGATACGTTACTTTCAAACTGACCCTGGTTATGACGGAGCCGGGAGTTCCAGCGAAGTCAGAAGTTCCAGCGTAGCCCAGGAGCTTCAGCGGAACCATGGTCCCGATCCGGGAGAAAGTCCGTTCGGGGGTTCCTCCCGCGGATGCCGCAAATTAGGCGGCAGGAGGTGTAGTCATGAAACTGATGAATGTGAAAAACGTGGAGGGCCTCTTTAAGGTCATCGATTCCTGCAAGGGCAGGGTTGAGCTGGTGACCGGCGAAGGGGACCGCCTGAACCTGAAGTCAAAGCTTTCCCAATACGTATCGCTGACAAAAATTTTTTCCGATGCAACCATTCCGGAGATGGAGCTTGTAGCCTATGAGCCGGAGGACAGCGAAAAGCTGATTGCGTTTATGACTAGCGGCGATACCTGACAGTATTTCCTGCAGTTTACTTGAGAGAAGAGGGTCTTCCCAAATGGAGGATCCTCTTTTTCGTTTCGGATGTTTTCATTTTTCTGTCAGACGGATTACTTTCTCCATGACAGACAGCATTGCATTTGATGCGGAGGAGTCAAGACGCAGGGTACGACTGTGAAATAGTGCACAATGGGCGCCTTGGATGCGATAATGAAATAGAGCAAGGAGCAGCCGGAAAGCGCAGACCGCTGCAGGCTGAGGAAAAACAGAAATCGGGAAGGAACGCTGCTGGAGGAATATATGAAATTAACACTGGATGGAATAGAAGACAGGGAAAGCTGGAGGAGAGCAGGGGTCGCCCTTCCGGACTATGATGTGCAGGCAGTACGGGAGAGCGCCCGCAGGAACCCGACCTGGGTCCATTTCGGAATCGGCAATATTTTTCGTATCTTCATCGGGAGCATCGCGGACAGACTGATGGAGGAGGGAAAGCTCGATTCCGGCATCATCTGCGCGGAGACCTTTGATTTTGATGTTGTGAGAAAGATTTATAATCCGTATGACAATCTTGAGCTGAGCGTCATTCTTAATAATGACGGATCACAGGACAAGCGCGTGCTGGCACCGTTTGCGGAGGCGGTTCTGGCATCGCCCGGATTTGAAAAGGACTGGGAGAGGCTTTCCGAAGTTTTTGCGGCTCCGAGCCTTCAGATGGTATCGTTTACCATCACGGAGAAGGGCTATTCGCTCACCCGGGCAGACGGGGGCTTTTCAAAGGCAGCGCAGGCAGATTTTGAAAACGGGCCGGATCGGCCTTTGCTTGCGATGGGGATCGTCACTTCCATGCTCTACAGACGCTTCAGGGCGGGCCGGTATCCGCTCGCACTCGTATCGATGGACAATTGCTCTCACAACGGGGAGCGGCTGAAAGAAGCGGTGCTCACGGTCGCGCGGGAGTGGATCCGAAGGGGATACTGCGAGAAGGAGTTCGAGGATTATCTGTGCGATGAAAAGAAGGTCGCCTTCCCGTGGACAATGATCGACAAGATCACGCCGCGGCCGGAGCCGGAAGTGGCGTTAAGACTCACGTCGCTCGGTATCGAAGATATGGATATCGTGCAGACGGAGAGGAAAACCTTCATCGCTCCGTTCGGCAATGCGGAGAAGGCGCAGTACCTTGTGATCGAGGATTCGTTCCCGAACGGGCGGCCGCCGCTCGAGGAGGCAGGCGTCTATATGACGGACCGCGAGACGGTGAATAAATCGGAGAGAATGAAGGTCTGCACCTGCCTCAATCCGATTCATACGGCACTGTGCACCTATGACTGTATGCTCGGGTATGAGCTGTTCGCGGACGGAATAAAGGACCCCGAGCTTTCGAGGCTGGCACACCGGATCGGCTATACGGAGGGGCTTCCGGTCGTGGCGGATCCCGGTATTCTGTCTCCGAAGGCATTCCTCGATGAAGTGATTCATGTCCGGATGCCGAACCCGTATCTCGGGGACACATCGCAGAGGATTGCGGTGGACATTTCCCAGATGGTGGGAATCCGGTTCGGAGAGACCATCAAATCCTATGTGAAGCGGTATGGAAGTGCGGAACGGCTGACGGGTATTCCGCTTGCCATCGCCGGTTGGCTCCGGTATCTGCTCGCAGTGGATGATGAGGATGAACCGTTTGAACTCGCGCCGGACCCGATGATTCTGGAGCTGCAGGCGGCACTGGGAGTGGGACAGGAAGACGGAATCCGCCTCGGAGGAGGGGAAAGCCCGGAGAGCATCCGGAAGAGACTCCGTCCGATTCTCTCCAATGCGAATATTTTCGGTATCAGTCTTTACGAAGCCGGCATCGGCGTCAAAATCGAGAAGATGTTTGCCGGGGAAATTGCCGGAAAGGGAGCTGTGAGAAAGACTCTGAAAAAATACCTCGTGTGACAGAAGTGAAGGAGAAAACAGCGGCATCTTTGGTAAACTTCCGCGGACTGCCCATGCCGCAGACCGGGACATTCAGTCGGCAGGTTGGGACATTCGGCCTGCAGACTGGCGCAGATAAAACGGATGATACCGGATCAAACCTGTTATATGCAGATAAGGACAA
>CACZZH010000208.1 GCA_902785635.1 uncultured Lachnospiraceae bacterium
TTTATGATCCCGCTTTGAAAAAGTGGAGCCTGCAGGCGCTGCCGTTCCTGCCCGATACGTTTCTGTATGAGGTCATTCCTTCTGTACAGAAGCAGTTTGATATCGTCTCAGCTCTTCTGAAGCGGGACGATGTGGACTGTATCTATGTATGTACCGACTCCGGAAGGGAAGGAGAGTACATTTACCGGCTTGTTGCACAGATGGCAGGGGTGACCGGCAAGACCCAGAAGCGTGTATGGATCGATTCCCAGACGGAGGAGGAGATCCTCAGGGGAATCCGGGAAGCGAAGGATCTGAGCTGTTATGATCATCTGTCTGATGCAGCGTATCTGCGGGCAAAGGAAGATTATCTGATGGGAATCAATTTTTCCCGTCTACTCACATTGAAATATTCTGATGTTCTTTCATCCTGCCTTCAGGAGCGGTACTGTGTGATCTCCGTAGGCAGAGTGATGACCTGTGTGCTGGGAATGATCGTCCGCAGGGAGCGCGAGATCCGGGAGTTTGTAAAAACTCCCTTTTTCAGGATCGTGGGCTGTCTGGTGAGCGGCGGACAGAATCTGGAATGCGAATGGAAAGCCGTGGAAGGTTCTTCCTGGTATCAGTCACCTCTTCTTTATAAAGAGAACGGTTTTAAAAAGAGAGAGGACGCACTGGAATGTATCCGCATTCTGGAGGAGCGCGGGAGCGCCCAGGCCGTTGTTGAGAAAGCGGAGCGCAAGCATGAGAAAAAGAACCCTCCGCTCCTTTATAATCTGGCGGAGCTTCAGAATGACTGCTCCCGGATGTTCCGTATCAGCCCGGACCAGACGCTGCAGGTGGCACAGGAGCTTTACGAGAAGAAACTGATCACCTATCCCAGAACGGATGCCAGGGTCCTTTCCTCAGCCGTTGCAAAGGAGATCCGGCGCAATCTGAGCGGACTGTCCCGTCTTGAAAACGCTGCTCCTTATGTGCAGGAGATCCTGGATAAAGGCAGCGACCGGACGATCGGAAAAACAAGGTATACGGATGATAAGCAGATCACGGATCACTATGCTCTGATTCCGACCGGTCAGGGTCTGTCCGCACTCAAAAGTCTGAATAAGGTATCCTATGGGGTATATATGACGATCGTCCGCAGATTTCTGCGGATCTTCTATCCGCCGGCCCAGTATCTGAAGGTCAGTCTGGTCGTAAACATTGCCGGGGAGAAATTCTTTGCAGGTTTCCGGCTTTTGGAAGAACCGGGCTTTCTGGCAGTCATGCCGGACAGATCCCGAAGAAAGAGCGCTGCCGGTGAAAAGGCAGAGGACGGGAAGGAAGAAAATGACGCTGCAGCCGGACCAGAAGAAGGCGGAAAAACAGAAAGCAGCGAAGAGCTTACGGACCTGAATGACCCGGATGCAGCTGCCGTCATGCTGGAGGCTGTCAAAGGACTGCGGAAGGGGAGTGTGCTGGAGAACCGGTATCTGCGGATCCGGGAGGGCGAGACATCTCCGCCGAAACGATACAATTCCGGTACGATGATCCTGGCAATGGAAAATGCCGGGCAGCTGATCGAAGATGAAGAACTGCGCTCTCACATAAAGGGCAGCGGAATCGGGACCAGTGCGACCCGGGCAGAGATTCTGAAAAAGCTGATCTCCAACCGGTACATTGCGCTGAACAAAAAGACACAGATCCTTACTCCCACGCTGATGGGAGAACTGATCTTCGATGTTGTATACGGCTCGATCCGGTCGCTGCTGAACCCCGAGCTGACTGCGAGCTGGGAAAAGGGTCTGACCTATGTGGCGGAAGGAACGATCTCTCCGGATGAATATATGGAGAAGCTGAAGGGGTTCGTCCGGCGCAGGACCGATGCAGTGATGGGACTGCGCAACCAGAGTGAACTGCGGGGCCGTTATGAGGTCCTTTCGCCGCTTTACGCGAAGCAGGCAGGAACGGGCCGCGCAAAGAGTTATTCAAAACGTTCCGGAAACACTGCAAAGAAGCAGACGCAGAAGAACGGATCGAAATCCTGACTTAGTAAAAGTGATTGGTGAAAAGATGGCAAAAAAGAGCAGCTATGATGCAAGCAGTATCACGGTCCTGGAAGGCCTGGAGGCTGTACGCAAGCGCCCCGGAATGTATATCGGGAGCACCTCCAGGAAAGGACTGAACCATCTTGTATATGAGATCGTGGACAACTCGGTGGATGAACATCTGGCGGGTTACTGTGATCATATCGAGGTGGTGCTGGAGGCAGACGGATCTGCATACGTTAAAGACAATGGCCGGGGCATCCCGGTGGAAATGCACGAAAAAGGAATGCCCGCAGAGCGTCTGGTGTTCACGACTCTTCATGCGGGAGGCAAATTCGGAAACGATGTCTATAAGACCAGCGGCGGTCTGCATGGCGTAGGCTCCTCTGTAGTCAACGCGCTCTCTGTGTGGATGGATGTTCAGATCTGCCGGGACGGACAGATCTTTCATGACCGTTTTTCCAGAGGACTTCCGGACCTGGAACTGAGTGACGGCCTTCTGCCTGTGATCGGAAAGACAAAGGAGACCGGCACCACGATCCGCTTTCTTCCGGATCCGGAGATCTTTGAGGTGACCCGGTTCTCTGCAACTGACATCAAAAGCAGACTGCATGAGACTGCCTATCTGAATCCGTCACTCACGATCCGGTTTGAAGACCGCCGCGGAGAAACACCTTATGCCGAGGAATACCATGAGCCCGACGGGATCATGGGATATATCCGGGATCTGAACCGCAACAAGGAACAGATCTGTGAACCGATCTGTATCAAAGGGAGCAGTGAGGGCATTGAAGTCGAGATCGCCCTGCAGTACGTGAACGAGTTTCACGAGAATGTGCTTGGTTTCTGCAACAATATTTACAACGCAGAAGGAGGCACCCATCTTACGGGATTTAAATCAGCCTTCACTTCCGTGATCAATAATTATGCAAGGGAACTGGGAATCCTGAAGGAAAAGGATGCCAATTTTACCGGATCCGATGTGCGGAACGGGATGACGGCAGTGATCAGCGTGCGCCATCCGGATCCGAGTTTCGAAGGCCAGACCAAGACCAAGCTGGATAACCAGGATGCTGCCCGGGCAGTGAGCAAGGTGACTTCGGAGGAAGTGGTGCATTATTTTGACCGCAATCTTGAAGTCCTGAAAAATGTACTTTCCTGCGCAGAGAAGGCGGCAAAGATCCGGAAGACCGAAGAGCGGGCCAAGACCAATATGCAAGCAGAAGTTCTCCTTCGACAGCAACGGGAAGCTGGCCAACTGTGAGAGCAGGGATCCGAAAAAATGTGAGATCTTCATTGTGGAGGGAGATTCCGCCGGCGGTTCTGCCAAGACGGCCCGTGACCGCAGCTATCAGGCTATTCTGCCGATTCGCGGAAAGATCCTGAATGTGGAAAAGGCATCCATCGACAAGGTGCTGGCAAATGCGGAGATCAAGACCATGATCAATTCCTTCGGCTGCGGTTTTTCCGAAGGCTACGGAAATGATTTTGATATCGCAAAGCTGCGATATGACAAGATCATCATCATGGCGGATGCCGATGTGGACGGAGCCCATATCTGTACGCTTCTGCTCACTCTTTTCTACCGGTTTATGCCGGAACTGATCTATGAGGGACATGTTTATATCGCCATGCCTCCTCTGTATAAGGCAATTCCTTCCAGAGGAAAGGAAGAGTACCTGTATGATGATGCTGCGCTGGAGCGGTATCGCAGAAAGCATAAGACTCCGTTTACGCTGCAGAGGTATAAAGGTCTGGGCGAGATGGATGCCGCACAGCTTTGGGAGACAACGCTCAATCCCGAGACCAGGACGCTGAAGAGCGTTGAGATCGAGGATGCCAGACTGGCAAACGATGTAACGGAAATGCTGATGGGATCGGATGTTCCGCCGCGGAAAGCGTTTATCTATGAGCATGCCCAGGAAGCACTGCTGGATGTATAAATAATTATATGCCCACCATTCGCAATCCGCGGGGCCCCTGCCCCACTACTTGCTCATGCAGGGGCGCGCCAATAAGTCTTTCCCCCACTTACGTGCAAGCACGTCGAGTGTGCAGACTTTTGGCGCTGTAATCATCAATATATGAGAACAGGAAGAATAACATGGAAGAACAGATCATACGGACAGAGTATTCAGAGATCATGCAGAAGTCTTATATCGACTATGCGATGAGCGTGATCGTTTCCCGTGCTCTGCCGGATGTGCGGGACGGCCTGAAGCCGGTACAGCGAAGAACTTTATACGATATGCATGAACTTGGGATCCGGTATGACCGGCCTTTCCGTAAAAGCGCGCGTATCGTCGGGGATACCATGGGTAAATATCATCCCCACGGGGACAGTTCCATCTACGGAGCCCTGGTCGTTCTTGCCCAGGATTTCAAGATGGGCATCCCGCTGGTGGACGGGCACGGCAACTTCGGATCGATCGAGGGAGACGGCGCCGCGGCCATGCGTTATACCGAAGCAAGGCTGCAGAAGATCACGCAGGAGGCATTCCTGCAGGATCTGGACAAAAACGTGGTCGCATTCCAGCCGAATTTCGATGAGACTGAGAAGGAACCGGAGGTGCTGCCGGCCAGAATCCCCAATCTTCTGGTAAACGGATCGGAAGGCATCGCGGTCGGTATGGTGACCAGTATCCCGCCCCACAATCTGGGGGAAGTTCTGGACGCTGTGATCGCCATGATCCATGACGGAAGCCTGACGGATCAGCAGCTTCTGGAATATATCCAGGGACCGGATTTCCCGACCGGAGGAATCGTTGTAAACAAGAGCGAACTGGCCCAGATCTATTCGACCGGATCAGGCAAGATTCGGGTTCGGGGCAAGGTGGAGACCGAGAAGATGAAAGGCGGAAAAGAGTGCCTGGTCATCACGGAGATTCCATACACCATGCTCGGCGCCAATATCGGCAAATTCCTCAATGATGTGGCTGCACTGGTGGAAACGAAAAAGACGACGGATATTACGGATATCTCCAATCAGTCTTCCAAGGAAGGAATCCGTATCGTCATCGAACTGCGCCGCGGGGCGGACCCGGAATATATTAAAAACCTCCTTTATAAGAAAACGCGTCTGGAGGATACCTTCGGCGTGAACATGCTGGCGGTCGCGGACGGGCGTCCGGAAACCCTGAGCCTGCGTCAGATTCTGGAGCATCATATCGACTTTCAGTTTGAAGTCACTACGAAAAAGTATCAGGTGATGCTGGACCGGGAACTGAAGAAGAAGGAAGTTCAGGAAGGTCTGATCCGTGCCTGTGATGTGATCGACCTGATCATTGAGATCCTCCGGGGCAGCAAAAGCCAGAAGCAGGTGAAGGACTGCCTGGTATACGGGATCACCGACGGAATCAAATTCAAATCCCAGAGATCCCAGAAGCAGGCAGCGAAACTGGATTTCACCGAAGCGCAGGCAGATGCTATTCTTGAGATGCGTCTGTACCGCCTGATCGGGCTGGAGATCGATGCGCTGATGGAAGAGCACAAAAAAACGCTCGCCAACATCGAGAATTATACCGATATCCTCAACAACTATTCCTCCATGGCTGATGTGATCATCAGGGAGTTGAAGCAGTTCAAAAAGGAATTTGCCCGTCCGAGACGTACACAGATCATGGATGCCGAGGCACCGGTACTGGAGGAAAAGGCACCGGAGGATATTCCGGTGGTATTCCTGATGGACCGCTTCGGTTATGCGCGGACTGTGGATGAAAGTGTATATGAGAAGAACCGGGAGAGCGCCGATACCGAGAACCGCTATGTGATCCACGTGAGCACCTCCCAGAGGCTGGGTATCTACACCGATACAGGGAAGCAGCATCTGCTTAAGGTATCCGACGTACCGCTCGGAAGATACCGGGATAAGGGAACGCCTATTGACAATCTGTGCAACTATGACAGCAGCCAGGAGATGGTCATCAATGTACTGCCGATCGAAAAAGCGGCTTCCTGTGTGATCCTGAGCGTGTCTTCCTCCGGTATGATCAAGCGTGTGGAAGGAAGTGAACTGCAGGTGAGCAAAAGGACTGTTGCGGCCTCCGGGCTGGCAGAAGGGGACAGCCTGATCTCCTTCTATCCGGTCAGAGAGAATTCGCAGATCGTCCTTCAGTCCAAAAAGGGATTTCTGCTGCGGCTTCCCGTTTCGGAAATTCCGTTCAAGAAGAAGGCCGCTGTCGGCGTGCGCGGCATGAAGCTCTCCGAGGGCGACACCATCGAAGCTTGCCATCTGCTCGATGCACAGGAGGAAGAGCCGGTGAATGCAGCAAAGCTTCCCTCTGACGAGCCGGCCGGGACCATCCGGGCGGGAGGAAGAAGCGTCGTGCTGTCCAGGCTGAAGATCGGAACGAGGGATACCAAGGGGACAAAGCCGAGGGGCTGACAATGCAGCCTGTGATATATCCTGCGAAAGTCAATACATTGGGCAGCGAGAGCGATCGTGATATATGATTGCTTTCGCTGCTTTTTTTGTTTATTATATGGGTGAACATTTTAGATCTAATGACGTGGTCGTATACCAGAAAGGATATGAAAAATGGATCTGAAGAAAAACAGAAAACGAACAGTTCTGGTTATACTTACGCTGCTTTTATGTACTATGGGAACCGCTGTCTCCTATGCTGCAAAGGTGACTGTTAAGACGTACAGATCATTGTATCAGCCAATCGTGAAGAATGGTTTTTATTATCTGGGAAAAACCGGAAATAAGGCTGAGAAGGGCTCTGTCCTGAGACATGTCTCATTTTTTGCTTTGTATGATGTTGACCGTGACGGAATTAAGGAACTGTTGTGTGAGCCTTCCGATGAGACATCCTATGGACTCCGGATGATCGATGTATTTACTATATCCGGGAAAAAGGCAGCATATTGCGGGCAGATCTCATGGAATGACGGTTATCCTCATAAATTGGGATGCTTCTATTATAATAAGAAGTACAAAGCACTTTACACGTTTGATAAGAGCAAGATCTACGGAGGAGGTGTGCTGGGTCAGGAAAAGTGCCTGTATCATCTTTCCGGTAAAAAACTGGTGAGCTGTCGCTTCTGGAAAAAGTGGGGCATCTCATCTGAGTATTCATACTATACCGGGACGAATTCTGCAAAAGCCAAACAGGTAAATGCGAAAAAGGCCGGTAAATATGTGAGATCATATTTCAAAGGGGCAAAAAAAGTTTCCATGCTGAAGAATAATGCAGCGAACATCAGGAAAACTTTTGGCTAAACACTGGTGATAATGCAGGATATGTTTTCAGGAAAGGGATTGATGAAAAATGGATGAACAAAAGCGACTTGGCTTTCGAAACTGTCGGTGGAGGAGAATCGGATTATTGCTCCTGTTATCATTACTGTTGGCTGCCCCTGCATGGGCAAAAGGTCCGGTACCCGGAGTCTACCGCATTGTAAGCGTAAAGAATACAGCTCTTTGCATCAGCGTGGAGAACGGGCTTCGGGACAATCACGCGAATCTGGTTCTGGGAAAGAAAGCTGCCGACGGACGGGATCTGTTTAAGATCACGGCTGCAGGGGGAAAGTCCTTTAAGATCGTCTCCCTGTTCTCGGACAGGGCGGTCACCATGAACGGGGATAATATCGAGCAGTTCAAGTGGAAATCCAGAAAAGAGCAGCTCTGGAAATTCCAGTCAGCGGGGAAGGACCGCTATTATATCCTCGGCATGGACGGCAGGATGATCGGGCCGGAGAAGGGCAAGGCTGCGGATGGAAATAATGTCGCTGCGGTCTCTGCAAAGGAAAAAAGCTCCCGGAGATGGATGCTGGTTCCCGCCGATGATTTCCTTGCAGTCTCCGCATCGGAGATCTCCTTTACCTGGAAGGCTTCGAAGACCAGGATCAGTGTTACGACCTCAGGAAAATGGAAAGCGGTATCGGATTCAAAGTGGCTTGCCGTGAAAAAGTCCGGGTCTGATCTGATTCTTACCGCTGTGAAGAATACGGGAGAGGACCGGTCGGCGCAGGTGACGGTTTCGATGGGCAGAAAGATGCGCAGGATCAACGTCACGCAGAAGTCGAAAG
>CACZZH010000209.1 GCA_902785635.1 uncultured Lachnospiraceae bacterium
GCTCCAGGCAAGGGCATTTCCGTGGGTGGTAAGCTCCACGCAGCCGACGATCGCATAATTCATTGCATCTGTATGATCTACACCGTGGGATTCCAGAGCCGGGATGACCGCTTCATCATTGAATATCTGCGGCATTCCGCTCCCCAGGCCGATCACTCTGCTGGCATGCTCCAGAAGCTTCTGCGGAGAATTCTTATAGATGCGCAGGGACAGATTCGGCTGCGGAAGAAGGAGGTGCGACTGTGCTTGGAGGAACAGATAGCTCAGGTCGTTGGAGGCATCGCTGCCGTCCTCATTCTGCCCGCCGACCGCCACATTGAAACCGATGGGAAATCCGGCAAAATAACGGGCACTGTTGGAATTGCGCAGATAGACCAGCTGATTGAACTTCAGCCATAAGCTCTCTGTGATCTCCAGAGCATCCTCCAGCGTCATGCCCTGGCTACGGCTGTATTCATAGTAGGGATACAGATACTGATCCATCCTGCCCGGTGAAAACGAAGAGGCGTTTCCTTCCATCTGCAGGATCACATAGAGAAACCATACTGCCTGTACCGCCTCCTGATATGTTTCAGGAGGAGCAGTGGAAAGTTTGTGACAGATTTCGGAGACCTCGAGAAGGTTTTTCTTTCCGGTCTGATCATAGAGTTCTTTTGCCAGTACACTGTATCGTTCCATAAAGGCACAGGCGCCTTCCATGGAAAGAATTATACTGCGGTAAAAATCCTTCGCATCCCCTTCTGCCGAGGCGATCTTTTCCTCTGCCTGGGCTTTCAGACCGGCCGGACCCATAGCGAGCCATTTTCTTGTATTCGGGCAGATATGTCCCTGGGAATGATCTTTCTGGTTGATCTTGACCACTTTTGCCATGGAGTCGACCTGCTCTCCGACTTCCGCCCGCACCTGATCTTCCAGGGAACGTCCCTTCCAATAGGGAAGTATTTCACTTCGGAACTTCTGAATATCTTCCGGATGTACCTGGAACTTATCCTGAGGTCTTGTCGGAAGCGTTTCAAATTCACGGTCTACCCAGGAAGCTCCTGTTTCCGGAAATACAACGCCTCCGCGCACACCGCCGGTACGGTTTCCGACGATCCGCTCATCCGGTTCGATCCGGATCCCGATCTTCGTAAGGGAAGCTTTCAGGGCTTTTGCCCGCCGGATGCACGGCGGCTCCCCTTCGGTCTGTTTATAGCTGTCGGTTACGATCTGTGCCTGTTCGATCGTGGCGTAACGCGGTTCTGCGAGCATTTCCTCCCGCAGCTTCATGATCCGCTCTGATTCCGGCAGTCTTCCGATCTGTTCGATGCTGATCTGTTTCATAGTACTTGTATCCCTCTCTGTTGTGATCTGCGCACAGCCTAATCAAAAAGTGACGCAAAAGTCTTCAGGCAGACTGATGAACTGAGAATAACGGATCAGACCAGAAAAGAAAACCTCTGTTCCCGTACAAAAAGTGTCTGATCTTATACACGTTCTCTTTTGAGTTTTCTGCCGAAGCAGTCGCTGGCGATGATCAGAACAATGATCACGCCGGTCAGAAGCTTCTGCACATAAGCATCTACATTGATAGTACTCATTACGTTGTCCAGGAGCTGAAGGACGAGAAGTCCGATAAAGCTCTGCGGGATCCCGCCGACACCGCCTGCGAAGGAGGTACCGCCGATCACAACGCCGCAGTTGACGAGCATGCCGGTATCATCACCATACACCGAGTTGCCTGTGTTCATGCGGGAAGCAAGAAGCACTCCCGCCAGGGCAGCTGTCGCGCCGCTGATCACAAATGCAGACCATTTGGTGAACACCACAGGGATACCGGAATACTGTGCCACATCATAGTTTCCGCCGATCGCATAACAGTTGCGCCCGTAACTTGTGAAACGCAGAAGACAGAAAAACAGTACGAGCAGAACTGCCATGTATACCACGAGGGAAGGGATTCCGAAGAATGTGGTATTGGAAATATTCATGAATGTGTCTGATTTACAGGCAAGGGGATGAGCATCCGTAAGCTGCTGTGCCACACCTTTTAACAGCATGCCCATACCCAGCGTTATGATGAATGGTTCTGTTTTCTGATGGACAACAAGAAAACCGTTCACAAATCCGATCAGCGCTCCGCACACAAGTGCGCCGAGAATGCCAATCACGATCGGAAGCCCCGAATTGATCAGCATGATCGCAATGATGCCGCTCAGTGAGAGCACACCTCCGCAGGACAGATCGCAGCCTCCGCAGATGACCGCTACCGAAACGCCGAATGCTACGATCTCAATGATTGCAGCGGACCGGAGGATACCCAGGATATTTCTCTGGTTGTAGAACAATGCACGGTTATTTGACACCAGAACGATCAGGAGCAGCACAATGATCGCGATCACTGCTTTTTGCTTTGAGATCATCTTCCAGATTTTCGATAAAACACTGTTATTCTTTGCATTTGCTTCCATGATCTCACCTCCTTACAGTTCTTTGCGGTTGTCAAGCCAGATCGCGACTACCAGTACAGCACCGCGCATGACCGTCTGCATATAGGTCGACAGACCAAGCATGTTCATACAGTTGCCAAGCAGTGTGATCAGAGCCACACCGAACATCGTACGAAGTACGCTTCCTTTTCCGCCTTTAAGAGATGTACCGCCCACCACCACGCAGAGGATCGCGTCAGTCTCATAGCCGCTTCCGTTTCCGGACTGGGCTGTGCCGATACGGGCCAGCATGGCGAGTGAACCCAGGGCAGTGAGGCCGCCGCAGATCGCATAGACCATCCGCATGATCCGTTTCACATTGTATCCGGCCAGGAATGCAGCATCCTTATTTCCGCCCGTAAGCATGATCAGGCGGCCGGGAAGCGTCTTGGTCAGGAAAATATGCATGATGATCAGGATCACGATAAAGAACAGGAACACGACCGGGAAGATCCATACATTGTAGGATCCGAGCATGTTGTAGATCGTGATCGGTTTTGTACTGTCCTTGATACGTACAGTCTTGGCTCCTGAGAGCATGACGGCCAGTGCGATGAACACACGGCTCAAACCGTAGGTAATGAACAGCACCTCTGCCTGGGTCATGGCTCCGCAGGTCGTAAGGACAAGACCGGTCAGCCAGCCCAGTGCGATGCCGACCGCAAATCCGAGCAGAAGGGAGCCGCCCTGGCCAATCGTATTGATCGTAAGTGCACTGATCACTGCCACCAGACTGATGAGTCCCGGTACCGAAAGATTAATGAATCCGCAGATAATGACAAAGGTCATGCCTAGTGCGACGAACGGCAGTGCGGACAGCTGTTTCATAACGTTGGTCAGGTTCCTGGGCTGCAGGAATTTCGGCTCGACCAGTGCCGTGACGATCACCAGGACAATAATGCCGACCAGGACCAGGTTTTGCTGCAGCCATTTCATAAAGGATGTTTTATTTGTCTGACTCATACCTGCCTCCTTATCCGATCGCCTTGTCCATGATGGTCTCCGCCGAATCGATCTCCGGATTGAATTCTCCGGTGATGCGTCCGTCGCAGACAACAAGCACACGATTGCTCATGTTCAGCACTTCCGGCAGTTCCGATGAGATCATAATGATCGCCCCGCCCTGCTCTACGATCTGATTCATGAGCAGATAGATCTCATATTTTGCGCCTACGTCAATTCCGCGGGTAGGCTCGTCCATGATCAGGATCCGCGGATGCATTTCCATCCACCGTCCTACGATGCATTTCTGCTGATTTCCGCCGGAAAGAGACAGAACTTTCGTCTCGGCAGAAGGCGTCTTGATCTTCAGCGCTTCGATCTGGCGCTGTGCCATCTCCCCTTCGGAGGACATATCGAGAAAAGCTCCTTTTGTCATATTGCCGAGAGCTGCCATTGAAATGTTCTGCTGTACTGAGAACGGAAGGATAAGTCCTTCCCGCTTGCGGTCCTCCGGAACCAGTCCCATTCCGGCTTCCTTTGCTTTGCCCGGGTCCCGGATCTCGACTTTCCGGCCGTTCATATAGGTCTCGATGCTCAGGGACTTGTCCGCTCCGTAAAGGGCCCGGATGATCTCCGTGCGCCCAGCACCTACCAGGCCTACAAGGCCGAGGATCTCGCCTTTGTGAAGGGTAAAACTGATGTCGTGAAGCTTATGGGTATTGAGGTTCTTTACTTCCAGCAGCGGTTCGCCCACGAAATGTGCCCTTGGCGGGTACTCATTTTCGATGGTCCTGCCGACCATCTTCGCGATCATTTCCGCACGCGTCAGTTCACTGGCTTTTTTTGTATCGATCACGCATCCGTCACGCATGATCGTGACGATGTCGCAGTATTCAAAGATCTCATCCAGTTTATGGCTGATGTAGATGATCGCCACGCCCCGGTCACGAAGCTGATTGATAATAATACCGAGTTTTTTAAGCTCTTCGGCTGTGAGGGAAGAACTTGGCTCATCCATGATGATCAGTTTGGAATCAAAGGAAAGAGCCTTTGCGATCTCTACCATCTGCATCTCCGAAGCGCTCAGATCTCCCACAAGGGAAGTGGTGCTGATTTTGCTTCCGATGGAATCAAGCAGCTCTTTGGCGCGTTTATGCGTACCGCGCATTCCGCCGTTTTCCCGAAAACGTCCGAGAAGAATATTTTCGCCTACGGTCATCGTATTGACCAGATTAAATTCCTGATAGATAATGCTCAGGCCTCTGCGCAGAGCCTGGATCGGCGTCGTGTTCTCGACAGTCTCTCCGTCAAAGATCACGGTACCGCTGTCCTTGGTATACACTCCGGACAGGATCTTCATCAGGGTCGATTTGCCTGCACCGTTCTCACC
>CACZZH010000210.1 GCA_902785635.1 uncultured Lachnospiraceae bacterium
ATCTGGGTGGGCAGATCCGCCCCCACAAACGGAGCCAGGATCAGAAGCAGCAGAAGAAATGCTGTAATGATCAGCCTGGGCAGCCCGTAGCTCTCCACCAGACGGCCGAACCATCCTTTTTCTTTTTTTGTAGTTTGTTCGCTCATTCGAGCCTCCTATACTTAATGCCGTTTTTACTGCACTTAAAGTCAAATGCGATCACGATATGTGTGCAAACTTTTGGCGCTGTAATCATCAGATCACCTGGCTGAGCATCAGTGTACCCAGTTCCTCCACGGACGCAGTTGCGGGAAGGATTCCCGCGATTCTTCCGCCGGATACGATCGCAATGCGGTCACAGCTGCTGCGCAGCTCTTCCAGCTCGGAAGAAACGATCACGATCGTTACACCGTTCTCCCGGTTGAACTTTTTCAGGGCATCCAGAACGAGCGCTTTGGCGCCTACATCGATGCCTCTGGTCGGTTCGGATACGAACAGCAGCCTCGGTGTCAGCGCGAACGCCTTCGCCAGGCACACCTTCTGCTGATTGCCGCCGGAAAGCTCCTTTGCCTTCTGCTTCGAACTGGTGCACTTGATCGCCAGCTCCTGGATATATTTTTCCGTCACTTCCTGAATGGCCTTTTCATCACGCCACTTCACCAGTCCGCCCAGATAATATTTCAGGAACTTGTTCTGGATCTGCATGGCAGGGAATGCGATGTTCCACTCCAGCGTCTCATCCAGCAGCAGTCCCACTCCGCGGCGGTCCTCCGATACAAAGGCAAAGGAGGAATCCAGGCATTTTCTCGGAGCATTCAGCGGAATCTCCTTTCCTTCGAACATGACTTTTCCGCCTGCCTGATACAGGCCCATAATGCCGTTGGGTATTCCGAGCTTTCCCTGTCCGGCAAGGCCGCCGATTCCGAGGATCTCACCCTCTTTGACCTCCAGGTTTACGTTGCGCACGGTCTCACCGGGCATATCCACCCAGAGTTTTTCAACGGAAAGGATCGTCTTTCCGTTTGAGGTGTCCCGTACTTCCCGGGCTCCCCCGCTGCTCTCCACGGTGCGCCCGACCATCCATTTGGTGATCTCGGCTACATTCGTTTCCGAAGCGGCAGATTCGTTGACTACATATCCGTCACGCATGACCACCACGCGGTCGCAGACCGCAAGGATCTCCTGCAGACGGTGTGTGATAAAGATGATCGCGATTCCCCGGCTTGCCATGCCGCGGATCGAAGCAAGCAGGGCTTCTGCTTCCTTTTCCGTCAGAACAGCAGTCGGCTCATCGAGGATCAGGAGCTTGAGCTGTTCCTTCGACAGCTCCCTGGCGATCTCCGTAAACTGCTTATGTCCGACCGGCATGTCGCTGATCATCATATTCCGGTCAATGTCCACGCCCATCAGCTCAATGGCATTTGCGGCGCGCTGATCCATTTCGGACCGGTTCAATGTATTCATACGGTCTCCGAAGACCTCAGAGACCAGATTTTTTCTGACTGGTTCACGATTCAGCAGAATATTTTCCGTCGTAACAAATCCCGGAATCAGGGAAAACTCCTGGTGAACCATACCGATACCCGCCTCAATGGCGTCAAAAGGGGATGCGAAGTTTACCACTTCGCCGTTTATGAGGACTTCTCCTCCGTATCCGCCGGTCTCGCGGATCATGTTTGCGCCGAACAGAATGCGCATCAGGGTCGATTTTCCCGCGCCGTTCTCTCCGACCAGTCCGATCACTTCTCCTGCATTCAATGAAAGATTGATATCCGTCAGCACCTGATTTCCGAAGAAATCCTTCCGGATATTTTTCATCTGAAGGAGAGGCGTATTCTCATTGCTCATGGTTTTTCCTTCCTGGGTTCTGCATGAATAAATGCTTTCCGTCTTCACCGCGGCCTGAACGCACGATGAAGAAATAAAAGTCATAAAGCAGGGGAAGGAACGATCGCTCCCTCCCCTGCGAAAGGCTTCTTATTTCACAGCATTATTTGGTTGTGAAGTATTTCTCCGGAACTTCGATCTGGGTGGATCCCATGTAGTAACCCGGATCGCCCATGATGTAGGTATCCTGATATACAAGGAATACGTTGTCCATCTTAACGCCGGTATCAGCGTTGGTGTAGTTGGATCCGTTCCACTCAGCCTTCGGGGAGAATACCTGGTATGCTGCTGCGATATCATCGATATCATCCAGCTCGCTTACGCCGTCGATCACGTTCATGGCATGCTGTGCCAGACCTGCGGAAACGGTGTAGCCATAGGAATATGCCCAGGTACCGAAACGGCCTGCGCCGCCTTTTTCATTGATCGCGCTCTCAACCTTGGCAAGGATCTTCTCGAAGTCGCCTGCTTCTTCCGTAAGATCCAGGCCCAGAGCTCCCGGATAGCCCATCAGCGGGGACGGAAGGTCAGCTTCGATGAAATATCCGCCGTACTCAAGCAGCTGTTTCAGCAGCGGCTCGGTATGAGCATCATTTGTACAGAAGTATGCGGAGTTCGTGCCGTACTTCTCGATCCACTCCGGAACATGCTCAAGGATGTAAGCCTGTGCACCCGGTACACCTACGTCAGTGGTGGGATCCGGAGCGGTCTCCATCTCGAACTTCATGCCGAATTCTTCGCAGGCAGCCTTCATGATGGCTACACGGCGGCTCATTGTCTCATAAGACAGATGACGCGGGAAGGAAATATGAACGAAAGTATCGCATCCCAGCTCATGAGCAGTACGGATGATCAGATATCCGCGTGCTACGAAGTCGTTGTTGCAGACAAGGTCAGCTGCGCTTCCGATCTCCGGAAGGTCCTCATGGGACTCACCTGCGATGCAGAGGATGTCGGGACGTCTTTCCTTGATCTGACGGAAAGCTTCGGTCGTGCCCGGGATCGCCTGGTTAACGATGATCGCCTTCATCTCGGGGTCATCGGACAGGTTTACGATGGTCTGAATGGTGGTCTCAAGCTCTTCCGTGAAGTTATCCGGATAGATCGCCAGAGTCACACGGTCCTCGCCGTACATAGCCTGGAAAGCCTCAGCGCCGCGGCGGTCATCCTCGGACTGGGAAACGGAACCGGTCACGATACCGATGTGGTAATCGCCTTCAGCTGCCGGAGCATCCGCTTCTTCCTCTGCTGCTTCTGTCTCTTCCTCACCAAGGTCGATCGTCTCAACGCTGGCGGCGGAAGCTGCAAAAGTGAAGGATACTGCCATGCCCATAGCCAGGATCATGCTCAGAATTTTCTTTTTCATAAATTCCTCCTCCTTAAATATTGTTCTTTTTTCCATCTGCACCGAATTTATGAAAGTGCAGATGTGTCACGTTAAATAGACAAAGTGAGTGTACACCTTTTATTCGTTTCCGTCAAGGAGACAGAGACTGTGATATCCGGAGATTTTCAAAGCCGGATCTCACAGCCTCTGGAGCAGGATCTATAATTATGGATTTTTCCGCAGTCGGCACACATAAACGGACAGCATACGCACAAAAGGGGCACACGGTGATTATTTCCGTTCGACCCGGACCCACTCCGCTGAGCTCTCGCTTCACTTCGACTAAGGCTCTGAGGCATTCGCGCATAGGCGAAACGCTCTTACCTCAGAGCCCAAGTCTTCGTAAAGCGCATATCTCAGCTGCGTTCCTGTCCTGACAGTCTCGCTCCAACAATCACCGTGCACCCCTTCCGTGGCTCCAACAATCACCGTGCACCCCTTCCGTGCGCATGCCTGAGAGCGTAAGACGGGATACCAAATACAGCAGACAGTTTCTGTTGTTGACGCCATCTCAGCAGAGCGGGCCATGGAACCTGTTCCCCTTGGCCCGTTCGAACAGAGAAATCCACTTGATATGGTGTCTGTGGTTGTCCTTTCCGGGCTCCGATGGGCTATTCGAACAGAGAAATCCGCTTGATATGCTGTTTGTGGCTGTCCCTTTCGGGTTGCGATGGGCTATTCGAACGGAGAAAACCGCTTGATATGCTGTTTGTGGATGTCCCTTTCGGGTTGCGATGGGCTATTCGAACGGAGAAAACCGCTTGGTATGGTGCTTGTGGCTGTCCCTTTCGCCAGGGGGCATGAGTCATGGCTCCGGAACGCGCCATTGGGGACAGGTTCCATGGTTCGATCATTTTTGTCACACTTTCATGCTGCCTGATACAGCAGTTTCAACAAAGAACAAAGCAGAATAAATATTAATGAAATAAAGCAAATGACCGACGGAAAAGATAAGGCGCTGAGTGTCAGGAGCGGCCGGCGGGGCAGGATCCATCAGCCGGTCGTATCTTGCAGTCCATAAGATCTCTTAACGAGACAACAAAAAAACAGGGGCCGAAGCCAGGCTTTCAAAGCCAGGCTGCAGCCCCTGTTTTTGCAGTTGACGAGATTAGATCTTTGAGCGCCTTGTGCGCTCGAAGCCGCGTGCTGCACGGCTTCCGAAGGAAGCCTTCATCTGCGCAGCACTGCGATCCGCCGGAGGCGCTGACGAAATGCTGATCAAACAGCATTTCGTTAAGCTATTTGTGGCACCTGCAAGTCTTAGACAGGATGAAGGATTCTGCCCCTGAGGCCGCCTCATCCACCTCATAATCTGCAGTGATGCGCAGCCTGCGGAAAAACATATAAGTAGATGAAAGCACTGAACCAGACGAATAACGTGATATCACAGGGAGTGCTCAAGTCCATCCCGGCGGATGCCGATCGATTTGTCGATGGCAGAGCATATCATCACGGGCAGTAATGGTTGTCGAACTCTTCACCTGCTTCGAACCACTGACCGCAGCGCCAGCAGTACTGCAGATTCCCTTCACCTTCCTGATCAGAATAATCATAATTATCGGAAGAGCTGTTATTCTTTCCCGGGCAGTAATGGTTGTCGAATGCCTCACCTGCTTCAAACCACTGGCCGCAGTCATAGCAGTACTGCATATTTCCTTCACCTTCCTGATCGGAATAATCATTATTATCAGAAGAGCTGTTATTCTTTCCCGGGCAGTTATGGTTGTCGAACTCTTCACCTGCTTCAAACCACTGACCGCAGTCATAGCAGTACTGCAGATTCCCTTCGCCTTCCTGATCGGAATAATCATGATTATCAGGACCGGTATAATATATGGACAGGCGCTTCATGCCTTCCCAGACCTGGAAATCCTCTTCTGAGAGCCGGCTGTACGCCGTTCCGCTGTTGTCGTACCAGAGACCGTTCTTGTTTTGATAGAGCGTGTAAGCATCTCCGGTCTCATCATAAACGGTGATCACATTTCCGGTATATACGGAAGAGCTGCCGCCGGAACTGCTGCCCGAACTGCTGCCGGAATTGCTGCCGGAATTACTGCCGGAACTGCTGCCGGTTGAAGCGGGCGCTGTATCTGAAAGGAATTCGCTTGATACGTAGCCTGTTCCGCCTTCATAATTCACCTGATACCATCCCAGATCCACACCATTTCTCTGCACAGATCCGGTCACTTTGACCTGGCTTCCTTTCTTATAGCCTCCGAGCAGCTGAGTGTCTGTAGAACAGCCCTTCCGTACATTCAGGGAATCTGCTGTCACATACATGGTCTTATCCATCGGAACGACCGTAAACTCACTGGTGCCTGTCTGCGGCTGACTGCTGACAGCACGCTTCGTATCGTACTTCAGAACCTTTAATGACATGATCGCCTGGGTGACCTCGGGGATCTTTGCTGCGTCAACGACAGATCCGGTAACAACAAATACCTCATTCTGTGTAGAGAAAGCAGCCTGAAATACATTGACATAGTGACTGTCCGCAACAGAAATTGGCGGGAGTTTTTCTCCGTTTGAAAAATGCTCTATCGTTATCTGATTCGCACCGTCACTAAATGTAAGCCATTTGGTCACATCTTCGATCTTTTTCCAATTTTCATTCGGAAGATCGATGGAGATAACACCGTCCTCCGGAATGAATGTTTCCGCTGCTGCCGGCATGACAAAGCACAAAACGATAATGGCAGCAAGTAATGCAACGACTGTTTTTCTGATCATCATAATTCTCCTTTCTGGAACCTTGAATATTCTGTCCCCATACAGAACTCCCCTCTGCCGGCGACGATCATCAATACAGTTATGATAACCTAATTATATGAGGAGTTTCCCGTCATTTCAATAAAAAAGAGACCGGACGAAGCGAATGGATATGATGACCCTTCCTTTGCGCAGCCCTGGCATCCCGCCGGAGGCTTTTATTCTTCATCGCGAGCTTGAACTACATGATGAAGACAAGTTTGCTGCTGCGCGCGTATCCCATGACTGAAGACACGGGTATTACGCGATGAAGAATAAAAAATATGTATCACGAAAAAATCAGGACTGTACGTGACAGCCGAAAGCAATTATCATAGAAACAGCAGGAGTGTGTTCCGGAGCTTTGGCTGAGAAGACAGTCACGGCAGACGCCGGGGCCGATTGAAAAAGGGGGAAGCTGCAGATGGATATTTTTATTCAGATAGTCCTGGACCTGATCATGGATGGATCTTTGGGAACTGTCAGTGACAAGAGTGCACCTCTGGCGTTACGGGTCATCGCGGCAGTCCTATTGGCAGCCGCTTTCTGCGGTTTGATTGGATTCTGCGTTTATCTGATGATCAAAGACGCGAACTGGTATGTGAAGGTTTTAGGAGGACTGATTCTGTTGATCGCATTACATGCCGCTTACAGGTTTTTCAAAATGTATAGACAGCGGACTGATTCATGACATAAACGCAGGCGTTGTGCATCGCAAAAGAACATACCGAATGACATTTTAAATTGTAAGCAGCTGCCTTCCATGGTATATTAATACATGGAATTAAGGGAGAAGCTGCATAAGATCATGCAGCCAGACAGAAGTGTTTCGTACATGATAAGGGTCATATATGCAATAGCAGGAGAGGAGGGTATTGAAATATGACGAAAAAAAGAATAATTATGAGTATGGTGCTCTGCATGGTACTCGGCACATCATTATGTGCGTCTGCAGAAGAGACCGAAACTGCTCCAAAAGCCAGGATCATTGCCACTTCCGACGGAGTTCTTTCTATTGAGGCTCCTTCCGATGCATGGGTAGTAATGCAGGATCCAAATCACTGGTTCACGATGACGGACGGTAATGACACGATCACGATCGAACATCTGAGCAATGGTGAAAGCCTGCCGGCTGCAGTGGTTGCAGACGATACTTATGCCGCCGTTTATCAGGCATTAGTTTCCACCCGGAATGAAGTTTTTTCCATAAAGGGCTGCGCCGTTAACAGCGAGGACCTCGAATCTGTCATGAGAGCGATCGGTACCATTAAGATCCTGCGGTTTGACACAAAAACCGCTGTCAGAGGGGAAGCCGCTCCGGCCCCGTCGATCAGTATCACGCCGCTTAATAAGATATGTTATGTAATTGGCGACGAAGTCAACGTCCGCCTGGGCTGTTCAGTAGATGATCAGTCGATCGGAACGAAATACTACGGGGAAGAGGTTCAGGTGACCGGGTCGGTGCAGAAAGACGGAACAGATCTCGGATGGACCCAGATCAGCTTTAACAATACATCAGCGTACATTTCTTCCGCCTTCCTTTCTGATTCAAAACCGCAGCCCAGGTCATCTTCCGCGGGAACGGCGTCAACGGGAACATCCGCTTCAGCGGGATCCGCCGCTTCAACAGGCTCATACGACAGCGGGAACTATGCGATCGATTCTGTGAACGGAACGCAGGATCCCCTGGCTCCGGGTCAGGCGTACTGCATTTACTGCGGCAGGTATTATCCGGAAGGAGAAGAATTCTGGAACCATTGGTGTCCGGCAAGGGATGCAGCAATGTACAACGGAGATGAGGCGATCGATTCTGTGAACGGAACGCAGGATCCCTCCGCACCGGGCCAGGCATACTGCATTTATTGCGGCCAGTATTATCCTGAAGGAAATGAATTCCGCAATCACATCTGTCCCAGAAGGGATGAAGCGTATGCCGGATATGCGGTCGAACCGATCGACGGGACGCAGGATCCTCTTGCCGACAACTGACATGGCAGCAAGAACGCCGGACGGCATTCTTGACTATCCCCGGGCTTTTTCAAAGCCCGGGTCTTTGTTTTGTAAGAAAATAAAACGACGGGGCAAAAAGAATATTTCCTGCGTGGATATCAGACGGATCGGGCGTATATATCTGTGTAAGCAAAAAAGAAAACAGGCTGCGGTCCGGACGGCAGCAGCCAAATGATAAAGAAACTGAATGATAAAGATATATTACAGAACAGGAGAATAAAATCATGACAGATATCAGAAAAATGAGCGAGCAGGAAGCAGCAAACGCAGCAGGCGGAGTTGAAGGATACAACTATGGCAATGGCTGGAGAACCGTAAAGAACCTCCAGGGCGGATACCTTGCAATTCGTACCGCACCGAGCTTTGCATATGAGAACGAAGTGATCCAC
>CACZZH010000211.1 GCA_902785635.1 uncultured Lachnospiraceae bacterium
TTATCAGAACATAACCTTGCCCTTCTGTTTGATTTTGTTGATGATCAGAATACAAAATACAATGAGGATACGCTGAAAGCATTTTTGAGCGAAAAGAACGCTTTTGGTTACATTGCAGAAGACAACGGGAAAGCTGTTGGATTTGCATATGGTTATGTATTGAATGAACCCGATGGACGAAAGACTTATTATCTGCACGCAATCGATATTATGGCCGGTTATCAGAATCTTGGTTACGGAACGGAATTGGTCAGATATGTGTATGCGCATTCAAAAAGCCTGGGTTGCCGCAAAATGTTTTTGCTGACAAACACCGGCAACGTGTCTGCGTGCAGATGCTATGAAAAGTCAGGCGGAACGAGTGCTGCTGCCGACGTCATCATGTATGAATACAAGAAATGAATCTCATGTTGGATAGAAAATAATCCGATCGTCGTTTTCATTCTGACCTTTATTTTGACAGACAGAAATATGGCTAGTATCATTAAGGACGGATAGAAAGTAATTCTTATCAGGGACTGGTCTTCGGATCTGGTCCCGTTGAGGGCAGGAACTACTCCCGTCAATTTTTTATGGATACGAAAGTAATGAAAAAGAACCTGAAAACTGGAGCTAAAACAAGATGCTGATAGACTTCCACACACATACTTTCCCCGATGAACTGGCAAATAAGGAAAATTGCCGGTGATGCGTCTATCCGATATTATACAGAGGCTACGAATGCATCACTTTTGGAATCAATGGACAGGGCTAATGTTGACATGAGCGTTATTTTACCTGTTGTAACTAAGCCTTCACAGTGTGAAACGATAAACAAAGTGGCTAAGGATGTAAATGACAGGTATTTACCGCGGCTTTTGTCTTTTGGAGGGATTCATCCTGATAATGAAGATTACAGGGAAATTCTGAAAGATCTGGCAGAATCGGGTATAAAGGGGATCAAGCTGCACCCACTGTATCAGGGAGTCGCTATAGACGATATAAGGAATCTGAGGATAATCGATTGTGCTTGTGAACTCGGATTGATCGTGGTGATCCATGCAGGAAAGGATTTAAGCTTTCCCGGGGATTTCGCTGATCCTGTCAGGATTAGCAGGATGCTTGATGAAGTTCAACCCGAAAAGATGGTACTTGCACACATGGGATCGTATGCACGCTGGGAGGAAGTATACAAGCTGTTATGTGGTAGAGGCGCATATCTGGACACCTCGTTTTCCCTGAATCCTATACGCCCCTTAAATGATACCCCAGAGGGCTGGGACAGCCTTGCAGCCAATCCGCTGCTTGTTTCTCCGCTTAGCCGGGAATTGTTTAGGAAAATGGTTGAAAAGAATGGCGTGGATCATATGCTGTTTGCCAGCGACAGTCCATGGGGCGATCAAAAGGAAACTTTTGAACTGGTGGATGAATGCTTGGATGAATCCGAGAAGAAAGCCGTTTATTACGGCAATGCACTTCGTCTGCTTGAACTGCCGGATAGCATCTTTTGATTTTTCAGCATTGTTTTTATGATTAAGATTCAATTAAGGTTGAGGGGGCATGGATTCTATTACATACATTTCTTTAAGAGAAAAACCGGAATTGAAAGAAACTGCTGCGGAGTGGTTCCATAACAATTGGGGTGTGCCTAAGGAGGCATATTTGAAATGCATGGATGATTATCTGAATGCAGATACTGAATACGGATGGTATCTTTGTCTTGATGGTGACAGGATAGTCGCCGGATTAGGTGTAATAGAGAATGATTTCCACGACAGGAAAGATCTTAAACCCAATGTATGTGCCGTCTGGACTGATGAAGGGTATCGTAACATGGGAATCGCCGGTAGACTTTTGAATCTGGTTGTGGAGGACATGCGGTCAAAGGGGATAACTCCGCTTTATCTGGTTACTGACCACGTCGGGTTTTACGAGCGGTATGGCTGGGAGTTCCTGTGTATGGCACAGGGGGACGGAGAGCCCGAGATGACAAGGGTTTATAAACATGAGTAATGATTGGACTGCGGCGAAAATGTATAGTCGGTTATAATTTCATCAGCATCTAATCGTAACCGGATCTTGCGCAAGCATCTGCTAAAACCCATTATTGCCTATATGAACCGTTGAATGATATCAAGTTTTACTTTGATTATGCAGATTGTCGTTTGTGGGATGCAGCAGACATTAAAAATGCTGAAGGTATGGTCCCGTTTATTCGGATAAGAGAAGTAGATGTTATGAGAGCATATATAGGATCACTGAATAATCGAAACCTGTCTTCAATATTCGATCCGCTTCCCGATAAAGAAGCTTGGAGTAAATTTTGGGTTTATTTTGATGATGACGGCATAGAGTCAGAGCGCTGGGGTAAATTTGAACGTAACTACAGGATCGAACGTTTAGTTGAATGGTGCAAGGAGAATGGAATCGCATATAAGCTGGATTTATGAAAAAGCACTTTGGCGCTACATGAAACAGCGATGAAGAGTATGACCGGACAGAAATCAAAAGAAACGTAAAATGCCTGAAAACACAGGGTTGCAACCACAGGTTGACAAAGTTCAAGCTACAGCTGGTGGTTTTGTTAAGAGGGATTTTGCTAGTCTTGAGACAACAAAACCTTGGAGGTGAACGAAATGACAATTGCAGATCGAATCCAGAGCCTTAGAAAGTCAAAAGGTATGTCTCAGGAAGAATTGGCGGACAGAATCGGCGTATCCCGTCAGGCCGTTTCGAAGTGGGAAAGTGAACAGGCGACTCCCGATCTTGAAAAGGTCGTGATCATGAGTGAGATTTTCGAAGTAACTACAGATTATCTTCTTAAAGGGATCGAACCGGTCAAGGCGGATGAGCATAAGACCATGGCCGATGTGATCGACCAGAAAGTACTTACCGAAAAGAACGGCAAGCGCATGAAGACCGCGCTGAAGTGGTTCCTGATCGGTGCCGGCGCATTGCTGGCCATAGATCTGATCTCGATGATCATATATTTCATCGTGAACGGATTCCCCGGATAATTTCCATATAAATACTTAAATCTGAACTGTACGAAAGTCCATTCTGTGAACGGACCTTCTATTACTGCGCTCAAAAAGGAGTTTTACCATGCGAAGAATAAAAGAACTAATAAAGAACATCAGCCCGTTTTCAGCCCGTTTAACAACCGTACCGACATGCCGAAGATCCTTTATATCATCAAGGTGATCCTGATCTTCTGGGCATTTAAATTCGGGGCGGAACTGATCGGTGAAGGGCTTGTGATCGCACTTCACTTTGCCTGTGGGAAGAACCCGCTGAAAGGTGAAATGTTCAGCAATAACACGATCACTCTGATTACTTATTTCGGCTACGGCATCATGATCGGTATCATAGTGCTTTTCTGGAAACTGTTTCAGAAGAAAGGACTGAAAGAACTCGGATTTGTAAAGCCGGCGGCGAGTTATTTTGCCGGAGTATTGGCGGGCATGGTCCTTCTTTTGATCTCCGTGGCGGCCATTACTCTCACGGGAGCGATCGAGTATAACGGCGTATTCGGTAACATCGACTATAGGATGGTGGCAGTCATGTTTATCTGCTTTGTTCTTCAGGGCGCACTGGAAGAGATCCTCTGCAGAGGTATTGTCCAGCAGCTTCTTCAGAAAAAGACCTCCGTCCCTTCTGCGATCTTCGTAAGTGCAGTCCTTTTTACTATCCCGCACCTCTCGAGCATGGACTTCGGAAACCCTGCTATTGCTTCGATTGCGGTCGTCAATCTTTTCCTGGTTTCGCTGATCTTCTCGCTTCTGACTCTTCGCTTTAAGAGCATCTGGGCAGCCTGCGGCATGCACTCGATCTGGAATTATATACTGTACAGCATATTAGGACTCAACCTGAGCGGAAATGGTGAGATCGTCTCTTCTATCTTTGACATGAGATCTATAGGAAGCAGCATCTTAAACGGCGGCGTGTATGG
This sequence comes from uncultured Lachnospiraceae bacterium, assembly GCA_902785635.1. GTDB lineage: Bacteria > Bacillota > Clostridia > Lachnospirales > Lachnospiraceae > Merdiplasma. Next base: position 3,932 of record CACZZH010000211.1, read on the forward strand.
AATCGAAGCAAGCATTATCACTACAGCAGTATTAGGAACCGCAGCCGCTTTATTGCTTGTGAGCTATTGCAGTGTTTCGCGCTTCAGCTCGAGTGCAGCCAGACTTAAGGGACGGACCTTATCCTGAAGGAGCGAGATACTTCTAGATGGCAGTTTGTCGGTAAGCGGAATCGGGAAGACCTTTTTCCGTTCAATAGATGACATGGCCAGTTCTTTCGGCACGAATCCGAGCCCCATACCATGTTCGACGATCGGAAGGATCTGGTCGGTCGTGGTGACTTCGATCGAAGGCTTAAGGGTAATACCGGCTTTTAGGAAAAGGTCGGTAAGATACTGGAAAGATGTCGAGTCATGGCTCTGGGTAATGAGCGGATACTGAGAGATATCCTCGAGGGAATGCTTGCGTCTGGAAAGGGACCGGTACGGTTCGCCGCCGATGAGGATCTCCTGGAAAGATTTGACGTGGGTGGCTTCGAGCGAATCGGAGACCTTAAGGGGTGATGAGATGACAGCGAGGTCCACAAGGCCCTGTTCAAGTGCTCTCACACCTTGGGGAGTCGAATGGTTATATACGCGGATCCGGATACCGGGATGCTTGGCTTTGAAGCTCTGAAGGATCGGGAGCATGAGGACATGAAGTGCGATCTCACTGATGGAGACAGAGACACTTCCGCTTTGAAGGAGCCGGTCGGACCGGATCTCGTCCTCTCCTTTTTCGATCTGCTGATATGCCGATTCTATATGCGCGAAAAGCCTTTCGCCTTCCGGAGTCAGGGTCACGCCTTTTTGGGACCGGACGAACAGGCGGCAGCCCAGATCTGACTCGAGCATGTTGATCACGCGGGTGATATTCGGCTGGTTGTTGTGAAGAAAGCGGGCCGCCTGCGTGAAGCTTCCGTGCTTTCCGACGTAATAGAAGATCTTATAGTATTCCCAATTGCTGTTCATAATTCGCACCATATAAATATTGTATGACTGACATATAAAATATACTTTTTACATATATCTGCACACGCATTATAATCTAATTGAAAAATAAAAATCAAGGAGGACTGCATTATGGCACGTTTCACATTACCTCGCGATATTTATCACGGCAAAGGCGCACTTGAGGCACTGAAGAACTTCAAGGGAAAGAAGGCAATGATCTGCGTCGGAGGCGGTTCCATGAAGCGCTTCGGATTCCTCGATAAGGCAGAGAGCTATCTGAAAGAAGCGGGCATGGAAGTCGAGATCTTTGACGGTATCGAGCCGGATCCGTCTGTTGAGACAGTCATGAAGGGTGCAGATGCGATGCTGAAGTTCGAGCCGGACTGGATCGTAGCGATCGGCGGCGGTTCTCCTATCGATGCAGCGAAGGCTATGTGGATCAAGTATGAGTATCCGGATTGCACCTTCGAAGATATGTGTAAGGTATTCGGTATTCCGGAGCTTCGTAAGAAGGCACACTTCTGCGCGGTTTCCTCTACATCGGGTACAGCTACCGAAGTTACTGCTTTCTCGATCATCACCGATTATTCCAAGGGTATCAAGTATCCGATCGCGGACTTTGAGATCACACCTGACGTGGCGATCGTAGATCCGGAACTTGCCGAGACCATGCCGAAGAAACTCGTTGCCCATACAGGTATGGATGCCATGACACACGCAGTGGAGGCATATGTTTCCACCGCCAACTGTGACTACACAGATCCGCTTGCGATCCACGCCATCGAGATGATCATGAAGGATCTCGTTGCTTCCTATAACGGTGACATGGCGGCAAGAGACAGAATGCATAATGCACAGTGTCTGGCTGGTATGGCATTCTCCAATGCACTCCTTGGTATCGTTCACTCCATGGCACATAAGACCGGTGCGGCTTTTGCAGATTACGGTGCACATATCATCCACGGCGCGGCAAACGCGATGTACCTGCCGAAGGTAATTGCTTTTAATGCAAAGGATGAGACAGCGAAGAAGCGTTACGGCGTGATCGTGGACTACATGGGTATCGCTGATAAGAATGCTTCCGATGACGATAAGGTAAAAGCGCTTATCGCTTACCTTAGAAAGATGAACGATGATCTCAATATTCCTCACGGCATCGGCACCTATGGTGCGGACAGCTACCCGGCAGAAAAGGGCTTCGTTCCGGAGGAAGTATTCCTGGAAAGACTTCACGACATCGCCGTCAATGCAATCGCAGATGCATGCACCGGATCGAACCCGCGTCAGCCTTCCGTCGAAGAGATGGAAAAGCTCCTGAAGTGCTGCTACTACGATACGGAAGTAGATTTCTGATCCTGATATCACCCAAATACATTTGGATAGGAGCCATCTCGTATGAGATGGCTTTTATTCTTTTTCTGCGGGAAGTGAAGTTTAGCGGAACATGGTGGAATCATACATATGTGGGGAAGTCACAATTCATGGTATAATAAATCTGCTTTAGCACAGATAGAATCAGGGCGGCATGCATGGATCGGACGCGGAGGAAAACCATATGAACCGGCGGATAGCGGTCTTTACCAATGGATACAGTAATGAATTCATTGAGCAGGTGATTACCGGTTTGCAAAACAGAGCCAAAGAAGAGGGCGTGGACATTTTTGTGTTCGTTACTTTTTGCACGGCCAATGATCATGAATTGCAGAATAAATGCCAGCTGAACCTTTTTCATCTTCCGGACCCGAGAGATTTTGACGGGGCCATCATGCTGACGAATACTTTCAATTTCCCGGATGAGCAGGAGCGTGTCTGTGCCCGTTTCCAGAGGGCAGGAGTGCCGATGATCTCTCTTGAAGTGGATGTTCCCGGCATGTCCTGTGTAAAGTCCGAGAACTACAAAGGCGTGCGGGAACTGGCGGTCCATCTGATCGAACATCACCATGCTAAAAAGTTTATTTATGTGAACGGGATCGAGGGAAACGTGGAGAACCGGATCCGCCGGCAGGCGCTGCTGGATGTGCTGAACGAACATGGGATGGAACTTACTGCGGAATTCCAATGCGACTTTGGATTTTATACGGCTTTCCTTCAGATGAATAATTATCTGGATGCGGGAAATGCACTTCCTGATGCCATTGTCTGCGCCAATGATAATATGGCGCTGGGAATCAATTCCGCTTTGAATGAAAGAGGATATAGCGTTCCGGAAGACGTTCTTCTGACCGGTTTTGATATGACGCAGATCGGACAGCATACTTTCCCGCTTCTGGCTTCGGTATCCCGCGGATGGGAAAAGTTCGGGGAAGTGGCCTATGCCAAACTGAAGTACCAGATCCAGAATCCGGGAAAGGTTTATACCGAAGAGTGCCATTCGTATTTTGTCCCTTCGGAAAGCTGCGGATGCCCGGCTTCCGAGGAAGCGGTGAAGAGCCGTTTTGACGCTGTCCGGAATTCGTATTATGCCACGCTGAAACAGAATATGATGGACATCTTTTTCCGGAGACTTCAGATTCCGTTATCCATGGCTACCAGTAAAGAAGACTACATAGAAAAAGGCATGAAAGATAACCCGGATCTGCCTCTGCTGGGACCGGATTACTGCCTTTGCACCGAGCCGGAATTCTTTGAGGTGGATGACGAAAAATACCCCAAGCGCATCCGTGGATACAGTTCGAATATGGATATCCTGTATGAACTGCGCGACGGGAAAAGAATGCCGCTCCGCCATTTTGATTCGAAAGAACTGTATCCGGATTATGTACATGAAAAGGGTGAGTCCAATCTGTACATTTTTGCCCCGCTGAACTATCTGCATTTCATTGCCGGATTTGTGGCGATCAAGAACTCGCCGGAACTTCTGTACACGCTTGAACTGGGTAAGTTCTGCATGAATATGAATGCGCAGCTGTTCAGCATGCGGCGCCACA
>CACZZH010000212.1 GCA_902785635.1 uncultured Lachnospiraceae bacterium
ATATCTTACAGCCTAAAATAACTTCTATAAATATAGACACAAAAGTTGGCTTTTGGTTCATTTTACACTGATAATAGTTTAGCATATTATGACGACTAACACAAGCACTGTCAATCTGTATGAGCTGTGTAAATCTTTGCCACAATGTCAAGTGATGAATTCAAAAAAGGGCAAAAAATATCCCCTCTCCATTAAAAGAAGAGGGGTTATATGTGATACGAACTATAATTTGTTTGCCTTTCAGCGTATCCATAAAATCATCGCCAAAAGGCCATAAGAAAAGCACCGCCGAAGCGATGCTCTTAAAACCATATTATTGAATGTGTCACTTGTTCCGCTTTCCTGTATTCTTTGTTCCCCGGACTTCCTCATGATAGAAATAATCTACGATGACCGGATGTCCCTGCGGTACTCTGCCGTAGGGCATTTCATTATCAACAAAGAGGCAGTCATATTTCCTTGCCATTTCTTTGGCTTTTTCCTCCAGAGCTTTGAAATAACTGCGGTTGTGTTTGTTATAGATTTCATCATAAAGCGGCACAAGGTCAAAATGTTTCTCTGCTATATAATCCATAATCGTCTTTTTGAAGCTGCCTCGTAGGTTCAGGTTTTCCAGCCAAAACAGGTCACACTGACCCTTCACTCGCTCAAAAATCGCCTCAAAATCCGTGATGCCCGGAAAAACCGGCGCAACAAAACAGACGGTGCGGATGCCTGCATCGTAAACCTGCTTCATAGCCTCAAGCCGCCGTTTGATGCTTACAGCATTGTCCATATCATCTTTGAAATCCTCATCGAGCGTATTGATCGACCACGATACCGTGACCTGTCCCAGCTCCTTCAGCAGATCAATGTCACGAACCACAAGATCGGATTTTGTGCAGATTAAAATATCTGCGCCACTGCCTCGAAGCTGTTCCAGCAGTTTTCTGGTATTGCCGAACTGTTCCTCCTGCGGATTGTAGCCGTCCGTCACGGAGCCGATCACAATACGCTGTCCGGCAAATTTCTTTGGGTTTTTAATCTTCGGCCAATGCTTCACATCAAGGAACGTGCCCCATTCCTCCATGTGCCCGGTAAACCGCTTCATAAAAGACGCATAGCAGTATTTGCAGGCATGGGTGCAGCCCACATAAGGATTGACCGAATAACCGCCCACCGGCAGGCTGGATTTCGTCATGATATTCTTTGTCTCGACTTCTCCAATAAGGATACCGTTCATCTCTACTTTTGCCATTTTCTCTGTATCTCCAATACTTGATTGAACGCTTCCGGGAATTCCTGTACCATGTTTGCCTCGCCCACGATGGGAACAAGATCTTCTTTCATAAAAGCAGGGATGCCGAGAGCATGGGCCTGTTTCACAAGGGAATACGCCCATGCCGGAACTGTTCGTATTTTTTTGCTTTGCGCCCCGGTCATCGTCCCGACCACGATCCAGCTGATACCGGAGAGATCCACTTTGCCCGGATCGTCAAACAATGGCTCAAAGGTAACGTGATAGTGCTTTGCCCGGATATTGGCCTTAAGTGTGTCGATGCGCCACAACTCTGATTTTCTTGTGACAGTGACTCCAAACCATGCGTTTTCCAAGTCTGTCTCAAAATCCAGTAGGTCGGGGCGCTTTGACAAAAACAGGAATTGATGCTGCGGGTTTTCCCGAATCTTTGCGAATACCTTATCCCGCCACTCCGGCTGCCATCCCGCCAAATCGCTCATGCCAGTCAGCAGGAAATTCTGCGGGCGCTTCTTTTCCATCAGCCGCAGCTTATTCGGAAAAAACTCCGGCTTGCTGAAGTCATCAATCATATGGTAACGCTTTACATTATTTCGGGCATAACAGTAGGAACAGCCTACGGTACAGCCGATGACCAGATTCATGTTTTGAATATTGTCCTTAATGCAGACGCTCATCAGAGAACACCCTCCACATTTTTCAGGATGCGGTGGAGATAGTTCTCCAACTGCTCGATTTCTTCCTCAGAAAATCCCTTATAGTAAATGTTGCTGATTTCTTCTGTTACTTCATTATATTCTTGTTCCAGACCTTTGGCTTCTTCTGTAAGAAAAATGAGAATCTTTCTACGGTCTTTGTCGCCGCGATCCCGATAAATCAGATTTGCCGCCTCCATGCGGTCAAGCATACTGGTCAGCGTGGTCGTGGCAAGACCGGTCTCCTTTGACAGCTCACTGATGGGAACGCCATCCTTCTGCCAGAGGATATATAGAATCCTTCCCTGGGAGCCATTAAAAGCATCAATGTTTTTTTCGCTCAATATGCGTTCAAAAACACGTCCTCCGACCTGTTTGATCCGGGTTATCAAAAATCCGCCTTGTGTTTTCATATTGCCACCTCAAACCGCAAGGCGGCTATCCGCAGACAGCCGCCTTGTCCTTTCTTATTTCTGCTGCGCAGCCGCAAATTCAGCGTAACCTTTCCAGCCAAATACTGCATTCACATCTTCATCGCCGTAAACACCCTTGACATCGCAGAGGTGGACAACATGATCGTCCGCATCCATCGTCTGGGCAACAGTCGCATGAATGAGCAGCTTGCAAGGAACAGGAGCCTTGATATTTGTGCCCTCCACTTCCTGCATCGTCAGACCAACCTTAGCAGCCTTATCCGTATCACGTCCGGAGCAGGTGCCACAGCCAATCAGAGCGCCGGTCAGTTCAACGCCGGGAATGGCGAGAACAACTTCTTTTTTCTCAGCCAGCAGTTCCAGACTGTAAGCCCCTTTGTTCAGGGAGAACATGATCTTTCCGGGATTGGTGGACGCAAAAGCCCAGAATGCCAGAGTCGCAAGATTGGTGCTGCCATCCGGTTTCTCTGTACAGATCAGAGTCATGGAATTGGGAGAAGTGTAAGCAGGCGCATTGCTGATATTGATTTTGTTCATTGTAGAAACCTCCTTGTTTGATTTCATTCAGGATTATACCATATAGGAATATCCTTTGTCAACTCTTTTTGGATTTTATATCAATTTCCCATATTTGTCAGGAATTTCCGTTTTGTGATTTAGTATATAATTAGCCCTCCCCTACATAGGGAGGGCTTCGCTGTCTTTATGCTGCAATTTCCGGGATTTCCCCAACAAAGTTATAAACAATTCTGACTTCTTGCACCTTCTGGCCGTCCACCTTTTTGACTTCGCCGATCAGAATCCGGCTGATGAGCCGGTTCAGCACCGCCTCGTCCAGTTCTTCGATGGTGGCATAGCGCCGGATTTCCTTGATAAAAGTGCGGACTTCGCTTTCCTGTGCATCCGCCCGGCTCTGCATCACCGCCAGATCATGCAGGCGCTTCTGGTTGGCTTCCTGCTCCTGTTCCAGCGCCGCCGTCAGCTTCATAAACCGCTGTTCGGTCAGGATGCCTTTGGCCTTATCGGTGTACAGGCTTAAAAACATCCCGTCAATTTCCTGATTCCGGGCTTCCAGCCGTTTCCGTTCCTTCTCTGTCTGGGAAGCGTCCACCAGATACCGGCGCTCCATCCGGCTGCTGAGCCGCTGGTAGAACGCATCGGCGTCCTTCATGGCCTGCTCCGCCAATTCCTGTATATCCTTCAGCACCAGATTGTACAAATCTCTGGCCTCGATCTTGTGGCTGGAACACACCTTGCAGCCCATACGGTTGTAGGTCTGGCAGATATAATACGCCTTGTCAATCGGTTCCCGCATCTCGCCGGTAAAACGATTCTTCCCGGTTCTGCCGACCTTTTCATACCGCACCTGCATGGACTTCCCGCAGGTGGCACAGTAGACAAGCCCGTGGAACAGGTTATAGAAGGGGCAGGCGTTGCCTTTCATAATGGTTGGCCTGCGGTCAATGATTTCCTGCACCTGTTCCCATTCCTCCGGCGTCACAATCGCCTCATGGCAGCCCTCAATGACCTCCCAATCCTCACGGGGGATAATGTCATAAGTGTTGGAGCGGATGCCTTTCTGGTGTGTCCGGCAGACAAGATGTGCGCCTTTATAAAAGGGATTCCGCAGGATATGGCTGATCCTTGCGCTCCCCCATGAATAGTAGTTCACGTCACATTCTGTATTGCTTTTTACTCTGGTGATGGGGATTTTATCCTCCATGAGCTGCTTTGCGATCCGCATACAGCCCCAGCCGTCCAGTGCCATATCATAGATTTTTCGGATCACCGGCGCTGTCTCCGGATCAAGGATCAGATGTCCTTTGTCCTCCGGGTCGCGCATCAGGCCAAGAGGCGGCTGCCCGCCGCAGAACTTTCCCTGCCGGGAACGGGTCATGCGTCCCGCCAGCACCTTTTTGGAAATATCCCGGCTGTACATATCGTTCAGAATATTCTTAAAGGGCGTGATGTCCATTTCCTGACGGGTCAGGCTGTCCACACCGTCCGTGACGGCGATATAGCGCACATTGTGTTTGGGAAAAAAGATTTCGATATAGCTTCCAGCTTCGATATAATTCCTGCCGAGCCTCGATAGGTCTTTCGTGATGACACAGCCGATTTTCCCCGCCTCAATGTCAGCGATCATGCGCTGGAACGAGGGACGGTTGAAATTGCGGCCCGTATAGCCGTCATCCACATAATACTCATACTGGAACATCCCATGCTTTTCTGCGAAATCCCGGAGCATGAGTTTCTGGTTGCTGACGCTCATACTCTCATTGTCGCCGCCTTCATCCAGAGAGATTCGGCAGTAGAGAGCGGTGATTTTCTCATAGACTTGTTTTTTCCTGCTCATAGCGTTCTCCTTCTATGAACAGGGACACGATACCATTATAGTACCATGTCCCT
>CACZZH010000213.1 GCA_902785635.1 uncultured Lachnospiraceae bacterium
GTACATGAAGACAGCCGTGGAAGTCATGCGGCACGGGGATGACAGTGTCCCGGAGTATATGATCTGGCTGCAGAAGGGCGATTTTACGAACTGTCCGAAAACCACCTTCATCTACGGCAGCGATGAGACACTGTATGCCTGTGCCCCTTCCTTTGAGGCGGCCATGAAGAAATACAAAGTCGATTACGAGATGATCATCGGAGAAGGAATGTTCCACTGCTATCCGGTTTTCCCAATCTGTAAGGAAGGAAAAGACGGCTGGAATATGATGGTTCGGCTTATAAAAAAATATACGAAATGACCGTAAAGGAAAGGAAGGAGAAAAAGTAATCAGATTCAGTGTACATAGCTTGACATGGTAAGCTAATCATGTTAGCATACGGTTATATTAAGCTAACTAACAGAGGGATGACTATGCCACGTGATAAAACCGCTAACCATATCAGACTCATGGGTGCAGCGCGTCAGGAATTCCTGGAGTGTGGCTTTGAGAAAGCTTCCATGCGTTCCATCGGAGAACGCTGCGGTTTAACGGCGGCAGGAATATACCGGCATTGCAGGAATAAAGAGGATCTTTTTGACCAGCTGGTCATGCCTTTTGTACAGAGAATCGATGAGTGGCTTAACGCACATATCGCACGGTATGTAGACGCTGTTAACAGCGGGCAAAAGGTGACCTGGAGCGATTCTGAGGTCGACATGATGCGGGAGATCATTTATCCGAACATGGAGGACTATCACCTGCTCCTGTCCAGGTCTCAGGGCACAAAATATGAAAATTATCTGCACGACCTGACAGAGCAGCGTCAGCGGGAGCTGTTAAACTATTTGCCTATGCTTCGCGCAGAAGGCTATGCTGTCCGGGATATTGATCCAAAGGAACTGCACCTTCTGCTTACAGCGTATACGACTGCGCTGTTCGAACCGGTCATGCATAACTACACACAGGAAGAGGCATTAAGCTGTCTGGAAACGGTTGAGGCGTTTTTCCTGCCCGGCTGGAAAAACCTGTTTGGTATTTAACTCATAATCACACGGCAGATCACACCGCCTATCTCTTGCTTTAAGGGATAGGCGATGCGTTTGAATACTGGTTAGCTAATCCTAACCATCAAACGTTAGCTAACAAAAAGGAGAGGATGTCAATGAAAGAAAAGAAAAAAAGCGACTTGTCCTTGCTGCTTGACTTTGCAGGCAGCTACAAGGGACTGACCTTTCTGGGGCTTGGTCTTTCAGCAGTGGCCATGATCCTGGGAATGCTGCCGTATATCTGCATCTGGCTGGTAGCGCGGGATCTGATCTCTGCAGCCCCGAACTGGATGCAGGCAACGGGTATTGCCCGTTACGGGTGGCTGGCATTTGCATTTGCGTTTGCGGGAATCCTCGTCTATTTCGCAGCGCTGATGTGTACGCATCTGGCGGCATTCCGTACAGCAAGCAATATCCGTAAAAAAGGCATGGAGCATCTGATGAAAGCGCCGCTTGGGTTTTTCGATTCGAACGCATCCGGCCTTCTCAGAAATCGGTTGGACGGAGCCGCAGGAGAGACAGAAACCCTGCTTGCCCACAACCTTGCAGACATAGTCGGAAGCATTGCTATGCTCCTTGCGACGATCGTTCTGTTGTTCGTGTTCGACTGGCGTATGGGTGCGGCCTGCCTGCTGGCGGCTGCTGTCTCCGTAGGAGCAATGTTCTCCATGATGGGCGGTAAAAACGCCAAACTCATGGCGGAGTATCAGGCTGCGCAGGATGTGATGAGCAAAGCCGGTACGGAATATGTGCGCGGGATCCCTGTGGTGAAAGTCTTCCAGCAGACGGTGTATTCTTTCCGGGCCTTTAAGCAGGCGATTGAGGATTACAGCGCCAAAGCGGAACACTATCAGGCGGATGTTTGTCAGGTGCCCCAGGCACTTAACCTTACCGCTACTGAGGGGGCATTTGTGTTCCTTGTGCCTGTTGCGCTGCTCATCGCTCCGGGCGCGCTGAAAGGCGGCAATTTTGCCGGTTTCCTTACGGATTTTGTATTTTATGCGGTCTTCTCTGCTGTGATCTCTACGGCGCTGGCCCGTGTGATGTTCGCGGCAAGCGGAACGATGATGGCCAGCACGGCACTGGGCCGTATCAATCAGGTCATGAGCGCCCCGACAATAAAGATAACCGACAAACCGCAGACACCGAAGGACAACAGTGTAGTGTTTAAAGATGTAAGTTTCACGTATGAGGGCTCAGACCTTCCGGCACTGGATCATGTTTCCTTCCGTGTCGAACCGGGACAGACGGTCGCTCTGGTCGGTCCCTCCGGCGGCGGGAAGACCACGGCGGCAAGCCTCATCCCGCGTTTCTGGGATGTGAGTTCCGGCTCGGTTGAAGTCGGATGTGTGGATGTCCGGCAGACCGACCCCCATGTGCTGATGGATCAGGTAGCTTTTGTGTTCCAGAACACGCACCTGTTCAAGGCGTCTATTCTGGAAAATGTGCGGGCATCGAGGCCGGATGCTTCCCGGGAAGAAGTACTGGAAGCCCTCGCCGCCGCGCAATGCGATGACATTATTGAAAAGCTGCCGAACGGCATTGATACCATGATCGGCACCGAAGGCACATACCTGTCCGGAGGAGAGCAACAGCGTGTGGCATTGGCACGTGCAATTCTGAAGGATGCGCCTATCGTAGTGCTGGACGAGGCAACGGCTTTTGCCGATCCCGAGAACGAGGCGCTGATCCAGAAAGCCTTTGTAAAACTCACAAAGGGGCGCATGACGTCCGGCGGACGTCGGATCTGCGCCGACCGGAGCGGCAGCGGAGAACGGACAGTAATTATGATTGCCCACAGACTTTCCACGGTCGTCGGTGCAGACCGGATCATCGTTCTGGATTCCGGCCATGTGGAAGAGCAGGGCACACATGCTGAACTCCTTGCAGCAAACGGGCTTTATGCACACATGTGGACTGATTACCGGAAAGCCGTGAACTGGAAGATCTCACAAGGAGCCCCCGCGAAGCCTGCTTCATGGGGAGAGGACGAGCAGCGGAATGATCGAGATTGTGAGCCTGCGAGCAAGCGAGAGATATGCAGCTTGCGAGGACGAGGAGAGGAGGGATGATATGTTCGGGAAAGAATTTCAACGCAAATTCGCACTGACGGAGATGGGCGTTCATAATACGAAAATGGGGACGCTCTGGACGGTGATCGTCAATCTGGTCGTCATGGGCGGAATGGGTATCCTTTATCTCATGATGAACGGTTTTATCGGCACTCTGACGGAAGGAAAACCACTGCCCGGCTTGCTGACCATACTGCTTCTGGTCCTCGGGTTCCTGATCCTTTCTTTCTTCACACATTTGCAGCAGTACAAGTCCACCTACGGTCTTGTTTACCGCGAAGTGAAAAATGTCCGGATATCACTGGCCGAGCAGCTTAGAAAACTCCCTCTCGGATATTTCGGCAAACGGGATCTTGCGGACCTGACGGAAACGATCATGGGAGACGTCAACCGTCTGGAGCACGTCTGGTCCCACTGCCTGGGATATCTTTACGGCTCTTATATTTCAACAGCAGTCATTGCCGTGATGCTCTTCGCCTATAACTGGAAGTTGGCGATTGCCTGCCTCTGGGGCGTACCGGTGGCATTTTTGCTGCTGTTCGGAAGCCGGAAGATGTCCGCGCGTAAGTCGGAAATCACAAAAGCTGCTGCCGTTCAGGTATCCGACGGTATTCAGGAAACTCTGGAAAACATCCGGGAGATCCGGGCAACCAATCAGGAAGACCGGTTTTTGAAAGCGCTGAATGATAAAATCGATTACCATGAATCCAGAATGATCCATACAGAACTGACGAACGGCATTTTTGTCAATGCGGCCAGTGTGATCATGCGCCTTGGTGTTGCGACGACGATCCTTGCCGGTACAGGCATGATCCTCTCCGGAGAGATCAGTTTCATGGTGCTGTTCATGTTCCTGCTGGTCATTACCCGCGTTTATGCGCCTTTTGACCAGGCCCTTGCGCTGATTGCCGAGATGTTCCTGTCGCAGGTGTCTGCAGATCGGCTCATGGAGATACATGATGCAAAGACGGCAGAGGGCAGTGAGAGTTTCTCGCCGGAAGGTCATGATATCGTGTTTGAAAACGTGGGCTTTGCCTACAATGTGAATTCCGGCGAAGCCGGAAGAGAGGGCCCTCTGGGGGGCGACAATGAGCAGGTCTTAAAAGGCGTCAGCTTCACCGCAAAAGAGGGCGAAGTTACTGCGCTGGTCGGGCCCTCAGGCTCCGGAAAGAGTACCTGTGCCAGACTTGCCGCACGTCTCTGGGATATCGACAGCGGTACGATCAGGGTCGGTGGCGTGAATATTTCTGATATTGAGCCCGAAACTCTGTTGACGGACTACTCTATGGTTTTTCAGGATGTGGTACTGTTTGACGATACGGTCATGGAAAACATCCGTCTGGGAAAACACGGCGCAACGGATGAAGAAGTCCGTGCTGCGGCGAAGGCAGCGAACTGCGACGAATTTGTGGAGAAGCTGCCGCAGGGCTATGATACGCCCATTGGGGAGAACGGAGCCAGGCTCTCCGGAGGCGAACGTCAGCGAATCTCTATTGCCCGTGCACTGCTCAAAGACGCACCAATCGTCCTTTTGGACGAGGCTACAGCCTCGCTTGATGTGGAGAACGAGACCAAAGTGCAGGGCGCTCTGTCGCGTCTTTTGACAGGTAAGACTGTCCTGGTCATTGCCCATCGGATGCGCACAGTGGAAGCGGCAGACAAGATCGTTATGTTCCGCCGTATGACCGAGCTGCAGGCTGCCAGCGCAGGCTGGACAATATAAGGCGCTTGCGAAACCCTGCACGAAATGGAAATGAGTGAATAATTCAAACAATCTGATATGCTCCCTTCTAAGCAGACAGGAGAAATAAATCTCTTACTGCTTGGAAGGGAGCATTTCATTTAGTGCGACAGCCCCTTTTTTATGGCAAGTGAGGGGCAGATCATTTCCGATTAGGAAGCCAAGTAAGTATACTGGAGCCATACTCCAAATCGCGGGGCCACTGAATGTGGCAGAAGAAGATGAACAAGTATTCGGGATTCCTGGCGAGATTATGCGAAAAGCCATTAAAATTGGAAAGGATTTTCTGACACACTCTGCTTATGCATATTCCATGATGGGAAGTGATCTGACCATCAAAAAGGTCAAGTTTGTTCTGGGACGCATCAAACGGGAACAGATTACGATGGTCGAACGGTGAGAACTGGCAAAACTCTGTCGGGGCAAGTATTTCAAGAATAGTGAAAGCATTCAACTGACATTGGCGGTCTACGAAGAGATAATACAGTTCAGCAAGCGCTGATCTCTAATCAAAGATACTCAGAAAGGCCTGTCAAATTTGACCACTACAACGCTTTCGGAATATTTGGGAATCAGAAAACAGTCTCTATTTTTCTTAAAACGATGCCTGTATCTGCTTCAGGAATCTCTCTGCGATCGGAGTAAAGCTTTGATACTTATTCCAGATCAGGTACATTTTCATTTCGAGATGCGGGGTAAGCGGCCGGAATACCAGGCCGCTTTCCGGGGATGTGTCAATCAGATTGTTCAGTGTCAGCAGAATCCCAAGGCCTTCCCGGGCAAACATGGAACCGTTGTAGGCAAGGCGGAAGGAACCGTCCAGCCGAAGCCGGGGAAACTGCTCTTTCGCCCAGGGGCGGATATCATTCTCCCAGCTCTGTTCTGACGTAAACAAGGGCAGCCCCGCAAGATCCTCTGCGGCAATACAGTCTTTCTCTGCCAATTTCGAATCTGCCGGGACAATGACCCCGAAATAATCCGCTTCCGGGAAAGGAATATAGTTGTACTTCCTTTCATCCGGCATCTCAAAGATCGCGGCGAAATCCAGGAGTCCCTTATCCAGTTTTTCCGTGACCTGCTCCGTATCGCCGCTGGTGATATGGTAACGAAGGTCCGGGTACATTTTTTTAAATTCGCGGATTTCTCTTGCGAGGTGGCGGATCTGCCAGGACTCCGCAAGACCGAAATAAAGATCTCCGCCTGTAATATCATCCAAAGAAAGAAATTCCTGTTCGATCTTGTCGGCCATGGAGACAAGATCCTCCGCCCGGTTCCTGAGAAGCACGCCTTCCTCCGTCAGCGCGATGCTGAAGCTGTGCCGGGTGAACAGCTTCTTTCCCAGCTCATCNNCGTTACATGCAGAAGTTTAGCGGCGCGGGACATATTCTCTTCTCTGGCGACCGCCAGAAAATATCTCAGGGTTCGAATCTCCATAGCAGCGTCTCCTCACGATCTTCATTCAAGATATGCAAAAAAAGAATATCACGATATTCATTATAACCATTAGCGAAGCAGCCGTAAAGCCCATATAATGAGAACACAGAAGAAAAAGTATATGGGGGAACCTGCAGATTAATGAAGGACTTGAAAAGATCCTCATAAACTTAACAGATGCCGGATGCGGAAGCGAGGAACTGGAAAAAGCAGAGCAGCTCTATGAAGCCGGTGATATGCAGGTTCTGCTCCGATACTTCCGGAAATGCAGGTGCAGCCGGATGGAGGAGCTTCACGAAAGCCAGCGCAGGGTGGACTGCCTGGATTTCCTGATCCGGCAGACAGCAAAAACGATTCAGTAAATTTCATGAAATGAGGAGACCAGGACCATGATCAGAAAAGAAGAACTCGTACTTACAAACGAATGGGACAAGACCTTCCCCAAAAGCGAAAAAGTCGATCACAGCAAGGTGACCTTTGTGAACCGCTATGGCATTACTCTGGCGGCAGATATGTATGTGCCGAAGGATGCGGAGGGAAAGCTTCCTGCAATCGCAGTTTCCGGCCCGTTCGGCGCAGTCAAGGAACAGTGCTCCGGTCTGTACGCACAGACCATGGCAGAGCGCGGATTTCTGACGATTGCTTTCGATCCTTCCTTCACCGGTGAGAGCGGCGGCAATGTGCGTTACATGGCCTCCCCGGACATCAACACCGAAGACTTTATGGCGGCGGTAGACTTCCTCTCCCTCCATGAAAAAGTCGATGCGGACCGCATCGGTATCATCGGCATCTGCGGCTGGGGCGGTATGGCTGTCAACACGGCCGCACTGGACACCAGGATCAAGGCGACCGTGGCCTCCACCATGTACGATATGACCCGTGTGAATGCCAAAGGATATTTCGATTCTGCAGACAGTGAGGAAGCCCGTTACCAGGCGAAGGCCGCCATGTGCGCCCAGAGACTTCTGGACCTGAAGGCCGGTGAATATAAGCTCGGAGGCGGTGTGGTCGATCCTCTGCCGGAAGACGCGCCTTTCTTTGTGAAGGACTACTACGATTACTACAAGACCGGACGCGGCTACCATGCCCGTTCCCTGAATTCCAACGGCGGCTGGAATGTCATCGGCTGTGAGTCCTTTATCAATCAGCCGATCCTTCAGTACTCCAATGAGATCCGCAGCGCTGTCCTTCTGATCCACGGTGAGAAGGCACATTCCTGCTATTTTTCGCGTGACGCCTATGCCGATATGATCAAAGACAGCAAGTATGCGGACAACAAGGAACTCATGATCATCCCTGAGGCCGTCCACACCGATCTCTACGACGGCGGCGGGAGGGGGGCAATCCCATTCGATAAGCTGGAAGCATTTTTTACTGAATATCTGCAGTAAAGGAGTATCGCATGAGCAGAGTACTTGTCATTTCTACCAGCCTTCGGGCAAAGAGCAATTCCGATATCCTGGCCGGGAGTCTGATCGCCGGAGCGAAAGACGCCGGACACGAGGTCGGGCAGATCAGCCTGAAAGGTAAGGATCTGAAGTTCTGTATCGGCTGTCTCTCATGTCAGAAGACACAGAAATGTGTCCTGAAGGACGATGCAGTCTGGATCGCGGAAAAGGTCAAAAACGCCGATACCCTTGTGTTTGTTACGCCGATCTATTATTACGAGATGAGCGGCCAGATGAAGACGCTGCTGGATCGTATGAATCCCTTATATCCTTCGGATTACAGGTTTCGCAAAGTTTACATGCTGATGACGGCAGCAGAAGATGAAGCCTATGTGACGGAAAAAGCGGTAAGTGGCCTGCAGGGCTGGATCGATTGTTTTGAAAAGGCAGAGCTTGCAGGCACACTGTTCTGCGGAGACATTTCCGATCCGGGTGAGGCCTCCGGAAAGAAGGAGGAGCAGGATGAAGCATATGAATTCGGTAGATCGCTGGAGTAAAAGAAACCAGGTACTTGTTCTTATGCTGGCTCTGACCCTGCTTCTTCTCACAGGCTGCAGCAGTACCCGGCCATCGGAGAGTGGCGCATCGGATAGTTCCGATTCTTTTGAAGAAACAAGTCTTCCGGGTACGACGGAAACTATAATTGAGAAAGAAGCTTCAGAATTTCACCAACTAGCGCAGGATGCTCGTGACTTGAGTCATGAGAGGAATACGCCTTTTTGTTCTGCTGATGTATAATTCGTTCGTCAATTCCCAAACATATGTGCTATAATATAATCAAAAAAAGGACGTATCCCATGCAGCAGACATTGACTGCAAAACTGCAGATTTTCCCAAAACCTTCGGACAGACAGC
>CACZZH010000214.1 GCA_902785635.1 uncultured Lachnospiraceae bacterium
TTTCCGGATAGAATTTCGGAATATGATAACCTGTTGTTGCGATAATATTCACACCGCTGAGCCTTGAAATGTCCTGCAGTGCCAGCGCATCCCTTCCCGTAGCAAGAGGATTGGCATCCACCACCGTATTACCGCCTTTTGCTGCATAAAGCTTCAGCTCATTCGCGGAAAACGGGAGGTTGTTTATGCAGATCAGCGGGCAGCGTTCCTGGTCGATCGTCCCCACTATATAGATGTGTTCATGCGGCTGGCAATGACCCAGCTCTTCCTGACCGATCGTCCCGAGAACTGTCTGATATTGATACTGTCCCATATGTGTTTCCTCTCATGTTCTCTGTCGTGTATTGAAAATTATCTTCATTTACATGTTACTATACTGACTTACTTTTTTCAATCCAAACTTTGTTGTGTTTATTACTGATTTTCTATTTTCATTTTTGTGCAATTTTTCTGAGTAAACGTTCACTTTTACATCGCAAAGAATGAAAATCTTTTTCTGTCAATTGTTTAACGGATACCCGCGAGCTGCACATCCTGCCGGAGGCTTTTGTCTCATAGGACATTCGACGTAATTTCCCTTGAGACAAGAAAAAGACCCGGTACGGGTACCGGATCTTTTCATTCTTTTTTACAGATTTACTACATTGACCGGCGCTCCGTCAAGAAAGGCCCTGACATTCGCGACCGTTATATCCATGATTCTCTGACGCGCCGCCTGTGCCGCCCAGGAAATGTGCGGTGTGATCAGGCAGTTCCTTGCCATCAGCAGAGGATTGTCCGGACGGATCGGTTCCGTCGACACCACGTCCAGCCCTGCCGCATAGACCTTTCCGCTCTCCAGCGCATCCGCAAGGTCCTCTTCAACTACCAGCTGTCCGCGGCTGTTGTTGATGATAATGACTCCGTCCTTCATCTTCGCAATGTTCCTGCTGTTAATGATGCCTTCTGTTTCCGGAAAAAGCGGACAGTGCAGAAAGATCACATCTGATTCGGCAAACAGCGTGTCCAGATCTGTATACTCTGCCAGCGCAGCTCCCGCCTCGCTTTGGAATTTATCATATGCAAGAACACGCATATCCATGCTTTTCAGGATCCTTGCCGTAGACTGCCCGATGCGGCCGAGGCCGATAATACCCGCAGTCTTGCCGAAAAGTTCGATCATCGGATAATCCCAGTAGCACCAGTCCTCATGGTTCTGCCACTTTCCCACTTTCACCGTGTCCGAATGGCGCTGATAGTGGGAACAGATCTCCAGAAGAAGACCTACCGCATACTGTCCGACGATCTGTGTCCCGTATGTGGGCACATTTACGACCGGGATCCCCTTTTCCTTTGCATAAGCGCAGTCCACAATATTGTAACCGGTCGCGAGTACCGCGATCAGCTTCAGCTGCGGACAGCGGTCGATCGTTGCTCTGGAGATCGGTGTCTTATTGGTCACCGCCACCTGTGCATCACCGATCGCACGGGCGATTTCCGGATCCTCTGTATAAGAGACTCTGTCATACACTTTCAGATCTCCGAGAGCCTCAAGCCCTTCCCAGGAAAGATCCCCCGGATTCTCCGTATATCCGTCAAGAACAACGATCTTCATCTTTTCCTCCTCGCCCAATAACAGCGGACCGTCAGGACTCACCCGGTCCGCTGAGCCGTTACCGGATCCTTCCGGCAATTATCTTCCGGACAGATTCGCGCGGAAAATGTCCTTCAAAGCCGGATACAGGCTGATGTATGTTTCATATCTTGTCTGATATACCGCATCGTTTTCATGACTGGGTCTGAAGACCCGGTATATCTTCTTCTCGTTCTTTTCCGATGCCTCATAGACATCCCGGAATACACCGGCGCCTACGCCCGCCAGAAGTGCTGCACCTACCGGTGCCATGTCGCTCATATCAAGGACTTCGATCTCCCTGCCGGTAATATCTGCCTTCATCTGTGCCCACACTTCGCTCTTTGCTCCGCCGCCGATGGAAGCCATTTTTGTGATCTTGTTGCCCGTCACCTTCTCCGCGATTCCCGCAAGCTGGCGAAGGCCATATCCGCATCCCTCCAGGACGGCACGGTTCATCTCGCGCCGGGTCGTCTGCAGGGAAATGCCAAAGAATACGCCCCGTGCATACGGATCCCAGATGGGACTGCGTTCTCCGAGCATATAGGGAAGGAATACAACGCCGTCACAGCCCGGAGCTGCCTGCCTTGCATCCTCATTGACCATGCGGAAGGCTTCGCCGATATCCGTGGCCTTTTCGAACACATCCGGATAAAACTGATTCAGGAACCACTCATTCGCGGCCCCTGTAAAGGACATCGCACCCTGATAGATCCAGGTCCCCGGAACAACGTGACAACGGTTGATAAAACTCCGGTCAAACAGAGGACGGTCCACGCATACCGTCAGCACATCCGTAGTGCCGACCGATTCGCACACATCTCCGTCCCTGGTCACTCCGGCAGCCAGAGTCGCACAGCCGGTATCGCCACCGCCGATCGCCACAGGAATTCCCTTCGGTATTCCAAGTCCGGTCAGTTCTTCATTGATCAATGTGCCGATCACATCCGTGGAATCATGAAGCGGAGGGAGCTTATCATAATCAATACCGATCTTTTCACACAGGTACCGGGACCACTTTTTTCCACCGGTGGTCTCAAACAGGTTCGTATAAGAAGCGTTGGAATAATCGATCCCGGGTTCACCGGTCATACGCATTCCGAGAAATGTGTTAAGATGGCCGAAGTATCTTGTCTTCTCATACACCTCAGGCAAATGGCGTTTGATCCAGAGCATCGAAGATCCGGAAAAAGCTCCTGCCATAGACCCGTTAGCTGTATGGGCGAACAGTTCTTCTGATCCGACCGCGTCCAGAATAATATCTGCTTCCTGTGTACTGCGCCGGTCTGAATAAATGATCGGATCCGCCAGCACTTCACCGTTTTCTCCCAGTGAGATCAGTCCGGGGCAAAGAGAAGAGATACTGATACCGGCGATCTTTCCAAGATCAATATCCTTTCCGTCCCGCAGCAGACGTACGCAGGTCACAAAGGCTTTCCACATACTCTCAGCATCGATCGAAACCCAGTTCTGCTCCGGTTTGATAAGCCTGTATTTACTGCTGCTGATCCCGATCAGCTTTGCATTTTCATCGATGATCGCAACCTTCAGGCTGGTTGTTCCCACATCAACGCCCAATAAATATGTGCTCACTTTGTTCTCCCTACCATGATGATGAAAAATGCGGTTCAGGTCAGATACCCAGACCTGAACCGCAGGAAAATGCGACTATCTTACAGGGTCAGATATGCCTCGTAATTCTTCTCATTCTTTACGGTCTTGTACAGTTCCATACATTCCTTAGCACTGTAGCCTTTGTGGATCAGACGGCGAAGAGCGATCACAAGAGCGGTCACATCGTCATTGTCCCATACCCAACGGCCCATGGTAACGCCGCCGCAGCCTGCATCCAGAGCATCTCTGGTCATCTGCATATAGTAATCAAGCAGAGCATCGCCGGCCAGACCCTTGGGGGTATCGCCGCCCTGGATCACAACGCGGAAGGAAGAGGGAACACAGGCGATCGCTTTTGCCATGCTCTCAGGATCACCGGTATAGGTGGTCTTTACAACATCCATACCCAGCTCGCAGGCACTTCTTACACAGTATGCAATGTTCTCCCATGCAGCTCTCTTGTCAACGGGAACGCTTTCACCCTTCGGATATACATGTCCGATCAGCGGCATTCCGATCTTGTCGCAGTATTCGCTGACTTCACCGATACGTGCAAACTGCTCGTTCTGGAAATCGCCCAGGGTCATGCAACCCATGGAAACGGCATCAGCGCCCATGCGGACAGCTGCATCCACAGAACCAAATACGCAGTCATTCGTCGGAGAGGTAGGAGCATAGTTGGAGATCTTGTGCAGAATGCTGATACCGGATCCAACATGAGGTCCCCAGCAGCGTTTCTGGATGCCGCCGGTCATGGTCATAGCATCGGGACGGCCTGCAACGATCTTATCGATAGCACCCTGGATATCCTGGATACCGGTCATCGGAGCAATTCCTCTGGAAGTGGCATGGTCAACAGTGATTGCCATCATCTTGTTGCTCTCAGCATTAACCATTCTGGAAAGTCTTACAGCTTTGCCCATAGCATACATCGGTTCTACCATTTCTTTGTTCTCCTTTTCTTTGATCTATTAAATTGTTTTTTTGTTCACTTATATATTTGATGTTTCGCGATAAAGCTGCCCAAAAGCTTTTCGATGATCAGTCTTCGATCACGATCTTCAGAGCGGTACCTGCCATATGCAGATCCAGTGCCTGGCGGAAATCATCCAGGCTGAATTTCTGGGATACGATCGCATCCAGATCGATCTTGCCGTTGATCACCATGTCTGCTGCCTGGAGGTAATCTGCTCTCTTATATGCAGTACTTCCGGTGATGTTCAGCTCATTGTAATGGATCACGCTGGGATCAAATTCGCTCATTCTGCCCTTCGGGAAGCCTGCGAACAGGCAGACCGTGCCGCCCTTCTTAGCCAGCTTGAATGTGGAGTCGACCAGAGCGTTCACGCCGATCGCCATAACGATGCGGTCTACGCCCTCACCCTTCGTCTCTTCCATAACGATCGCATGAAGATCTTCTGTTCTGGAGTCAACCACGCGGCATGCACCAAGCTTCTTGGCAAGCTCTCTCTTTTCCGGATCCAGTTCGGAAACGATGACTTTCTGTGCACCGGCAATCAGGGAAAGCTGAAGATGCA
>CACZZH010000215.1 GCA_902785635.1 uncultured Lachnospiraceae bacterium
GGTACTGTATGAAATAGGGAAGGGAACGTACGGACTTTCTTTCCTTCCTTTGCATATTTGCTCCATGACCGGTTACGGCTGCTTTCTGCACTGGCTGCTTTGCTGCCGCAGAGCAGGGAATGATACGCGGGCAGCTGATTTAACAGGTATTGATACACTGATAACGGTTCTGTCGGAACTGTTGTTCTTCCCCGGACTTCCGGGCGCACTTCTCGCGCTTCTTTTTCCCGCATGGGGAGATCTGCCCCCTTTTTCCTTCCTGAGCGCATGTGAATTTCTGGGGCATTTCGGGATCGTCCTCTATGTCACGACAGGCATGCTGGAGAAGACTGTCTGTCCTAGGCGGCGGCGCGCCTTTATACCGATCTGCTTCTGCGTGTTTTATTTTGCCTTAGTGATGCCGTTTGACCGTGCGACAGGGATGAATTACGGATATCTGCTGCAGGCAGCGCCGGACTCCCCGCTTTCGTGGATCGAGGCTGTCACCGGCGGAGGAGTCGGGTACTATGTACTGTATGCGCTGATGGTGATTGGGGTGATGGGGGTTTGTTATGTATGGGTCTGAGATGCCTGTGCTCTGCAGGCTTTTGGCAGCAGATCCGTCTCAGCGGAGTAAAAAAGTCGGAACAGTAATCAGGTCATCTGTGGCACCATCTGTTTATGCACATAAGATATAGATGCGTGAAATCAGATCAGAAGGAGAAAATGAATAGTATGTCAGAGTATGCAGAGTTCATTACATCGCAAATCTGTCTCCTGATACTCGGAATGATTTTTTCGATCATTTTACCGGTTGTGTTTACAGCCGTATGGATGAAAAAGAAAAATGAGGACTTTACGGCGATCCTGATCGGAGCGGCAGTATTTTTAGTATTTATTGTCATACTTGCGGATCCGATCAAGAACATACTGGTCTATCCGTCAGGAATGGGTCTTATGGATCATGCGGTCAGTCGTTTTATCAATGAAAAGCCGGTCCTGTGGGCATTTGTAATAGCTCTCCTTCCCGGATTTTTAGGAGAAACGGGTCGCTTTGCGGCATTTAAGACCGTGCTGAAAAGCAGAAAGAACAGGGAAACTTCCATCTCCTTTGGAATCGGGTACGGGGGTTTTGAAATCATGTTCGTGCTGGGATTGTCATTTCTTGTGTTTCTTGCAAGTACGGTCATGTACAATACCGGAGTACTGAGCAATATTGTGATTCAGATGATGGGGCAGGCATCAGCGAAGTCGGCTTCGGTATTTGCTCTCGAAGAACAGGTCGTTGAATTTTCTTTTGCTGACCTTGCCCTGATCATGGTGGACAGGATCTTTACAGTGGTGTTCCATATCGGAGCATCCATTATGGTCTTTTATGCCTGCAGAGATGAAAAGAAATTCTGGCTCTATCCGATGGCGATCCTGCTGCATACAGCGCGGATTTTTATCGAAAGCATGACACTGACAGAATTAGTTCATCTGCCTGAATGGCTGGATGCAGGTCTTAGCTGGATATTCGGTGTCCTTACCTTCTGCGGAGCTTACGTTCTGTTATATAAAAAAGATGCTGATCGTCAAGCGCAGCCAAACCTTTTTACAGGGACGGATGCAGCCTGTATTCCGAGGGCGAGCAGCCGTACTTCTCCCGGAAAACGCGGTAGAAGTAACTGCTGTTCTCATATCCGATATGTACTATGATCTTATCTATGGAGAGCGTCGTATTCTGCAGCAGATAGGCGGCCTGCTGGAGGCGTCTGAGCTGCAGGAGCTCTTTGAAATTCTTTCCGGTCCTCTTCTTCAGCATTCTGCTCACCTGATAGGTGGGCAGATGCGAGAGTTCCGAGATCTCAGCAAGAGTCCCGTTCTGATAGTGATGCTCAATGTAATCAAGCACAGAGAACATCAGACTCTGCTCTTCGTGCTGCGGATCGCTTCGGCCGATCTGGTCCGCAAATCTGGACAGGTTCATGAGAAGAAGCCCCATGGAAGTCTGATTGATCGTATCCATCATGGGGTGGCGGCCCAGGATCGTCCAGATCATATTTTCCAGAAGATTTTCAACGGGAACGATTCCCTTCGTCTTAATGTAGAGATAATCGTTCATGGCTGTATCACCGGCCAGGGTGGAGATGAGGAAGTCCCGCAGAATGTTCTCGCGCTCGACCATGGAGATCGGCCGGTCGAAGAACTCGGGTAAAATAATGAAGTTCACCGCAAGATCCTCCTCTCCGGCTGGCAGGATCTCGTGATACACATTCTGATTCAGGAAGAGGAGATCTCCCTCCTTAAGCACCAGCTCATTGCTGCCGTTGATGATATGCGTGGTGGTCCCGGCGCACATATAGACCATCTCCACGTAGTTGTGGCGATGCTTTGGAAAATATGCAAATCTGGTATGCGGACGGATCTCGATGAGGCGGCCTTTTTCCAGCAGAAGACGGCTGTCAACGACGAAATCTCTCCGATTTGTATATCGTTCCTTTCGAATCTCCCTGCTTCCGTCCAGCAGTTCCTGTTCCTCCGGTGTGATTTTTTTCAGCATATCAAGAAGTTCCCGGCGCATGACTTTCCTCCCTTTTTCCCGTAAATCGGACACCTGCAATCCGCGTCTCTGTCTGCAAATAAAGTCCCTGATATTATTTTATTACGACCTTAAAAAACTGCAATACTGCGGGTAAAATTATTTCAGTGCTTAAGAGACAGGGGGTAACAGATATGTCTAAATACTATCTTGCAATCGACATCGGTGCTTCCTGCGGCCGTCACATTCTGGGACATACGGAAGACGGCAGAATCGTGCTGGAAGAAGTCTACCGCTTTGACAACAAACAGGTTCAAAAAAACGGTCACGACTGCTGGGACATGGACAACCTTTGGAACGGAATCCTGGGCGGTCTTAAAAAGTGCAGAGAGATCGGAAAAATACCGGAAACGATCGGCATTGACACCTGGGCAGTCGATTTCGTCCTTCTCGATGAGAACGGCACCATGATCGGCGACGCAGTCGCATACAGGGACGGACGCACACAGGGTGCGGACAAAATAGCAGACGCTCTCATCCCTGCTGCAGACCTCTACGCAAGGGCAGGCATCCAGAAGCAGATCTTCAACACCATTTACCAGCTGCTGGCATTACCGAAAGAGCATCCTGAACAGCTCGGGAAGGCGGACGCCATGCTCATGATCCCTGACTATTTCGGCTATCTGCTGACAGGGGTCAAAAAGCAGGAGTACACCAACGCGACCAGCACGAACCTGGTAAACGCGGCGGCAAAGACCTGGGATATGGATCTGATTCGGAGGCTGGGACTTCCGGAGAAACTCTTCACAGAGCTGTCCATGCCGGGTACGGTGGTCGGTAATCTCACGGAAGAAATTCAGAAGGAAGTCGGATTCGACGCGGTGGTGATCCTTCCGGCGACGCACGACACGGGTTCAGCTTTCCTGGCAGTTCCTGCAAAGGACGACAATGCGGTCTACCTTTCCAGCGGCACATGGTCCCTTCTGGGTGTTGAAAATGAAGAGCCGATCTGCACGGAGGCATCCCGCAGACAGAACTTTACCAACGAGGGCGGCGCGTGGTATCGCTTCCGGTATCTCAAGAACATTATGGGACTGTGGATGATCCAGTCGATCCGACGCGAACTGAATGGAGTCGCCTATGTAGCGGGACGCACCAGCAAATATGCGGATGGCAGACAGTGGAGTTTTCCGGATCTCATCGAGGCAGCCCGCGGCGCAGCGGATTTCATTTCCGAAGTAGATGCAAATGACAACAGCTTCCTCGCCCCGGACAGTATGATCGACGCGATTAAAGCGTACTGCGAGCGGACCGGACAGGCAGTTCCCGGAACAGTGGGTGAAATTATGCAGTGCGTATACCGCAGCCTTTCCCGCTGCTACAAAGAGGCGATTGATTCGTTGAGCGAGCTCACCGGCAGGACATACACCAGCATCAACATCGTGGGCGGAGGATGTCAGGACATGTATCTCAACGAGATGACCGCAAAGGCGACCGGACTTCCGGTGTATGCCGGCCCGGTCGAGGGAACGGCTATAGGAAACCTGATCATCCAGCTGATCGCGGCGGGCGAGTACAGGGATCTGCAGGCGGCGAGAGATGCAGTACGTGAGAGTTTTAACATAAAAGAGATAAAAGAATAAAATATCCGGGGAATATCCGGGAAACATTACGGGAACAATCAGAAAATATAAGGAAACATACAGACATCATTCAGAAAGCTTACAGGATGTATATAAAGATACTGCAGAAAGAGAAAATGCAGAAAGCATATAGTAAGTATATAGGAAGCATACAGAAAGCATACAGGAGGGTAGTTCAATGTTGGTAAACACAAAAGCAAGGATCGGCGTTTTTTCCATCGCACTCGGCGCTTATCTGCCGCAGTTCCCGTCTCTCGTGCCCGAGTTCGAGGCGCAGTATGACGCGTTCAAGAAGACAATTCCGGACACAGTAGAGATCATCGACGGCGGGATCGTCACGACAAAAGAGCTGTCCCAGGCGGCAGGCGACAAGTTCCGCGCAGCGGACGTCGACCTGGTGATCTGCCAGCTTCTCACCTATGCGACTTCTTATAACATGCTTCCGGCTGTCCGCGACGTGAATGTCCCGGTCGTTCTTGTGAACGTGCAGAAGCTCAAAGCGCCGGATTACGCCAACACGGATACTGCCAAGTGGCTCGGTGAGCTGTATGCCTGCGGCGCTGTCGGCGAGATGGTCGCAGACCTTGAGCGTGCCGGAAAGCGCCATGCGGT
>CACZZH010000216.1 GCA_902785635.1 uncultured Lachnospiraceae bacterium
GTATCCTGGGGTTGCCCCTGTTTTTGCAGTTGACGAGATTAGATCTTTGAGTGCTTTATGCACTCAAAGCGCGTGCTGCACGGCTTCCGCAGGAAGCCTGCAAATGTGCAGCACTGCGATCCGCCGGAGGCGCTGACGAAATGCTGATCAAACAGCATTTCGTCAAGCGCTTTGTGGCCCCTGCAAGTCTTAGACAGGATGAGGGATCCTGCCCCCGAGGCCGCCTCATCCAATTCATGAACTTCAGTGATGCGCGAATGCGGAAAAATCCATACAATTTATGCTGCCGGATCTTTTTCTGTCAGCCGTGACTTATTCCTCCAACTTCAGAAATGGCTGTCACCAGTGTGTCAGCCGTTTTTTTATGGCTTGGGATTCCCGGATGGTCGACGGAACCGAATTCCCCTTCCAGCGTGTTCGGCAGGGACACATAGCTTACATTCGGATCACCGAAGATATGGACAGCTTCCATGAGAGTGGATTCGATCTCATGTCCCATCATGCCATAACACCAGATAATACGCGCCTTCGGATTGTTGCTGCGAAGTACTTTCAGAAAAGAAATTGCGGCAGACCGGATGGAGTACAGATCCTCCCCGTTGAAGGTCCCGTCCGCGAGTGTGCGCATCTTAAAGATCTTTCCGGTCGCGGGATCCACATGCTCCGGGTTGGAAAAGGCAGCTGCATCATTGGTTCCGAGGTTGACAATGATCAGATCGGGCTGCCATGCGCAAAAATCATAGGGCGCCTGTGCCCCGAGAGAGCGGGCTGCAGGAGAGTTCATTACACCGCATACCTGCCCGTAAATGGAAGGAATATTATATCCGGGGTCATTAATGTATCCGATGTATACGCCCCATCCGGCCTGTGTCACAATACGCAGATCCGCATTCAGCCTTTCTGCGATCTGCATGCCGTAATGCAGATCCGGCTGTGCGGTAAAAAACCAAAGATCTTCGGTGATCAGGCCGGGGTATCCGAAAAGACCTTCACCTGAGGTGATGCTGTCCCCGATCAGTTCGATCTTCATCGCTTTTTCCGGAAGAGGAGAAAAGACCCCGTCTGTCCGGATCGCGTTCACCGTATAGAGGGATTCACCCTCAAAGTCAGCATTCTGCAGCAGAGCAGGGGAATCCTTGATGATTCGGATATGCTTTGTCTCATGGTAATTCAGATGATCGTAGACCACCAGAGTCTGGGATCCGCGCCTGAGAAGGCAGCGCTGAAGAAGATGGCCGTTCAGATAGATGCATATCCAGGGACACAAAGAGGAGGCGGGAACATCCACCTCCACACTCAGTTCACTTCCGGATACTGCAAACTCCAGGCTGCTGCCTGTCCAGAAAAATGTGATGCCTTCAGCAGTTTGCGCCGTCCTGCCGGAGAGGAATATCTTCCGGTCAGACGGTGTATTCAAAAGCTCATTGATCTTGTAAATCATTTGAGATATCCTTCACAAATCATTTTAAACACAGACTGGTCAACCCTTCACAGCGCCGGCGGTAAGACCCCGGATCATGCTCTTGGCTCCAAAGGAGAAGATGATCAGTACCGGGATGGTCGCCAGAGTCAGACCTGCCAGCTGTGCACCGTAGTCGGTCCGGAATGCGCTTGCCAGACTCTTGACGAAGATCGGGATCGTGTAATTCTCGGTCTTGTTGACGAATACCAGAGGATACATGTAGCTGTTCCATGACCACAGGAACTGGAGCAGAGCAAGGGTGAGAATACCGGGACGAATGCAGGGAAGGGCGATCTGGAAATAGATCTGCATTTCATTCGCTCCGTCGATGCGGGCGCTTTCGACCAGTTCCAGCGGGAGAGAGGTCTTGAAAAAGGAGATCATCCAGTACGCGCCAAGGCCGCTGGCCAGCCATACGAAGATCATTGGCAGCAGCGTGTTATTGATGCGAAAGTTGCGCATTTCGATCATGTAGCCGATAATACCGATCTGTGTCGGAACCATCATCGTCATCATGATGAACATATTCATGACTTTTTTCAGACGGAACTGATACACATTCATTGCATATCCGGCCATAGAGCAGATGAGCACCGAAAAAAACATGGCGGATATGGAGATGATAAAGCTGTTCAGATAGGAGCGGACGAAGTTGGATGCAAAGATCGTCTTCAGGTTCTCCGTAAAGTAATTTGACGGAATCAGAGGATTTCCCTGAAAGATCATCTCACTCTTAAAAGTGGACATTGAAAACATCAGATAAAAGGGGATCAGGGAGATCACGGACATCAACGCCAGGAACAGTGTTTTGCACACAGTTTTGATCTTCATGGCTTAGTCCTCCTTTCCGTTCATCAGCCGAAGTCCGATCACAGATACGATCGCTATGATCACGAACAGCACGCAGGCCATTGCAGAGGCATAACCCATGCGCGGGTTGGATCCGAACGCCTGATTATAAAAATTCCATACGATGGTCAGACAGCTCTGGGAAGGACCGCCTACAGTTGAACTGGTTTGATTGGTAAACAGCAGATTTGCTTCATCAAACATCTGGAACATGTAGATCAGGCTGGTGATCGTCAGGAACGTGGTAACGGGACGAAGCAGCGGGATCGTGATCCGGAAGAAGCACTGCAGATTGCTTGCACCGTCAATTTTTGCAGCCTCATACAGGTCTTCGGAGATCGACGTGATTCCTGCCAGATACATGGTCATAAAGTATCCGGTGTTGCGCCAGATGATCATGAAAGCGATCACAAAGGGGGCATATTTTGCACTCCCTATGAAGTTGATGGCTTTGCCGCCCATGGCAACGATCAGCTTGTTGAAGATACCGATGTGCTGTTCAAAAATAAAGGTGAAGATCATACCGATCGCCACCGGCGTCGTAATATATGGAAGAAAATTTACGGTCTGCAGAGCATTTTTAAATCTCCTTGTATTGGAGAGCAGGGCTGCAAAGATCAGACCAAGCACCAGTGCAATGGGAAATCCTGACAGACCGATTTTCAATGTATTCAATACTGATTTCCAGAAGAGCTTATCCTTGGTAAAAATGCTGATGAAGTTTTTAAAACCTACATAGACTTTCTCATTGTAACCGGCCCAGTCCAGTGTACTCATATAGAAAGAATAGAGGATCGGATAGAGGTTGAACAGGAAGAAGCAGATCACGAAAGGAGAAAGAAAAACGACCGGCCAGAAAACTCTGTATTTTTTCAGACTGTTGTTCATATGATACCTCCGGCATCGTATCAGGTCATTCGAAGAAGGGCTGCCATGCTGCTCCCGGCAGCAAGGCAGCCCTTCTTCATAGTCTTCTGTGGTTGTGTTCAAGGTGGTACATCACCTGAAAGATCGCAGATCAGGAGATGATCATTCGATCGTCACGGTATCATCCGTTACCAGCTGGCCGAGTTCATCGATTGCAGCAGCAACCGCAGCGTCCAGATCCATGGATGCATCATCCATGAGCTGCTGAGCTACATCATTGCGAACGCTGGTGATATCGTTGTCATATGCGGACGGAGCCGGGATCACAGTGTTCGGAGCGATCTCCTGATAGAGCAGATCAGAGATATTCTCACCGCCGAAGAACTCTTCGTCGGAACGTTTGCAGAATTCCGGAGTAGCAATGGTGGAGTCCATTGTGATGAAGCCGGCTACATCTCTTGCTTCCTCAGCACCAACTTGATCAGATACGCACCAGTGGATGTAATCATAAGCTGCAGCTTTCTGCTCATCGGTTGCGGAAGTGGTGATGCCGAATGCGGTACCGCCGTGCTGATAGTTTACAGGAGCCTTGATGATGCCCCAGTTGCCGGAACCATCGGGATCGTTTGCTTCGATGTAATAAGTGATCGCCCAGTCAGGACACGGATAGAAGATGTGGTTCTTTCCTGCATAGGTAGCGTTGCCTTCCGGAGTGCCGTTCTGGTAAGTATCAACTGCACCTGCATCACGAAGAGCGATCAGCTTGCCCATAACATCTTCCATCTTGGCGGTCATATTGATCTTTCCGTCTTCAAAGTTCGGGACATCACTTGCAAAATACAGCCATTCAGCGACTGCCTGGCCGGAATGGAACAGATATACGCTGCCGCCGGAAGCTTCAGCGACTTCCTTACCATGGGTCACATAGTCGTCATAGGTGGAAAACATTGCCTGCAGTTCATCGGGATCATCTGTGCCGAAATATTCTTTCGCCAAATCGCGCTTGTAAGCGATGCCTGCCGGGCATGCAGCGGAGAACAGACCGATCAGTTTTCCGTCATCCGTCGTAGCGGCATCGATCAGAGCCTGATTGTAAACGCTGGTATCAACACCATAATCGTTCAGATCCTCAAGAATATCGAACTGTTTCCAGTTGGCGATCAGCGCTCTGTCCATAGCAAGAATGGTGGGAAGCTCGGATCCGGAAGCCAGTGCCTGCTGTACCTTGGTAAGCATGTCGCCCCACTCAGTAGCGATCGGCTCAAAGGTTACATTCGGATGAAGCTCATGATACTTTTCCATCATCGGCCAGGTGTAGTTGGAGTCCCAGCCCCAATATGTGATGGTAACTTCAGGATCTTCTGCCATTGCGGGTACAGCCAGTACAGAAACAGCCAGTACAGCAGCGGCGGCCATCTTCAACAGGTTCTTTTTCATGATAGTACCTCCTCGTTATGATTTTTATGGAAATTCGTTTTGACCGGATCTCCTTTGAGTTGCCTACAGTGTATCATCTGAGTATTTA
>CACZZH010000217.1 GCA_902785635.1 uncultured Lachnospiraceae bacterium
ATTCGCAATTTGGTTACCCGCGGAAAAACCCATACCATTAAAATGAAAATGCTGTATAATGGAACAGAGTATTTGGAATATGCATCCGATCCGGAGAAAGCCCAGAACGTAATAAGGAATCATGAATCGATTGCGTTATTGGAAAAATACAGGACTGAACCGTCTTTGGCAGTTCGCGGCGAAGGCAGTACAGGCATGCAGGCAGAGAAAGCTGTGTGTCTGTGCTGTTTTTTTGTATCTTATTATATGTTTCCTTTGTCTGGCCGGCCATGATTTTCTCCCTGCATCCCCCGGAGAGGAAGTAACTAAGCTGCGCAGGCAGCTGCTTGCCGGTGATGAAATTGAGGAGTTGGTGAGTGGAACCATTGTTCGTACCGAATGGACGGAAAGCGGACGAAAGCTTCTGCTGAAAGACCTGCAGATCGGACAGATCACAGAGAATCCGAAGGTACGGATGTGGGTGACTCTTCCTGAGGAAACTGATGCCCGGAAGAACAGGACTTTACTGCGGGGTTTGAAAGTTCGTTTAAAGGGCATTGTTTACTGCAGTCCGCAGCCGGGCAATCCCGGTCAGTTCGACAGCCGTACCCATGATCTGGCAGGCAATGTCCTTTACCGTATGAAAAAGATCACGCTGAACGGAATCGCCGGAATGGCTTCCCCGCTTGCCATGGCTGATCTTCTTCGGGAACGGGCGGCACGGATCCTGTGTGAAACTGCCGGTGACGACGCTGGAATCATCCGGGCAATGCTGCTGGGTGACCGGTCTGATCTGGAAAGTGAGGTGAGAAATATTTTTTCAGACGGCGGTATTTCACATATTTTAGCCGTGTCGGGGCTGCATATCAGTATTTTCGGAATGGGATTATTTCAGGTCCTTCGAAAAAGAAATGCTTCCTATGCTGTCTGCTGTACTGTGTCCGGAATGGCGGTCATGCTGTACTGTTTTTTGACCGGAATGAGCGTATCTGCCTTCCGCGCCATGATCATGTATATGGTGTGGGCAGGAAGCCAGGCTGCAGGCAGGACCAATGATATGCTCACATCAGCGGCAGCAGCGGCGTCCGTCGTGCTCCTCCTTCATCCGGTAAATGTGAAGGAAGCCGGTTTTTATCTGTCCTTTGGATGTATTCTGTCCATCATCCTGGTCTGTCCCCGGCTGAAAGCGGCTGGAGAATATGCGGCAGATCTGCTGATAAAAATGCCGAACCGAAGAATACTGAACCGGAAAATGCTTAGCAGGAAAACGCCGAATCAAAAAAATCCGAACGGGGAAACGCCGAATGGGAAAACGCCGAGTGGGAAAACGCCGAGCGGGAAAACGCCAAACGGAAAAACGCCGGATCAGACCGGACAGGAAAAAGGACCTTCCGGAGGGGGACTGCTGAAAATTTTAGTGGATTCTGTAAGCCTGTCGCTGGGGATTCTCCTGGGAACCCTTCCCCTTTCGGCATGGTTCTTTTATCAGTTCAGTCCCTGGTCGGTCCTGACGAACCTGATCGTTATACCACTGATGCCGGCAGTAATGCTCTCAGGCCTGGGTGCAGCCATCACCGGAATATTTTTTCCTGCAGCGGGCATCTTCCTGTTCTCACCGTGTCATTATCTTCTGAAGCTGTTTTTTGCACTTGCCGGCTTTATGAACCGGCTCCCGGGTGCGCTGATCATCACCGGAAGGCCTGCGTGGTGGAAGGTACCGTTCTATTATCTTCTGCTGGCGGCCGGATTATGGGGAAGCACAGGATTGGTTTTGGGAAAAGCCGTGAAAGGCGGAAAAGCAGAAGAAGCAGAAGAAGCCGGGAAAAATACCGGAAAAACAGCAGCTGCTGCCCGATCCCTTTTCCTGATATCGGCAGCGGTGTTCTTTCTTTGCCATTCTATTCCTCCATCCTTTCAGATCACATTCCTGGATGTGGGACAGGGTGACTGTATCCTTCTGCAGACCGGTAGGCGCAGCTTTCTGGTCGACTGCGGCAGCAGCAGCGTGACGGATGTATGGAATTTCCGTGTAAAGAGCACTCTGAAATATTACGGGATCCGGACACTGGATCGGATCTTTCTGACTCATGGAGATGTCGATCACACCAACGGAATCCGGCAGATGCTCGATGATGGGAATAAGACCCTGACCGGAGTCTTTCGCAGCAGCGGCATCCGGACCACACAGATCTGTACTGCGCGGGATGCTCCGGCATATGACAACGCGCTGAAAGAGGTCATCGATCTCGCATCCGGGAAAGGCATCCCTGTTGCTCAGATCTCACAGGGAGACCGGATCCTGTGCGGAAAAATGAGTCTGGAATGCCTCTGGCCCGGCGGAGCATCTCCCGGCACCGGAATGTCCGGGGCAGACTGGAAGCGGTTGGCGGGTAATGAGACCTCTCTTGTTTTCCTCGTGGAATATAAGAATGAAAGGATCCTGCTGACAGGCGATCTGGAAAAAGAAGGGGAAGAAATGTTTCTGGAATATTGGAAGAACCGTACATACCGGGACACAGATCCGGATCATATCCGGTCAGGCAGCAATATGCCCGGCAGCAACTTGCCCGAAAGCAGCTTGGCTGAAAGCAGCTTGGCCGGCAGCAGCTTGGCCGGCAGCAGCTTGGCCGGCAGTGATCTGATGCTGTCTTCTGCTCCGGTGACCCTGCTCAAGGTCGGACATCACGGCTCACGCAGCGCGACCTCGAAAGAAATGCTGAAGGTGCTCTGTCCCCGGCTGGCTTTGATCTCCTGCGGAAAAAACAATCTGTACGGACATCCTTCCCAGGAAGTACTGGAACGGCTTCATACAGCCGGATGCGGTGTATGGCGCACGGATCAGCAGGGAGCTCTGATCGTAAGATGATCATATACATGTTTGCTGTTCCGAAAAAAGATCCCGATGATTTTACAGACGGTTTGCAGACGGTTTTTAAAACTACGTATTGTAGAGTATGCAGACGTATGATACAATCAAGAGAAACGGATTGCACGTTACATCTCTTAAATGCAACTGAAAAGGAGTGCAGTAATTATGTTTAAGATCATCACGGATAATGGAGCTGATCTTCCGAAAAGTTATCTGGAACAGCATCAGGTCGACTGTATGTTTTTGAGTACCATACTGGACGGTGAAGTGATCGCCGGCAAGGATAAAGACCTGTCCGCTGTTGATTTCTATCGCATGTTAAAGGACGGTGCGAAGCCAACCACTTCGCAGATCGGTCCCGGTGATGCCATCGCTTATTTTGAAGAGCATCAAAATGAAACAGATGAATTTCTCTATGTCGGTCTGTCATCCGGTCTTTCCGGTACGATCGACAGTGTCCGCAGCGGAGTTGAGGATTTCCTGAACAGTCATCCCGGAAAAAAGATCGAAGTGGTCGACTCCCTGACCGGGTCCCCGGGTGAAGGGCTGCTGGTCTGCTATGCGGTCATGATGAGGGATGAAGGCAAGACTCTGGAGGAGACTGCCGGATGGCTCCGGGATCATGCTAAAAATGTGCTGCTGGCCATTACTGTAGATAACCTGTTTGATCTGTGGCGCGGGGGCCGTGTATCGCGAACCAGCGCTATGGTCGGATCCCTGGTATCGATCAAACCTTTTATCATCGTTGATCATGAAGGAAAACTGCAGGTTGCCAAAAAGATTCGCGGACGCAGGAAATCTCTTCAGTACCTCGTCGATTACATGGACAGTCATATGGGCTCATACCGTGAGGCAAACAGGCAGCTCATCGTCATCAATCACGGCAATGTTCCCGATGACGCTGCGCTCACGGCTGATATGGTAAAAACCCGTTTCGGATTTGAGAATATTATGATCGGCAATGTCGGACCGATGATCGGCACTCATACCGGACCAAGCATCGTCGTCATCGCCTTCCTGGGAGAAGACCGGGAAGCCTGAAACGCCCTGTCCCGCCCCTCAAGCTCATCACCAAGAACAAAGTCCTCAAGCGGACATCAGCTCCCCCACCCCCTCAATCATAAGAGGAGTGCGCATCCTCGCGGAGCGTTTCTCGTATAGGAAATCCGAAGGAATTTCGAGACAAAAAGACAGGGACCTCCCCTGTCTTTTTGTCTCAGACATTCTCACTCTTCTGACGTAAAAATAATGAACTCCAAATATACCAAAAAGCAGGCAGCGAAGGATCGCTGTTACCCTGCTCTTTTCAGAATGATCATATCTGCTGCTTCTTTCAGCCTTTCTTCATCAACATACCTGTTTATGATGTTGATCGATTCATTTTTTCAGCCCATTCCTCTTCTTTGAAACCGGTCAGCACAAATCCGTCACCGATCACCAGGGGGCGTTTCACAAGCATTCCGTCAGTCGCCAGGAGCGCGAGCTGTTCATCCTCGCTCATCTCCGGCAGTTTTTTTGCAAGACCCATCTCCCGGTAAGGGATGCCGCTCGTATTAAAAAAGCGTTTCAGCGGCAGACCACTCATCGCATAATACTCCCGCAGCGCATTTTCATCGGGATGGTCCGCTTTAATATCGATGACCTCGTGGCTGATCCCGTTATCAGCCAGCCATTTCAGAGCTTTTTTGCAGGTCGAGCATTTACTGTAGCAATATACTTTCATCTTTTCTTCCTCCAGATACCCTCCGTAGTGTCATGCATATCGTGTATAGAACACGAATAAGCCTTGATTTATGAGGGTTCGCACAAAAAATGAGCAATACCCCCTGTTTTTGTGTATAATGT
>CACZZH010000218.1 GCA_902785635.1 uncultured Lachnospiraceae bacterium
TGGTCAGCGCGGTCGAGCCGGACTCGATCATTACCTCGTTGGCCGCCAGCCCTTCCAGACCGATGTTCACCATACCGGCCCGTTCGCTGTAAAGCTCAGCCGTGGCGATAAAGATCAGCGGTACTGCCATGCGGACAGTTGCGAGGATCAGATTGGAAATAAAGCTGCTGTCCATGTTTATGCCTCCTTCTTTCCGGATGTGAGCCGCAGTCGGAATGCCTCAAACTCAGGCAGCTTGACCAGCGCCAGTCCCGCGACCGTGAAAATGATCACCAGCGCCTGAATGATATCGGAAACACTGGTCGGCACACCGGTCGCAGCCTGCATGGATGTGGAACCCACGCGCAGGGCAGCGAAGAAGATCGCCACAAGGATCGTCGCCAGCGGATTCAGCTGACCGATCAGCGCCATCGCCACACCGTCAAAACCGTAGCCGGCACCAAAGCCGTTGATGAGGCGGAACTGTGTACCCATCAATTCGGCTGCGCCGCCCAGGCCGGCGACCGCACCGGAGACGATGAAGCTGACGAACATCAGTTTTTTGACCGGGAAACCGTTGAAGCGGGAAGCTGTCATGTTATAGCCCACAGCCCGGATCTTGAACCCGGCACTGGTTTTGAAGAGGAAGACCCACATCAAAACACCGACCGCGACCGCGATAGCAAAGCCCCAGGTGAAACGGAGCCGCGGGAAAATGCGGCCCAGTCTGTCAGCCTGCGGGACCTGCAGCGTCTGCGGAACGCAGATGGTTCCAATCGGGCACGAAGTAATCCGTACGGAGATCAGGTACACAGAACCTAAGCTGGAGCGGATCGAATACATTGCTACTACGTATGAATGTCCCAGGTGCAAGGATACCGACGAGCCACAGTTCGTCAAGGACGAAGGGGTTCCGGCCCTCATACCGGGGAGTTATGTTTCTTCCGGCCTTGCTGCACATGTGATGTATGCCAAATATGTACTTGGCATGCCACTGTACCGGTTAGAGAAAGACTTCGTCAGGCTTGGCGCCAGGATCAGCCGGACAACCATGGCAAGTTGGATTATATACTGCTCAGAGAACTATCTCCAGCCCGTATATCAACACCTGCACCGCTTGCTTCTGAAACGACGTTATCTGATGGCGGATGAAACGCCGATCCAGGTACTGAAAGAACCTGACAGGCGGCCGCAGAGCAAATCTTATGTCTGGCTTGTACGTACCGGCGATGATGGAGAGGTCCCAATCATCCTCTACCATTACACTCCCACCAGGGCAGGAAAAAATGCCGAGGCATTCCTGAAAGATGCGGAAGATGGTTTTTATATCATGGTGGATGGCTATCAAGGGTATAACAAGCTGAAGAAGGCAAAACGATGTTGCTGCTGGGCACACATCAGAAGATATCTTCTTCAGGCTATACCAAAAGGCCATGAACATGATTATAGTGAACCGGCCGTACAGGGTTACATGTATTGCAATAAGCTGTTTGAATACGAGCGCAGCTACCGCGAAAAAGGTTTGTCTTTCAAACAGATCTATAACCGCCGCCTCAAGGATGAAAAACCTGTCATCGAGGCTTTCTTAGCGTGGGCAGATCGCCAGAACCCCAGAAGCGGCGACCGGATCATAAAGGCACTGAAGTATATCAATGGGTGCCGTCCATACATGATGACATATCTGGAGGATGCTCATTGCAGCCTGAGTAACAACTTAAGCGAGAATAGCATTCGCCCCGTGGTTTTGGGTCGCAAGAACTGGCTTTTCAGCGATACTCAGGATGGTGCCAATGCAAGCATGACCGTGTTTTCCATGGTCGAAACTGCAAAAGCGAATGGGTTGGATCCACAGAAATATCTTTTGTTTCTTTTTGATCAGCGTCCGAGCATTGAGATGACAGATGATGAACTGGATCAGCTGATGCCATGGTCGGAAGCTGTGAAAGCAGCCTGTGGAGAGTAACGTATAGCAATCAAATGTAGTAAAACGCTTGCATTCCCGGAACCTATCAGAGCGGTTCCGGGTTTATTGCTAGGGGTACCCTAAAACTTAGCGCTTACAAATGGTGTGCCGCTTCCCTTTATAATGCAACTTTTGGGCCATGAGAGTATGTCCACCACATCCGGCTTTTACGCTTTCGCTACGTTGGAGATGATGAGAGAGGCAATAAACAAATCTGCTCCCAAAATGGCAGATGATGAAAAACTTTGGAAAAAAGAGGCTGTGAGAAAGGTCATTTACTCGCTCGACTGAATCAGAATACTATGCCGAAGACATTTGATTATGCGGCATGTTTCACACATACTTTAGATTTCTTCGGCATAGTTTTTTCTTCGGCATAGTCGCTGTTATACCGAATTCAGGATAATTCAGATCAAGGCTGTCAATTCACCAGTGACCAATACCAACAGTTCCTGATGGACAACAGGATCCGGCAAAGCATGGATGGAAAGAGCCGGTGGGCCGATAATATCATGATCGAAAGGTGGTTCCGATCCTTCAAGTACGAGGAAACCTACCTGAGAGAATAGCATAACATCCGGGAAGGATCTCTTTTTGCCCATGATGAATACCTATGTTGTCCTTAATAATATGCAAAGATGGGTTGCCGCAGTGCGGCAACCCATTCCTCGTTGAGGCAAAAGGATCTGTCACCCCAACATCCTTCTTATTGTTGTCCAAATGCCCGGCGCTTATTCTGCAAGAACCGCTTTGCCAAGGGCATCCGCATGCAGAATGGCATCATACATCTCACAGGGCTGCACATCACCTGCCAGGTTGTGGATCGTTTCACCGGGGACGCAGGCGTTCTCAGCAATGATCTTCACCTGCTCCTCGCTCGTGATGCCGATCTGCTCCAACGTCACGGGAAGGCCGACTTCCAGGCAGAAATTCTGCACTTCCTCAAACTCTTCCTTCGGAACGCCTTCCAGGATGAGCTGAACCAGTGTACCAAATGCCACACAGTCACCATGATCCGCATGCTTGCATCCGACAGCGGTAACACCGTTATAGAACGAATGAGCCGCTGCGCAGTTCACGTTATCAGCGCCGACGCCGGAAAGATACACATTAGCTTCGATGATGTTCTCCAGGGCAGGAGTGACCACATGCAGCTTGCAGGCTTCGATTGCCATCTTTCCGTATTCCCGCAGTGTCTCGTAGCAAAGCTTCGCCAGTGCCTGGCCAGCTCGGGTGATGCCGGTTCCTTCCAGACTTGCTGACTCGGTACGGATGGACGCGCGTCCCTCAAAGTAGGTACCAAGAGCGTCGCCCATTCCGGACACCAGGAAACGGACCGGAGCATTCGCGATTACGGTGCAGTCAACGATTACCGCATCCGGATTCGTCGGGTAAAACAGATACCGGTCAAAACTGTGATCATCGTTGTAGATGACGGATAGACCTGTACACGGTGCGTCCGTAGCTGCAACGGTCGGAACGATCACGATGTGCTTGCCGGTATAATAAGCCGTTGCCTTGGCCGTATCAACAGCGCTTCCGCCGCCTACAGCAACAACAACCTCAATGTTGTCTTCCTTGACAATCTGCATCATCTTCTCGATCTCGCCGTTACTGGAGACACCGCCGAATATCTCATAGCGTCTGTAATCATCCAGTTCGCCGAAGCTGGATTCAATCTTGTCATGGCACGCCTTGAATCCGCTGTTGGAGCACACGAAGAGCCATCTCTTACCCATATATCCCATCTCTTCATGGAACTTATAGAGAGCGTCCCTTCCCTGAACATATTTCAAAGGTTCACGCATTGCACGAAGCCTTCCCATCATAATAAATGCACCTCCTGATAGATAATTATATAACAATCAGTCGCATTTTATACCTGCAGGCAGGGTATGTCAAGAGGACTGTGCAATCATGATAGTCTGGTTCCTGTTCACGGTGACAGCAGGCACTTGTTTCCAATATCCAATACCATTCCCTGATTCC
Organism: uncultured Lachnospiraceae bacterium; assembly: GCA_902785635.1. Lineage (GTDB taxonomy): Bacteria > Bacillota > Clostridia > Lachnospirales > Lachnospiraceae > Merdiplasma. Next base: position 3,932 of record CACZZH010000218.1, read on the forward strand.
TCTATCAGATCTCTCTGAGAATCCTTGCCGGCACACTTGCTGCGATCACATTGGAGGGAATGTCAGGCGTCACTACTGCGCCAGCCGCGACGATAGAATTGTCCCCGATCGTCACACCTTTTGTGATGATAACCCCTGCACCGATCCAGACTTTCCTGCCGATATGGATGGGCGCCGGATAGAGGATGTGCCGTCTGTCAGGATCGATGTCATGGTCTAATGTTGCCAGTACCGTGTTGTGACCAATAAACGTACCATCACCGATCACAATGCCTCCCTGATCCTGAAACTTGCATCCGGCATTGATAAATTCGTTTACCTCCTTTGATGGATTCACAACAGTGACTACAACAGTATGAAAGAAAACGATGTAATCATACACAGTAACTTAAAAGTGGCCGCTCAGCTCCGCATCGCGGCCGTTTTGCTCCGCAAAACCGGCCGTCGTAGGCCGCCATTTGCAGTTGCTGTTTATCGTGTCAATCGGGAATACGGTATACACAGTACCGGCGGGTTGATGGGGATGGGTTTGATTGCAGTACGTGGACTGCTGCCTTGCGCTCTCGATATACTTTCGAGCTATTTGCATAGATTGAGGCGTCGGCGAGGTTGTACATGCCTTTCTCATATGGCAGAAATGAATGAGGCTTCTGGCATGATAGTGGGTACTCATGTCGGCTGAGTTGACAGTTTCATATTGAAAAGCCACCTGTGCTCCTTTAGTGTATTAGCGACCAAACTA
>CACZZH010000219.1 GCA_902785635.1 uncultured Lachnospiraceae bacterium
TGATACATAATTGTATCCCGGTCGTACTATCAACAAATCCCTGCAAATGCGGATATTATCCCGACCGGAACCGCTGTACCTGTTCTTCCAGAGATGTCAGGCGGTATCTGGACCGTATCAGCCAGCCGCTGCTTGACCGCATCGATCTTTGTGCGGAAGCTGCCGACGTCCGTTTTGAACAGATTCGGGACAATGGTTCGGAAGAATGCTCTTCCAGGATCCGTGCAAGGGTTGAAAAAGTCCGGGAGATCCAGGAAAAACGTTATCTTGGAACGCATTGGCGTTTCAATTCACAGTTGACCCTTCAGGCAGCGCACGAATACTGTGCGCTCGGAAAGCAGGAGGAAGAGCTCCTTCAGAAAGCTTATCTCAAGCTTGGTCTGACTGCCAGGTCCTATACGGGAATCCTGAAAACTGCCCGCACGATAGCTGATCTTGCGGGCAGTGATACGATTTGCACGCAGCATCTGACCGAAGCCATCGGTTACAGAGCTCTGGACAAGCGCTACTGGGGAAGGGAGGTATTCTGATGAATATTTCCCGTGAAAATGCATGGCTCTGGTTTTGCAGTATACCGAATCTGAACTGGCAGCAGCGGACAGCTCTTATTCAATATTTCGGATCCCCGCAAAATGTTTTTTCCGCTGAGGAGAAAGACTTTTCTCTCTGGGAAAAAATGGGGATCCGATGGATCCGGAAGGTCCGGGAAGCGGCAGGCGAAAGTTCATTTGATCAGGCTCTTTCCCGGATCGAAAAGCAAAACGTCCGGTTCATTTCCTGTGAACATCCGGATTTTCCCGAAAAGCTTCACCAGATCGCAGACTCTCCTCACGGATTGTTTTTCAAAGGATCACTCCCGGATCCCCATCGTCCGGCGGTCGCTGTTGTCGGCTCCAGAATCTGCAGTAATTACGGGAAAGTGATCGCTGCGGATCTTGCGGGCCATCTTGCCGCCGAAGGAATTCCCGTGATCAGCGGTATGGCAGTCGGAATCGACGGAATCGCGCAGCGAAGCGCACTGGAGAACGGATGCGAAAGTTTTGGCATCCTGGGGTGTGGGGCAGATATCTGTTATCCAAAGCAGAATTTTGATCTTTACTGGAATCTGTGTACCGGCGGACATGGCGGCATTCTTTCGGAATATGCCTGCGGTACAGATCCTTACCGTACGAATTTTCCCTGGAGAAACCGAATCATCAGTGCATTATCTGATGCCGTTGTCGTTATCGAAGCACGAAAGGGAAGCGGTTCCCTGATCACCGCTGATTACGCTCTTGATCAGGGAAAAGAGGTCTATGCCGTACCAGGCCGGTGCAGCGATGAGCGCAGTGCAGGCGGAAACCTTCTGATCCGACAGGGAGCTGCGATCTATATTTCCGCGGAGGATTTTATTGAACAGATGAAACAACTCTGGAGCACGATGTCTTCTTACCGGGTTTCAGCAGTTAAGAAAAAACAAGAATCTCACGAACCGCAGGAGAAGACCGGAGGAACGGGTATTTCGTCTTCCTCCATTTCAGACAATACTCTTTCAGGCTGTGCTCTTTCAGACAGTGCTCTTTCTATCCTTGATGCAATGGATCTGGAACCTGCTGATATCAATACACTGAGCGAACGGACCGGCCGCAGCGCAAAAGAGGTTGCTTCAGTTCTGACACAGCTCCAGCTTTCCGGAAGAATTACAGAAATCAGCAGGAATTATTACGCTAAAAATCATATTTGAATGATCAAAACAAAGATGTTGCGCTTGCAACACTGCAAAAAACGTTGTATAGTAAGTGAGATTTTTCTGTTCAATCAGGTGTTTTGCACAGAATACTTACACGAAGCAGTTTTGCAGGTATTCAATATAGAGGGTTACAGATGGCAAAGTATCTGGTGATTGTAGAATCACCAACAAAGGTAAAAACGATCAAGAAATTTCTCGGAACAAATTATCAGGTAATGGCCAGCGGAGGTCATGTACGTGATCTTCCCAAAAGCCAGCTTGGCTTTGATCCTGAGAATGATTATGAGCCGAAATATATTACGATCCGCGGAAAAGGTGAAACGCTTGCCGCTCTTCGTAAGGAAGTAAAAAAAGCAGACAAAGTATTCCTGGCAACCGACCCGGACCGCGAAGGGGAAGCCATTTCCTGGCATCTTGCCGAGGCATTGAAGCTTGATCCGTCAAAGATGTACCGGATCACCTTCAACGAGATCACGAAGAATGCTGTTAAAGAAGCTCTGAAGCATCCCCGGGCAATCGATATGGATATGGTCGATGCCCAGCAGACGCGCCGGATTCTGGATCGTATGGTAGGTTACCGGATCAGTCCCCTTCTCTGGGCTAAGATCAAACGGGGCCTGAGCGCCGGAAGAGTGCAGTCCGTGGCACTGCGTATCATCGGCGACCGTGAGGAAGAGATCAATTCTTTCGTCCCGGAAGAATACTGGACACTGGATGCCGAGCTTTCTCTGGAAGGTGAAAAAAAGCCGCTTACCGCTCATTTCTGGGGCAAGGATAAAAAAATGTCCCTGTCCACCGAGGCGGAGGTCGACCGGATCTGCGAAGAAGTAAGGAAGGAATCGTGGAGAGTCGCAGAGGTAAAAAAGTCCGAGAGGACCAGAAATGCGCCTCTTCCCTTTACCACCAGTACACTGCAGCAGGAAGCTTCCAAAGTCCTGAACTTCTCAACTCAGAAGACGATGAGGATCGCACAGCAGCTGTATGAAGGAATCGATCTCCCCGGCAGCGGTACGATCGGTCTGATCACCTATCTTCGTACGGATTCCACCCGAATCTCGGAAGAAGCACAGGCAATGGCTCATTCCTTTATCTGTGCAAATTTCGGAGAAGAATATGCGGCTCATCACAGCAGTAAGGCTTCAGGAAATCAGAAGATTCAGGATGCCCATGAAGCGATCCGTCCTTCGGATATCAACCGGACGCCTTCTCTGATCAAAGATGCGCTGAGCAGAGACCAGTTCCGTCTCTATCAGCTTATCTGGAAGCGTTTCACTGCCAGCCGGATGCTCCCTGCCCGTTTTGAGACCACATCCGTGATGATCCGTTCCGGACAGTGGGGCTTTAATGTCTCGGCTTCAAGGATGCTTTTTGACGGTTTTCTCTGCGTTTACAGCGATGAGGATGATCTTCGAAGCAAAAAAGGAAATGTCCTCACCGGCAAGCTGGATGAGAACAGCGTACTGTCCCTGAATGATCTTTCAAAGGAACAGCATTTTACGCAGCCGCCTGCCCATTACACGGAGGCTTCCCTGGTTCGTACGCTGGAAGAACTCGGTATCGGCAGACCCAGTACTTATGCTCCGATCATCACGACTCTTCTTGCGCGCCGGTATATACTTAAAGAACAGAAAAATCTTTATATGACAGAGCTCGGAGAAGCAGTCAACAGCATGCTGAAGAAATCCTTTCCCGGAATCGTTGACGTATCCTTTACCGCAAATCTCGAATCCCTTCTGGACAGTGTCGGAGAGGGGAAGCTGAACTGGAAGGAAATTGTACGGAATTTTTATCCGGATCTGGATGAGGCCGTAAATGCTGCACAGAGCAGTCTGGAGAAAGTGACCATTGCGGATGAAGTCACTGACGTATTGTGTGATGAATGCGGCCGCAATATGGTCGTTAAATATGGTCCGCACGGAAAATTCCTTGCCTGTCCCGGTTTCCCGGAATGCAGATGCACGAAGCCTTATCTGGAAAAGGCAGGAGTAAAATGTCCTCTGTGCGGTGGGGAGGTCGTGATCCGCAGAACCAAAAAGGGTAGAAGATTTTACGGCTGTGAGAACAGCACATGTGAATTTATGTCATGGCAGAAGCCTTCTTCGATCCGCTGCCCGGACTGCGGCAGCTATATGCTTGAAAAAGGAAGCAAGCTGCAGTGTTCCGACAATAGTTGCAGAAAAGTTATCAACAAATAATTTCATCTTAGATTCATACAACAGGAGAGATAACCATGAGCAGCGTTCAGTTATTGGATAAAACAAGAAAAATAAACCAGTTATTGCATAACAACAATTCCGGAAAGGTCGTGTTTAACGATATTTGCGAAGTACTGACAGAGATTCTCAATTCCAGTGTCCTCGTAATCAGCCGGAAGGGAAAGGTACTGGGTGTAAGTCATTGTCAGGATGTGGACAATATTCGTGAGATGATCACAGATACGGTAGGCAATTTCATTGATCCGGTGCTGAACGAACGTTTTCTCTCCATTCTTTCAACCAAAGAAAATGTTAATCTTCAGACCCTCGGCTTTGAAGGAGAAAGCGTACAGAAATACTGTGTAATGATCAATCCCATTGACATCGCCGGTGAGCGTCTCGGAACTCTTTTCCTTTACAAATCACAGGGAATGTACGAAATCGACGACATTATTCTGAGTGAATACGGAACGACCGTAGTCGGTCTTGAGATGATGCGCTCCGTAAATGAGGAAAATGCAGAGGAAAACCGCAAGATCGCGATCGTTAAATCAGCGATCAGCACCCTTTCCTATTCCGAACTCGAAGCGATTCTTCATATCTTTGATGAACTGGATGGCGCAGAAGGTGTGCTGGTGGCAAGCAAGATCGCAGACCG
>CACZZH010000220.1 GCA_902785635.1 uncultured Lachnospiraceae bacterium
GCGGTGACCAACATTACGCATAATCGTCTTGTCACAGTTGTGACGCCTGCAGGATTAGAGAGGTATCAGGCAAAGGCAGTGGTTCTTACGATGGGATGCCGCGAGAGAACCAGAGGTGCTCTCGCAATTCCGGGAGAGAGACCTACAGGCGTATTCACAGCGGGCGTAGCACAGGCCTATATCAATCTTTACAATAAAATGCCTGCAGAGGAAGTTGTCATTCTTGGATCCGGTGATATCGGTATGATCATGGCACGCCGCCTTACGCTGGAAGGTGCGCATGTCAAAGCCGTTTACGAGATTCAGCCTTATCCGTCAGGCCTCCCGAGAAATATTCAGCAGTGTCTGAACGATTATAATATTCCGCTTTATCTGAGTCACACAGTGACGAACGTCCATGGCGACAGACGGCTGGAAGGGGTTACGATCTCTGAAGTCGATGAAAATAAACGTCCCATTCCCGGAACAGAGCAGTATGTACCGTGCGACACCCTGATTCTATCCGTTGGCCTGATTCCGGAGAATGAGCTTTCCATTGATGCAGGTGTTCCTTTGGATCAGAGGACAAAGGGCGCAGTGGTTGATGAAAACTGCCAGACAGAGGTTCCCGGGATCTTTGCGGCAGGAAATGTTCTGCATGTGCATGATCTGGTCGACTTTGTTTCCCTCGAGGCAGAGAGTCTTGCGGATTCAGTTACGGAATATGTCCGGAAGGGCAGTCTTCCGAAATGTGCTGTTCCGGTGCAGTATGATAAGAATATCAATAATACTGTTCCGCAGAGAATCAGCGGAACGCGTCCGTTCCGGCTTTCTCTTCGTGTGAGCCATCCGATGGAGAACGTAAAGATTGTCGTTCGGCAGAACGGTGAAGTGATCGCAAAGAAACCGATGCGAAAGGCAATTCCTGCGGAAATGGTTCAGTTCGACGTCAAAGGAGCAAAACCGGACGCAGGGGCTGTTGAGGTTAGTGTGGAGAGTGTGCAGGATCATGCCCATGCATGATCCTGCACACAGCAGCCGATGCCGCGGGGTGTCATCGGTTGCCGCATTCGGCGAAACCGCCTGCGCGGATTTCGCCTCAGCGAGGTGTACAGCATGAAAAAGAATTTTACATGTATTATCTGTCCCAACAGCTGTGAGATTGAGACGGAGTTTGAGGAAAAGGATGGAAAACTAGTTGTCACAAAAGTGACAGGCAACACCTGTAAGCGCGGTGATGAGTACGTGCGTCAGGAACTCACCGATCCCAGGCGTACAATTACATCATCTGTGCTGGTGCTGGGCGGTGAACTTCCGCTGGCGAGTGTCCGTCTCACCGGTCCTATTCCCAAGAATCGCATTTTCGATGCCATGAAGGAGATCAAGAAGATTGCTGTGAAGGCACCGGTCAGTGCAGGTACTGTCCTTATTCATAATCTCTTTGGATATGACAGCGATGTTGTCGTGACCAAATCGGTTGCGGCAGTGCGGCGGTGATTCGAAGGCGCCATGGGATGTCGGATCATTTCCATGTTTTAATGGTTATTCTCTCCCATTGAACTGCATATTGAACAAAGAACAAGTATTCTGAAGATCGGTGCTGTAATCTTACAGCTGATCTTACAGGATACTTGTTTTTTTCTGGCTGATTTCATAGAACGCAGATAAAGCTGGACACGTGCGGTTTCGCTCAGAGACATATCCGTACAGATCAGGGCCAGCCAGTCTTTCCGGTTGGCGCGGTTTCTGACGCAGACAATTCTGGCATCAACAGAGTGACCGTTTTTCTGCTCCTGTCCGACCTTCACAGAAACAGACAGGAGATATCTCGAACGACCGCGGCGCTTTTTGCAGCTGTTGTAGATCTGTTTGATGTCTTTGCGTTCGCCATCGTATTCATATTTGATTCTGGAACTGATCTTTACCATGGCGATGGTATCAAGACCCTTGTCCTTAAGCTCTACGATCTGACGGGGATTGGAGAACCAGCTGTCAAAGAGCACATATTTTGCCTTATGACCGGCTTTCATGGCTTCATCGATCAGCTGGATCATGACATCTGTTCCTTTACTCTGCGCCATGATCCTTCGCTTTCCTGCAAGGGACCGCCTGTCGTACGTCTTTACTTCTCCCAGTATGTTTTCTTCTTTCGAGGAAGCCAGAAGAGAGAAGTTAATCGGGATGAAGGAGCATCCGTCGGTCCAGCCCAGTGTCATCATGCGGAAGCCTTTTTTAAACTTCATGCTGACATGGTCGAATACCCTGGACGCCAGTTCGGTGTGTTTATAGCCAATCCTCTCGTAGAGGGAATCATCGACAACAAAGCAGTCAGCCCTGCCAGTGGAAGTCAGCCCGCGCAGATGTTCATTAACGATCTTCTCAGAGAGCAGTGTAGTGAAACGAAGCCAATTGGAATGGGAACCGCGGAGGAAACGGTAATACGCATTCTTCGAGAAATCCTCTTTGAAGTTTCCCGTTTTCTTCTGCATGTACATGCTCCTGTCGCGGAAAACGTTGCAGAGAATGTAGGTGAACAGCTTCATGAAGGGAATGCCTTTTTCCTTCTTGCAGTTGCATTTTTTCAGGAGCGGGCCGACTTTGAAATCACGGATAAATCGTGAGATCGAGTTGGAAATTTCCTGTTTGCTGCCGGCTTCAGATGGTACAATAGACATGGCGCAAGTCCTCCAAGGTGTGATTGGTTTTTCGTCGAATCTATTATACCAAGGCATGGGGCTTACGCCTTTTTTATCGGCTAAACTATTGAGTTTTCAAGGTTCGCGGTCATTTCCCGTGTGGGAAGTTTCAGTAAAAGAATAATTTTTTGTCCTGGCATCTGCCGGGGATCTTTGTCAAAAGAGCACGGGCAGATGCCAGGACGATTAAAAAAAGGATTTGATGGACTAAAGGGTAGAAGAGAAGTGAATGTGCGAAGTTCTGCTGTAAAGATAGAATGGCCTGGAATGAAATTGTGTTCTGCTGTTGCGTGGATAAAAGAATGAATAGGATGAAAGGAGGCTGGATCTGAAAGAGGAAATGAAGGAAAACGGAGACGCAGCAGGGCGACCGGAGGGAGCAAAATATCGGTTTATCCGGATGCCGGGGGAGGGGACATAGGCCCCGAGACCGGCGAACGGGTAAACCGATATAAGGGGCTTATATTGGGTTATCTTATTGCCCTCTCCGGCTGGAAATGTTATAATGTAAGAACTCTTACAGTATGTAAGTTCAACATATAAGCTTGTGATCTGGTGCTCAGCCAGGCAGCCTCCTGAAAAGCCGCAAGTAACCTTTGTGAAAAGTGATAGTAGGGAGGGAAGGGCCTCAAAAAAGCAAGTAGCCTTTGCGAACGCATGAGTTTTTTGCCAGCCGGAATGACGGCCGAACGTGAGCCTTCCGATGCCGCAGGAAGTAAAATTGAAAGACGGTGGTCACTCGTAAACCATGGGGAAAGTGATAATACTGACTGTAAAACCGTATTTGACTTGGATGTTCAATATGAACTGCCTCGTAGCCCTTGGGATAGCAACGCTGGCTGTAGACAGCGAAGGCGATGGCTGACATCCGGTGAAAACTTAAATCACCGTCATCAAAATAAAGTGCGGGCGACCAGGGCAGGCTGGAAGAAATGGGTGATGATACTGACCGACGCGAGCAACCGTATCCGGGCGTGAGCACAATGTCCGATCCAGTATGTGCCTGCACACATAAGCAGTAAAAAAGTGTAGAAGCGGAAGCTTCAAGCCGTCACACATAAGACGTTAAAAAGTGTTCATTGCCGAATATTGAGATCCTTCGGGACTAATAGGAAGCGACTTCTGTTTTAACCGGTATGGGCCGTAAACAACAATTCGGGAAATTATAAATGAGCATGGCGGAAGCCGTGCCTGTTTTCGTATTTTAATGGATTTCTGCTGACACAAATATTCAGCCGGAAGATTGAGTATTTGTGTCAACAGAAATCATTATTCGGTATGCAGGAAGGAGCTTGCATTGGGTAGGAAAAATAAAAGCTACAGCAAAGACCTGCACCAGCAGGCTTACGAAAAACTGACCGGGATGCAGGCGTTCGGGCAGAGTAAAAAGCAGGCGATTTCTGCCGGGACGGAGAAAGACAAAATATTTTCATTCAACACGTATCAGACCTACTGGAAGCATACGAAGTATTTTCTGAAGTGGATCCAGACAGAGCATCCGGAGTGTACGACATTAAAAGCCGCCCGTCGGCATGTCAATGAATGGCTGGATATGCGCACGCAGCAGGTTGATGAAAAAGGGCAGCATCTCTCTGCCTGGACGATCCAGACGGAGGCCGCGGCGCTGAACAAGCTGTATCAGATCGACAAGGCGGATCCGGGACGGTTCCAGCCGCCGAAGCGCAATCGTTCTGAGATCAAAAGGAGCCGGGTTACGACGGCCAGGGACAGCCATTTCAGCGTTACGAATAATGACGAGCTGATACGGTTCTGCAAGGGTACTGGATGCCGCAGGGGCGTCCTGGAGCGCCTGGAGGGGCGGGATCTGTGGAGCCGGGAGCAGATGGAAGCCCGGATTGCCGCTTTATCGGCACGGAAGGATCTTACCGACAAAGAGATCCG
>CACZZH010000221.1 GCA_902785635.1 uncultured Lachnospiraceae bacterium
GCTGTTTCCCAAAGGGAACCGATAAGATAACGAACAAAATCGCTGAAAGCGATTTCGTGAGTCCTATATCAGGAAGCGGCAGCTTCTCATAATATTCCCGCCCCCGATGACGTGCATACCGTCCGTTTGAACGAAATCGTGACCTGCGGAAAAACATATGCTGCTGTCTGTATCCCAGATGAGAAAAGCCCCATCCGGGCAATCAGGAGTATCACTGCTCCTGACTCCCCGGAAGGGGCTTTTTCTTTGAGGAAGCACTGTTTCCAGTGCTTCCTCTGCATGATCTTCATCAACGCGATACACCCGGAAGATTATTCCTCGGTTCCGTACAGCTTGATCAGCTTGTTCAGATAGGTGTAACGCTCTTCGTTGTACTTCGCATTCTTTGCGAACAGCTTCGCTGCGCGCTCCGGATTTGCTCTCTTCAGGGAGTTGTAACGAACTTCGCCATCCAGGAATTCCATCAGATCTCCGGTCGGAGCCTTGGAATCCAGTGTGAATGCCGGTTTGCCTTCTTCCTTCAGAGCCGGATTGAAGCGGAACAGATGCCAGTAACCAGCCTCAACAGCCAGCTGCTCTTCGGTCTGAGCCTTGGACATGCCCTTCTTGATACCGTGGTTGATGCAGGGAGCGTAAGCGATGATCAGGGACGGTCCCGGATATGCCTCTGCCTCTGCGATCGCCTTAACGGTCTGGTTGAAGTCTGCACCCATAGCGATCTGTGCAACATAGATATAGCCATAGCTCATAGCGATGGAAGCCATATCTTTCTTCTTCACTTCCTTACCTGCTGCAGCGAACTGAGCCACTGCACCGGGCTGTGTGGACTTGGAAGCCTGTCCGCCGGTATTGGAGTAAACCTCGGTATCGAATACGAGGATATTGATGTCTTCGCCGGAAGCGAGTGCATGGTCAACACCGCCGAAGCCGATATCATAAGCCCAGCCATCACCACCGAAGATCCACTGGGATTTCTTTGCAAGATAATCCTTGTTCTTCAGGATCTCTTTCGCCGCGTCGGAGCCGTTTGCTTCCAGAGCTGCGATCAGTTTATCGGTAGCTGTGCCGTTGGTCGCGCCTACGCCGTAGGTAGCGATCCACTCATCTGCTGCTTCCTTAACATCAGCAGCTTCAGCAGCCAGAGCTTCTACTTTCTTCTTCAGTCCGCCGCGAAGAGCCTTCTGAGCCAGGAACATACCATAACCGAACTCAGCATTGTCTTCGAACAGGGAGTTAGACCATGCCGGGCCCTGACCCTTAGCGTTTACTGTGTAAGGAGTGGACGGTGAGGAGTTGCCCCAGATGGAGGAGCATCCTGTAGCGTTGGCAATGTACATACGATCGCCGAACAGCTGGGTGACCAGCTTCGCATACGGGGTCTCGCCGCATCCGCCGCAGGCGCCTGAGAACTCAAGCAGCGGCTGTTTGAACTGGGAGCCTTTTACGGTGTTCTCTTTGAATTTCTCTACAACGTCTGTCTTTGCCGGCAGTTCTACTGCATAATCGAATGCAGCCTGGCAGCCCTGGTTGGCTTCCATATTTTCCATGGTGAGCGCCTTGGCACCCTTCTTGCCCGGGCATACGTTTGCGCAGGAACCGCAGCCTGTGCAGTCCAAAGCGGAAACGACGATCGCGAACTTGTAAGCCGGATCCTTCATGCCGGTCAGCGGCAGCGTCTTTGTTCCTTCCGGAGCAGCTGCAGCTTCTTCTTCCGTCATGGCTACCGGACGGATAACTGCATGCGGGCAGACATATGCGCAGCGGTTGCACTGGATACAGTTCTCGGGATTCCATACCGGGATATCTACTGCGATACCGCGCTTCTCATATGCAGCAGCGCCGGACGGAGTCGTACCATCCATATATTCCACAAATGCGGAAACAGGCAGAGTGTTGCCTTCCTGTGCGGAAACCTTAGCCTGGATGTTGTTGACGAAGTCAATAACTTCCTTGCGGCCTTTGGTTGCATGGGTCAGATCAAGGCCTTCATCCTGAGCGTCTTTCCAGCTCTCCGGAACCTGGATCTCTACGACCTGCTGTGCGCCGGCGTCAATAGCGTCATAGTTCATCTGAACGATCTTGTCGCCCTTACGGCCGTAGGTAGCTTTTGCAGCAGCCTTCATCAGCTCGATGGCATGCTCTTCCGGAATAATGGAAGCAAGTTTGAAGAATGCAGACTGAAGAACGGTATTGATACGTCCGCCAAGGCCGATCTCTTTACCGATCTTGATACCGTCGATCACATAGAACTTAATGCCGTGGTCAGCGATGAACTTCTTCACCTGGCCGGGAAGATGTTTCTCGATGCCTTCCATATCCCACGGGCAGTTCAGCAGGAAAGTACCGCCGTCTACCAGCTCCTGGACCATGTTGTACTTGCGGATGTATGCCGGATTGTGGCATGCAACGAAGTTCGCCTGGTGGATGAGGTAGGTGGACTTGATCGGGCTCTTACCGAAGCGGAGGTGGGACATCGTCACGCCGCCGGACTTCTTGGAGTCGTAATCAAAATATGCCTGTGCATACATATCGGTGTTGTCGCCGATGATCTTGATGGAGTTCTTGTTGGCACCAACGGTACCATCTGCGCCAAGGCCCCAGAACTTGCAGTTGATGGTGCCTTCCGGAGTGGTGACCAGCTGCGGGCCGACTTCCAGAGACAGATGTGTCACATCGTCTACGATACCGACTGTGAACATCTTCTTTTCGGTGTTGTTGTAGATCGCAACGATCTGTGCCGGAGTGGTGTCCTTGGAGCCAAGGCCGTAACGACCGGAGAATACCGGAACGGTCTCGAACTTCGTGCCCTTCAGAGCGGCAACAACATCCAGATACAGCGGCTCGCCCATGGCGCCCGGCTCTTTGGTGCGGTCCAGAACGGTGATCTGCTTCACGGTTTCCGGAATAGCTTCAAGCAGTGCCTTCGCGGAGAACGGACGATACAGACGTACCTTTACAACACCGACCTTGCAGCCCTGAGCCATCATGTAGTCGATGGTCTCTTCGATCGTGTCGTTTACGGAGCCCATAGCTACCAGTACATGCTCTGCATCCGGAGCGCCGTAGTAGTTGAACAGCTTGTAATCCGTACCGATCTTGGCATTGATCTTGTCCATATACTCCTGAACGATCGCCGGCATGTCTTCATAAGCGACGTTGCAGGCTTCTCTTGCCTGGAAGAAGATATCCGGGTTCTGCGCAGAACCTCTCTGGCAGGGATGGTTCGGATTCAGGCACTGATCTCTCCATGCCTGCAGAGCATCATAGTCGAGGATGTCAGCCAGATCTGAGTTATCCCACTGCTCGATCTTCTGGATCTCATGGGAGGTACGGAAACCGTCAAAGAAGTTGATGAACGGAAGACGTCCCTTGATTGCTGCAAGATGTGCAACCGGAGTCAGATCCATAACTTCCTGTACGGAAGATTCGCAAAGCATGCATGCACCGGTCTGACGACATGCCAGAACGTCCGAATGGTCGCCAAAAATGGAGAGTGCATGGGATGCGATCGCACGTGCTGATACGTTAAATACGCCCGGAAGTCTCTCACCTGCGATCTTGTACAGGTTCGGGATCATCAGAAGCAGGCCCTGAGAAGCAGTGTAAGTCGTTGTAAGAGCGCCTGCGGAAAGTGAACCATGCACGGTACCGGCAGCACCGGCCTCAGACTGCATCTCTGTCACCTTAACAGTCTCGCCGAACAGATTGACTCTGCCCTGGGTCGCCCACTCATCTGTTGCTTCTGCCATTACAGATGACGGAGTGATGGGGAAAATCGCTGCAACGTCTGTAAATGCATAAGAAGCATGTGCGGCAGCATGATTTCCATCCATGGTCTTCATTTTTCTTGCCATTCTTTATTTCCTCCTTCAAAATGAATGTACGGTTACTACTCTGCTTCAGCACGGAATGACCGGCTTTTTCGCATACACGTTCATTGTATCACAGTAAAAAACGTTTGTCCATTTTTCCGGACGATACTTTTCATCATTTTTTTGTCATTCTCAGCTTTGATCTGTCAGTGCTTCGTCCCGCAGTTTTCCAGAAACGAGGTCAGCTCCCGGTTGAATTTCTCCGCTTCCGCAATGAAAAATACGTGTCCGCCCCGGGCAAAAGTAACACAGCGGTCTCCCGGGCGCCCTGTGCCGATGTCCGGACTTATCCCCCGTCCCTGAAGATACCATTTTGACGCAAGATACGGATATCTGTTCTTCCATACCATATCGCTGTAAACGGCAAAAGCGATCCACGTCATAAAGGCTGATAAAATCCACACTCTCCTGGTTTTTCAGGATCACCTCTGCCAGATTGGCCGCATGATTGCTCCCCATCCCCATAAGGAACTCCGGCCATATCCATCCTGTGGATATTCATCGCGTGCGGCGACAGGAATTCATAAAGTGTGATATCCTCTGCCGCGGTTTTTCCAGGCCTCTTTTCTTCTCCGGTGAATTTCCAGTATTTCCGGTCCGGTTCATAGAAAAAATCCTGCTGAAATGCCTTCAAATGGGGATATCGAAAGGCAGTGACATCTCCCGCAATATGTCCGCAAAAA
>CACZZH010000222.1 GCA_902785635.1 uncultured Lachnospiraceae bacterium
GAGAAGCATATATAAATGAAGAAACTCCGCCGGATGCGGCAGGATCATTTTTTTATGAGGAAATTTTCATTTTTACTGTAAAATCGCCCCTTCATCTGAACGTAAGGGAGTGAGCCGGTCAGAGCGGCATCACTCAGGGAAGGAGGTAAAGTCCCATGACAAAGAAGGACAAGGCGACTCTCGTTGAGGGGCTGAAACGGATCTGCGCGGATGTGGCCGTACTGGTCAGTCTGTTCGAAGACGGTGAGGCCCCGGGCAAGCAGGACACGCCCGCCGAGGAAGAGCCCAAGGCTCCCGCAAAGGTGTACGCCTACGAGGAAGTCAGGGCGATTCTGGCGGAGAAGTCCAGGACTGGGTTCCGAGCGGAAGTGAAAGCGCTGCTCACCAAGCACGGTGTGACACAGCTTTCCGATGTGAAGGAGCCTGAGGTATTTGCGGCCATCGTGGCAGAAGCGGAGGGAATTGGAGTTGGCTAAGCACGCATTCTTAGCCGCTTCCGCAAGTGACCGATGGCTCCACTGCCCTCCATCCGCGAAGCTGTGCGCACAGGAAGAAGACCAGGGAAGTCCCTACGCGCAGCAGGGAACGGACGCGCACGAGCTCTGCCAGTACCTGCTTGAGAAAGGGCTGGGCAGAGATGTGAAGGATCCGACCGAAGACCTGACATGGTATGACGCAGAGATGCGGGAAGCCGCTGAAGGCTACGCTTCCTTCGTACTGGGTCAGGTGGAAGAAGCCAAAGCCCTGTGCCCCGATCCGATGGTCTGCGTTGAACAGACCGTGGATTTCTCCAAATGGGTGGAGCACGGGTTCGGCACGGCGGATGCCCTGATTGTGGCGGACGACCTGCTGTACATCACGGATTTCAAGTACGGGGTCGGATGCCTGGTCAGCGCGTCGGGCGAGGATGGAACCGGAAACAGTCAGCTGAAATGTTACGCGCTCGGAGCGCTGGACACGTTCGGAAACCTGTTTGATATCAAGCGGATCAGGCTTTCGATCTACCAGCCCCGGCGGGAAAACATCGATACGTTCGAGCTGACGAAGGCCGACCTGCTGAAATGGGCGGATGAGGTTCTGGCACCGATCGCCAAGTTGGCCTACGAGGGTCAGGGCGAGTTTGAGGCCGGGGATCACTGCCAGTTCTGCAAGGTGAAGGCCACCTGTCGGAAACGGGCCGAGTACGCCATGGAGCTGGCGCGATACGAATTTGCCGAAGGGCCTACGCTGGAACCGGATGAGATCGCGGAGATTCTGCCGCAGATAGACACGCTGGTCAGATGGGCGGACGACATCAAGAAGTACGCGCTGAACCAGGCCCTCGCCGGAGTAAAGTTCCCCGGGTACAAACTGGTGGAAGGCAGGAGCAACCGCAAGTACACAGACGAAGCGGCGGTAGCGAGGATCGTAACCGAAGCGGGATACGATCCCTACGAAAAAACGCTGCTGGGCATCACGGCGATGTCGAAGCAGCTGGGTAAATCAAAGTTTGAAGAACTCCTGGGCGGCTTGGTTATCAAGCCTCAGGGAAAACCGGTGTTGGTTCCGAAGAGCGACGATCGCGTGGAATTCAACACAGCACAACAAGATTTTATGGAGGAATAACATCATGAGTAAGGTTTCTAATCCGACAAAAGTTATCACTGGCAAGCACACTGTTTTCTCTTACCTGACCGTCAATGAGCCGAAGGTCCCGCTGGGCGGCGGCACCCCGAAGTACAGCGTCTCCCTGATCATCCCGAAGTCCGATACCGTGACCGTGGAGAAGATCAAAGCCGCGATTCAGGCTGCCTATGACGAGGGACAGGGCAAGCTGAAGGGCAACTCCAAGACCGTCCCGGCGCTGGAGGATCTGAAGACCCCGCTGCGTGACGGCGACAAGGAGCGCAAGGGCGACGAAGCCTACGCCAACGCTTGGTTCATCAACGCCAACAGCACCACCAAGCCGGGCGTTGTGGACGCTGACCGGAATCCGATTCTGGACAGCAGTGAGCTGTACTCCGGCATCATCGGACGGGCGTCGATTTCCTTCTACGCCTTCAACAGCAACGGCAACCGGGGTATTGCCTGTGGGCTGAACAACCTGCAGAAGCTCTCTGACGGCACTCCGCTGGGCGGACACAGCCGTGCCGAGGATGACTTCGCCGACGACGATGACGACGAGGACTTCCTGGGCTGAAAACGACAAAGGGGTGGCGGACAACACCGCCACCCCGACAACGACAAATATGAATGAGGTGAAAAATCATGGAATCCAATACTATCACTCTCAGCCAGATGGCTGACATGATCATTGTTGCCTGTTTCTTCATTGCTGGTTACGTTTCGGTTCTGTACCTTCTCGGAGAAGCAATCTCCGCAGTGATGGATTTCATCCGGGACAAGCGGAAAGCCAGAAAAGAACGTAAGGCCAAAGAAAAGGAGCAGGCCGAAGCACAGGAAGCCTGATCCCACTACCGGCGGCAGGAGCTATCCTCCTGCTGCCGCTTTATCTTCGGAGGACTGCATATGATACAGAACCTGAGTATCGACCTGGAGACGAGATCCAGCGTCGATATCGTGAAAAGCAGCGTATATCGTTACGCTGAATCTGACGATTTCGACATTTTGCTTTTCGGCGTTTCCGTTAATCACGGCCCGATCACGGTGTACGATCTCCTGCAGGGAGACACAGTTCCGGCGGAGATCCTGAAGGCGCTGACAGATGACACTGTGGAGAAATGGGCCTACAACAGCAGTTTTGAGCGGATCTGTCTGTCCGTCTGGCTTCGCCGGAAGCATCCGGAATTCTTTTCTTCTTATGGTGACGGCTTGTACCTTGATCCATCCGCATGGAAATGTTCTCTGGTACTTGGTATATACAACGGCCTGCCTCTTGGGTTGGAAAAAGTCGGTGCCGTTCTCGGCTTTGAGGAGCAGAAATTGAAGGAAGGCAAAGAACTGATCCGCTTCTTCTGTACCCCCAGCCGCACCAGCGGTAGGGCGTGGAACCTGCCGGAACACGCGCCTGAAAAGTGGGATCTGTTCAAACGCTACAATGAGCGGGACGTACAGGTGGAACTGCAGATACAGGAACGGCTCAGTAAATATCCGGTTCCGGATTTCGTCTGGGAGGAATACCATCAGGATCAGATGATTAACGATCGCGGTATACGGATCGACCGGGAACTGGTAAAGGAAGCGATCAGGATTGATGCCATCACCAAGGCTGACCTGACAGAGAAACTGAAACGACTGACCGGGCTGGACAATCCGAACTCCGTCGTTCAGCTGAAACAATACCTCGCGGATCACGGCGTTGAGGTGGACTCCCTCGGAAAGAAGGAAGCCATGGAACTGATCAAAACTGTGCCAGACGATATGAAGGAAGTTCTGTCCCTCCGCCTGCAGATAGCGAAGAGCAGCGTAAAAAAATACCAGGCCATGGAAACGACTGTCGGGAATGACGATCGTTGCCGGGGGTTGTTTCAATTTTATGGTGCTTCCCGGACAGGCCGCTGGGCAGGCCGTCTGATCCAGCTGCAAAATCTGCCGCAAAACCATCTGGAGGATCTGGAGCAGGCACGGGAACTGGTACGGCAGGGTGACTATGAAATGCTGAACCTGCTGTATCCCTCTGTGCCGGGTGTGCTGTCGGAACTGATCCGGACAGCGTTCGTGCCGAAACCCGGATACAAATTCATCGTCAGCGACTTCTCCGCCGTGGAGGCCCGGGCACTTTCGTACCTTGCCGGGGAACAGTGGCGCATGGACGTGTTCCATAATGGGCAGGACATTTATTGTCAGTCGGCGGCGCGAATGTTTCACTGCGTCGTGGAAAAGCATGGACAGAACAGCCACCTCCGCCAGCGCGGCAAGATCGCTGAGCTCGCCCTCGGATACGGTGGGAGCGTTGGAGCCCTGACAGCGATGGGTGCGGTGACCATGGGTATCCCGGAGGAAGAACTGAAACCGCTGGTGGACATGTGGCGTAAGGCTAATCCGAACATTGTCCGGTACTGGTGGGACGTGGACACAGCCGCCAAAACGGTGATCAGGAAGCAGATCCCGCAGTCTGTTGGCAATGTGCGCTTTGAAACACAGTGCGGTATGCTGTTCGTTACGTTACCGTCCGGACGGAAACTGGCGTACGTGAAACCCCGGCTGGAGGAAAACCAGTACGGCAGCGAGAGCATCACCTATATGGGTACCGACCAGCAGAAGCGCTGGTCCCGGATCGAGACCTACGGTCCGAAACTGGTCGAGAACATAACGCAGGCGATCTGCAGGGACATTCTGGCCTACGCCATGAAGAGCCTGCGGGAATACAGAATCGTCGCGCATGTTCACGATGAGGTAATCCTTGAGGTTCCCATGGAAACATCCCTGGACTCCGTCTGTGAACTGATGGGAAGGACACCGCCGTGGGTTCCCGGCTTGGAGCTTCGAGCTGATGGATACCAGTGTGGATTCTATCAGAAGCAGTAGGTCACACCTCTGTAATCCCTTGTTTTTGAGCGTTTAGTTACTTCTAAAGTCATTGACAGATTGGTCGTTATCGAC
>CACZZH010000223.1 GCA_902785635.1 uncultured Lachnospiraceae bacterium
ATGGTCTCGATGAAGTTTATGTGTTTAACGGTCATGTCGGCGCTGATGAAGATTATAAATTAGAGATTCGTGTTATTAACGAACTTGCTGCTCAGAATCTTTTCGGAAACAATCTTTTATGATCCCTTTTTCCCTTGACTTCGCCGAACGGCATAGAGTATAATAACTGCAAAAGAACTTAGCCGAACGGCTAAGTTAACGGCTGATTAGATATTTTTCGCCGAACGGCTATATTAAGGAGGTATTTCCTTGATAACAGATGCAAAAGAATTCGGTGCCGCTCTGCGCCAAAGGCGCAAAGATCTTGGCTATACACAGGCATTCCTTTCTGAATTCAGCGGCTTCAGCGTAACTTTTATCTCAGATTTGGAAAACGGGAAAAGCACAGCGGAACTGGGGAAGGCCATATACCTCGCTAATCTGTTGGGTCTTGACTGCTCTCTGACACCGAGGAGCTGAATTATGAAGGAACTTCTAGTCAGCGTAGAACAAAACGGGAGCCTCATCCCAGTTGGAAAGATTATCGGTGAAAGCCCGTCTGATGCCAGCTTCCGGTATTCTGACGAGTATCGCTTAGGTGGGGGTACTCCGATCTCTATCAGTCTTCCGCTTCAGGAAGACGCATTCTCTGCAGAACGGACCGCCGGCTTCTTTGAAGGTCTTCTGCCGGAAGGCTTTACCAGACGTACGGTTGCACAATGGATGCATGTTGACGAGGGCGACTATCTGTCCATCCTTCACGGACTCGGCCGGGAATGCCTCGGAGCGCTATGCATAACAGAAGAGGGAGAGACTGTCGATGCTTCCTATGAACGGATTACGGACAGTCAGGTTCAGGATCTTGCTGCTGAGGGAGTTACAAAGTCCGCTGAGCTGGTCACGAAATCCCATCTTTCGCTTACCGGTGCCTCCGGCAAGGTTGGCCTGTACTTCGATGAGCCTGGTAACGCCTGGTATCTGCCACATGGGACCGCACCAAGCACGCACATTATCAAGCAAAGCCACGTACGGCTGGAGGCTATTGTAACAAACGAAAGGCTGTCCCTGATGACTGCCGCGCGCTGCGGGCTTGATACTCCCAAAAGCTTTATTATGAATACCGGCAGAGGCGAGGAGTATGAAGTGCTTTTTGCCACACAGCGCTATGACCGCAGATTTGATTCTTCAAGTACGACAGTGAGCGGCCTTCCGAGACCGTATCGGCTCCATCAGGAGGATTTTGCGCAGGCATTGGGCATTCCTGCAGCAGCAAAATACGAGCAGACCTCCAGCGGATACATGAGGGGGATGTTTGAGATTCTCCGTAAGTACTCTGCCGATCCTGTCACGGACCAGCTCAGGCTGTGGGACATCATCGTTTTCGATTATCTGATCGGGAATACGGATGCCCATATTAAGAACTTCTCTCTGCTATATGGTAAAGACCTCAGACAGATTCGCCTTGCCCCCGCTTATGACATTGTAAGTACCGTCATATATGAGCAAAGCACTCGGGACATGTCTTTCCGTATCGGCGGAACGATGGCTTTGGATGACATGTCGAGAGATTCCTTCCGAGCGGCTGCCCGAGAGGTCGGTCTCGGCGAAAGGATGGCGCTGCGCCGGTTTGACGCAATGGCCGAGCGTTTCCGCACGGCACTTCATGAATCCGCAGCTGATCTTGCTCGGGATGGCTATAACAAGGCCACAGAGTTGGAGAATAGAATTCTGGAGACAGCAGGAATAAAATCTGTTCTGTAGAAAGCACCCCGGGTGGACCGTGTTTGTTATATAAAGTAGTCGGGTGACGAATATCCTCAGAAGAAAAAGCACTATGCGGCAGGGGAGCGGCAATTTGCTCCAGGCTGTATAGTGTTTTTCTGTATTAAAAAAAGTCGTTTATTATGCCAGAATCGTTCTTAAAGCCTCAAAAATTGACATTATGTCAAATCGAATATACAATTCTGCGTGATGAGTCTGCTATCAGTAAATATTTGAACAGATTCCGCAGAGGAGGGAAAGAGTTGGAGAACAAATCCACATATCCGGAAAGTCCCCAAAAAGACAGAAGGAGACATATAAACCGGGTTGCCGCAATACTAACTGGTTTCTACTGTTCCGTGATTACCGCAATGCCAGCGCTTGCAAGCTCTCAAACCATTATCCAGGGGATTAACAGAGGAACTGAGCAGGTCTGGCGAATCCTTATCTCGATAGTTGCCCCGATCGGTGCAGTCGCACTGGCTTTACAGGTAATCAAAATCATCTGGGGCGGGGCAAGGGCAGCGGAGGAAGCTAAAAGCGCTGCGATCAAGATTATCGTAGCGATTGCGGTCGTGCTCATGGCTCCGGCGATTGTCTCTGCGATAAAGAGCTGGTTTACAGCGGCATCCTGGAATTTCGGCTGATATAGAACAAATGTACTATGAACACCCACCATCTGACCGGTGGGTGTTTTTAGAATGGAGGCAAATAATATGAGTGACATCAGGAATGTTGCTTGGGCACCCGGGAAAAGGATGGCAGCTGTGCTATCCTTGCTTTACGCTGTATTTGTTCTGTCGGGATTGCTTTCCGAGCCCTGCTATGCATCCGGATTCAATGGTGAAGAGGCGAATGTCGGAAGTATTATTCAGGCTTTGGCACTTGGAGGCGGAGCGGTTGGGCTTGCGTGGTCCGGTTTGGAATACGCATACGGCGATGAACAGAAAGCCAGAAAGGCCAAAGCCCGTATGGTCGCCATTGTCATAGCCACCGCTGCGGTCTTTGCCCTCCCGGCTGTAGTCAGGACGGCACAGGACCTTTTTCAGTCCAGCGCCTGGTCACCAGACCACCTTACCACCAAGTAATCAAGGAGACAAAGCTACATGCTGGCAAGTATTATCCAGTCCTTATCCAGCGCCCTGGGAGATGTGATGGAAGGGTTCATGACATTATTCCTGGACGCATTGAATATGAATCTGTCTTCTTTCCTGGACGTGTTTCCGCTGCTGGCTACGTTTTACACGTACCTAAGGAGTTTTTCGGTAGCTCTCGCGGCGATTATTGCAGGGAAAGCGCTGGCCACGTTTTGGTTCGGTTCATTGGACAACAGTGCGAAGGACAATCCTCTGATGATCCTCATGAAGACCTTTTTTGCAGTGGCTGCCATCTACTGGGGCGGCTATGTGCTTGAGTATATCGTCCATTTGGGTTCGATCCCTTATGCCCGCTTCTTAAGTATCGAGGCAGTGACGGATGGAAAAGTTTATTTTAAGGAGTTCATCTCCGGTTTTTTCGGATTCGCAGCAGCCTCCGTCAGTAGCTGGAGCAGCCTTGCGAAAGGGCTTTGTGAGATGTTTCTCCTGATTGTGATCGAATGGAATCTGTTTAAGCTTGTAGTAGAAATCTGCGAACGCTGGCTGATGGTCGGAGTTCTGGTTTACACATCTCCTTTGATTTACTGTACCATTCCATCCAGTGATACATCGGGAATCTTCCGGAAATGGTGCAGCATGTTTGTCGGAGCGGTCATTCAGATGTCCCTTTCGGTGATGTTCCTGAAGCTCATTCTTTCCGGGTTCAATGCAGGCAGCTCAAATTACGTGATAAAACTGCTTATGATCCTCGCCATGTGCAAGATTGCTCAGCGTGTGGATAACTATCTGCAGCAGCTTGGAGTCGGGGTCGCAACGACCGGCGGAAACATGGTGGATGATCTTATTGCCGGGGCACAGGGCCTCAATCGGCTTACCGGACGGTTCGGCGGCGGAAAAGGCGACCATGGAAGCAGGGGCAGTATTCTTGGAAGCTATGCAGGCCGTACCAACCTGGGAGCCGGTCTGAATGCCGCCGCGGCAGCATTTCGTTCAGGAGCCGGTGTACGGGAAACTGCAAAAGCCGGTGCAAAAGGTGTGGCCGACAATCTGGCTCACCAATCACCGGCAGGCCGTGCTGTAACAGCTGCCTGGGCGGCGCATAAAGCTTCACAGAACCAAAACGGCACCAATCCGGCCGGCAGCAAGTCTTTGACTGTATCCGGGATGTCTGGCTCTTCCGGCAAATCAGGCCCACGGAAACCTGCAGGCTCTCCGGTTGATGCCTCCGGTCCGGCAGCCTCCAGGTCTGCAGGCGCATCCAGAGGAAACGCTTCTTCAGGAACATCCGCTTCCAGACCTACACAATCAGAAGATACTGCGGGTAAACCTTCCGGAGGACAAACAGCCGGTGCTCAAACGACTCCCTGGCAGGCGGCAAAGAGCGGATTCATGTCCGGAACGGCTTACATGCTGGGGTTGAACGGGGATCGGTCTGAATATTCCCAGGAAGAGCTGAGAGCATCAGAGAACAATGCAAGGGCGAATGCAGCCGCAGTCGCGGATGAGGCGCAGGAGTATCAGAGCGGCGGAGGCGTCATGCCGGACGAGCTGAGGGAGGACACAGACATCATTGACGACCTCGGCTGTGATTCGATGGATGCCGTTGACCTGATCGTAGCGATCGAAAGCGCGACCGACATCCGCATTCCGGACGAAGCTGTGGATTCCATCCACACCATCGGCGACATCGTGG
>CACZZH010000224.1 GCA_902785635.1 uncultured Lachnospiraceae bacterium
ACTTACCGCTTGTTTCCACTGTTTTGATGCGATATTCTAGGGTCGTGACAATTGCGTCACTACAAACAGGAAAGATTGCCTGACATCTTCAGGCATTGAGATAAATGATGAAAAACAAAATAGACATCTTCTTCTACAAGCCCCGTCTCGAGGATCTATGGTTTCGGCAGGCCATGATGGCAGATCCCGAAACGATGGAGTACAATCGCGCTTGGGGTGGAACGATCCCATTTCCGTGTGAAAAGTGGGCTGAGTGGTACGACGTTTGGGTACAGAATCCCAATAAACGGTTCTATCGGTACATTACAACTGGAAGAAGCAGGTCTTTTGTGGGAGAAGCAGCCTATCATTACGATCCTGACGATGGAATTTACCTGGCAGATGTTATTATCTCCGCCCAGAGCCGGAGACATGGCTTTGGCAAGGCCGGCCTTCAGTTGCTTTGCGAACACGCCAAAAACGAAAAAATACCGGAATTGTATGACAATATTGCCATAGACAATCCCGGTATTCATCTGTTTCTGCAATGTGGATTTCAAGAGACTTATCGAACGGATGAAATCATCATGTTGCGGAAGATTTTGTAGGGAACCTCGTTAGCGCACAATCTCCCGATCTCTGTCCTTTCGTTCAGAAACAGTGTCGATGTTTGCCTTCACGGTTAGCAGCTCCCTCATTTGATTTCTTGATTCACGATAATCCGCATAGTCCTTCTGTTTCTGAGTAAGAACTGTGCTATATTCGGCATTCAAGTCTTTTATCTTGGGTATTTTACCACCCAGGGAATCAAACACTTTCTTAGCCGCCTTATGGATAATTATTTGTTCCTCGTGCTCAGCCTGAAAAGCTGAAGAGTATCCGGATTTCTTCCATTCCGCGTATACATCCTTCGTTTTCAGGTAGTTCGTGATTGCCTTCTTTGTTTCTGCTATTTCTTTTAACCTGGCTTCCGCAGACTGAATTCGAGAAAGCAATTCATCGTTTCTGTGTACAGCTTCATCAACAAGAGCGGTCAGTTGCTCGTAAGTCTTTATGTCATGACTGGAAAGGTATGCCATGCTGCTGGCAAGCTGCTTGAGATTGAACTTTTTCGCCCAATTCTCGTATCCTTTTCCTTTACCTTCCTGCATTTTTTCTTGAATATCAATCAGCAGGCTGATTTTCCGCTTCATTCTGCGGCTCTGGAAGGGTATATGCTGTTTTTCTCCGGAAAGAACACTTTCCAGTGCAGCCTTTGAATAGGCTTCTCCAAGAGAATCCATCCGGATAAACCTGGAAGCGCCGGGAGCACGAAAACTGATCTGCTTTCCCTGTTTGATCTCCCAGCCGGCTTCTTCAAGCAGCCTCATCAGCGCAGCAAATCCATCCGGCTTATTCTGAAGCATTTCATCAATAGCCATCCTGAGCTGATCCCGATGGGAATACTTCACCTTATCACCCAGCCAGTGATCATAATTGGAATCCCGATACCGAGGATCTCCAACTACAGATAGCTTATGCTCCATACAGATCTGATCACTGAGCCTTGCCAAAGCTCTGCCAGAGCCAAGGAAATTCCGAAACTTATGCCGGCAGTCCAATGTGGTCGCACAGAAAATAATGTGATTATGGATATGTGCTTTGTCCGTATGCGTTGCAACGATATAGGCATGCTTTCCCTTCAGAAATCTTGCAGCCAGCTCCCTGCCTATATTATTGGCATCCTCCGGCGTTATTTCCCCCGGTTTGAAAGACTGCCGAAGCTGATAAGCAATCACTTCTCCGTCGCGATGACGGCCCGTAATATTCAAATAGGTCTTCCGCATCAAGGCAAATTCGCTCGCGGCGGTTTTCTGGTCACACTCATAACTGGTAACAAGTTCACCTTTTTCAGTTTTCGCCGGATTGATCGCATAGTCAATCTTCTCCCTGATACTTCTGGCAGCAGTTTTTCCTTTAGCAATGTGCATCGCCATTAATCTGGTCGTTGCCATAATGGTTTCCTCCAACAAAAAAACGGCAGCCATGGATGATTTCCACGACTGCCGCTATACATTTGATTTTCAGTAAACAAATCCCTCAACGAAAGTGCATGCTCTGTCAACCCGCTTCAAAAGGAAGTTTGCGATTGCCGGCAGACCAATCGGGCTGGCCAGAATCGCCAGTGTCATCAGAGCCAATCCGTTCTGCCAGTACCCGATGAAGAACTCCACCATAGCAAGAATAATGAATACGGAAGTGCTCAGGCCGATTACTGCGGAAGAAATGGTAGTGATAAATGCGAGGCTTCCGAGAATAAGCCGAATCAGAAACAGTACCGGCATCATCAAGATCCTAAGAGCCATCTTAATCATGGTCTTTACCGCCTTTCTTCATTCCATCTGTCCCAGCTTCTGCAAAATTGCATTCATTCCATCCCACAGCTTATCCTGATTCCTGCGGATCTCCGCCAGATCTTCCGCGTATACACGGCCAGTTTCATTTGCGCGTTTGGCAATCTGGTTCAGATTGTTGCTGGAATATCTCAAGAGGGAAATCATTTCCTTCAATTCCGGTATATCCAGCGTCATGACGTAACCGTCGATAGCCATTTTCCGGATGTAGGCTGACAGATTAGTGATCCCGGTCTGCTTCATTCTATCCATGATCGCAGTCTTTTCCTGATCTGTCAGGAATAAGTGACATTGCTCTGACCGCAATTCCTTTTCCGTATTCATTATCGTTCAGGCTCCTCTTTCCCGCAAGGCTGTCGATTCCCTTTTTCAGCAGCCATACGCAGTATGGATGCGATGGATTTTTCGGGAGTGGGCTCCGCAAGTTTCCGATTGCTGAGGTATTCCGTCATCTCATGAATGGAGGCGTTCCGAATCTGTGTCATGTCCCGGGCAAGATCAATTGCTTCAGATTCAGTCAGCATCCGCAGGGATTCTTCTTCTGCCTTTACGATCATCGCGTTCCCGATAATCACATCGCCGTGTTCCTGAGATTCGTACAGATAGCTGGCAATGCAGTTAACAAAGTGAACGTCACCTTTAAGCTTGGCTTCCTCATCGATCAGAATCACATACCCCTGATTCTGCAGCGCTTCGGGCTCAACGATTTCGATCCAGTCACAGCCGATATTTCTCCTGGCACAGTCAAACACTTTCTCGCCGGGATTTACTTCAGCTATCGTGACAGCCTGTCCTGAAGTGAGCATAACTCCATATACAGCGTTCTCTAAAATTTCATTCTGATCCATCTTTTCATCCCTCATCTTTCCATTTCTTTGGGTCTGCTTACGGGATTGGGAGTGCTGATTGCCGGCATCTTCAGCTCTTCACGCACAGAGGCCCGGCTTCTTTCCTGTATCTCTTTTCGGGCAAGGTTTATGAACCCGTCCAGCACAGCCGGATGAGATGTGACCGCATAAGCATCCCTGCGGTCGTAACCAGCGTCCGGCTGAGAATCCGGCATTTGTATGGTGAATGCCCAGTCCTTATTCTGCGGAGAAAACCGGCCATCCCATGATTTCGTCTGTATGGTTGCAGCTAATACCATCGCAACTCGCTCTGAACCGTAAGTGTCCAGCACACCGTCAACCGCATGTCTGTTCAGCCGTATTCCATCAAAGTTTCGGGCAATGGATGCTTCAATTGCCTCCTTGCAGTTGATGTTTTCCCTGTGTGATGCACGGAACAGCTCCAATTCTTTGTGATCTCTCGCATAAGCTCCGCTGCCGTAGTAGACAGGCATGAAATTGGAGTCCATCGTATTCACTTCCTTCGCTCTTTTCTGCTGAATCTCTTCAACGAGTAATTTCTTTTCGGTCAGGTCCCCTGACAGGAGAATGTCCAGATCATTCTCCACAAATGAAAGGTTTTGCAGTGCTTCCACAAAACGTGGATGAAAGTCGTCATCAGGCGTCTTGGGGACATATTGCTCCCGCCACATGACCAATGTATTCCGGTAATCACACAGCTCCCGATAGTAGTGCGCTGCGCAATGCTCAATCTTCTCTTCCTCTGAAACAGGCTTCCTTCTGAGTGGAATAACGATGCCTTCTCTTTCATATGCACGCACTCCAAAGTCGGCTGCCAGCTTATAAGCTGCTGCTTTCCGGTTAAAACCAAACAGACGGGATGTGAAAGAAATCACATCACCGTCTGCCTGGCATCCGAAGCAGTGATACCGCTTGTCGACTTTCATGCTGGGGTTTTTATCATTATGAAACGGGCATCTGCACATTCCGTTCCGGCCCACTTGTATTCCATACTGGAGAGCTGCATCCCGGGTAGTAACCCTGTCCTTAACAGCGTTTATTATTCGCCAGTCAGAACTGCTGTAGTGCTCTTGATCCAGTGCCATAGCAGCCATTGTCATCAGCGATCAGGCTCCTCCTGATCTTTTCCTTTGTCTTGGGATTTGTTCTCGGGCCGGTCAAGGTTCAGTTCAGCATCCAGTTCAGCCAGCCGGGCGCTCTTTGTCTTCAGCTCTTCCTCCTGCGGGAAGGGCTTACCCAGTTCGGCTTTTGCATCCGCCAGCTGCTTTCTTGAGTTTTCCAGGC
>CACZZH010000225.1 GCA_902785635.1 uncultured Lachnospiraceae bacterium
AACTGTTTCATGTTCTGAAATCCGCCGAGCGCTTTCTTTTCGGCAGCGATCTGCCGTGAGATCTCCCGGATCTGATCCTCATCCAGTCCCTGCAGTTTTATCATCACAGGCCTGCTTCCGGTGATCCGCTCTTCTATCTTTTCGACATAATCGGGTACCTGTGCCATCGCTTCGCAGTGCTCCATTCCGGGGCGCACGATCACCTCCGCATCCGGCCAGATCTTTTTGACCAAGGGCATACTTGTCTTTGTGTAAAGTTCTTTCTCTCCCCAGTCAAAACTGATTCGCTGTTGCAGTTCCCGGGAAAGGTACGGGGTATTTCCCACCACACAGTCTCTGCCAATATGATATATAGTTTCTTTGTCGAATTTCAGGAAAGAATCTGCCATATGTTCCGCTATATCCCTGCCATAGCGTTTCACAAAATCCGAGATTCCCTTTTCCCTGTTCCTGATGATCATATCCTGTTGCCAGACCAGCACAGGTGCAAAAATCCTGCGCATAACGACGCTCAGTCTGGCGACCGGCGCCCCATCCAGATAAACATGTTCGATATTCAGATCTTCATATCGAAGGAGATGGAGCGACACCGCGCATCCCAGGGAGGCTCCATACAGCAGCCGGATCTGCGTCAGTCCCTTCTGCTGCAGATAATTGTGCAGAGCTGCCGCTTCTGCCCGCGCAGACCGGAACTCTCTTTTCTCACTTCCGTGGCCGCCCATGTCCGGAGTGATGAAATAATACTCTCCCCTGAACTTACTACCCACTATTTCATACATCTTCTCACCGGTAATTCCCATCGGATGAAGGATAATGATTACCGGATCTCCCTTGCTTCCGTGTGTATGGATATGCATTCTGATCTCCCTTATTACTGCAATGCCTTAAAATATTGAGTTCTGAATATAAATTGCTTCCTTGTGTGGCTGCGCGTTCCTGCGAAACGCTTCCGGTGCCTTCTACAGCTGCCCCAAGAATCAAAAAAAACAGAGCCGGACACCAGGTATTTTTCTGATGTCCGGCTCCGCAAAGCCTTCATGATTTCAATATGTCGGCCTATCGCCGGTTTTGCATTTTCCGCATTGACTGCATCTACTGCAGGAGCTGTTTTATTACGTCTCCGCTGTCGCCATTAATGCAGACAGACTGCTTTTCGATCTGCACCGGGCAGTATGCTTCATTGAAATTCAAGCAGGCATAAACCGCCTCAGGGTTATCATTCGTCATCTGCCAGAACGGATATTTGCAGATAACCGGCGTGTTCATTCCGATCCCGATCTCCAGGAACAGCGTATGCAGCCTTTCGTGCCGTCGGAGGAAATCCGCATAGGCAGCGCTTGCTCTGTGCCAGCCTTCATCCTCTACAAAGGAATCGTCCGCGCGAAGATTCATCGTCACTTCTGAGCCGTCGTCCGGGCATTTCGGAATCAGCTCCGTCGGGATCCTCATGGAAATGCTGCCTTCCTCAGGAAGATCACAGATCCCTTCTTCATTCCTGGCAAACCCCTGGGCTTCCATTGCCTTCATGACCCATTCTTCATTATCATAGGTTTTCCGGATGGCCGGATCAACACTCTGGAACAGTCCGTAATCTCCCTGTGTATAAAAAAGCCGTTTCTTATCGAATCCTGCTCTCTGAAACTGATGATCCACGTTCGTGGTGATCACGAAATAATCCTTATCCTGTACGAGCTTTCGCAGGTCGTCATAGACCGGCTTTGGCGCTGGGACATAGCGGTTATAATAGATATGCCTTGCCCACCAGGCCCAGCGGGTTTCTGCATCCGGGAAGGGATAGAAGCCTCCGGAATACATATCACGGATCCCGAACCTTGCCGCAAAATCTCCGAAATACTTCTCGTATCGTTCCCCACTGTAGGTGAAGCCCGCTGCTGTAGAAAGGCCTGCTCCTGCCCCGATCACGATGGCATCGGCAGTTTCGATTTCCGTTTTCAGACGGGTAATCGCTTCGTCCCGGGAGAGTTTTCCTTCTGTCATGCCGCCCCGGAAATTCCGGACAGCATTGATTCCTTTATTGATCGATTCCAGATATCCGTTCGGAAGTTCACTGTAATTCTGCTTCATAGTATGCCTTGTCCTCATCTTTGAAAACATTGAAGATCACCCTTTCCATCTGATCAGGATGTTCGTCCATCCATTCTGTCACAGTCCGTACCGCGATTTCGGCAGCTTTCCGATTCGGGAACCGAAAGACTCCGGTGGAAATACAGCAGAAGGCAACGCTTCTGATATCATTTTCCAGGCACAGATCCAGCGTGTTTTTATAGCAGTCCGCCAGATCCTGCTCCAGGTCTTTTGTCAGCTTCCCGGTTACGATTGGCCCGACTATATGAACCACTTTCTTTGCTGGAAGGTTATAGCCATCCGTCAGCATCGGAACCGCTGTCGGCTGTTCATAATCCGGACCGTATTTTGCCCGCAGTTCATTCATTTTCTGATTGCACTCGGCCCGCAGCTGAACACCGGCATAGGTGTGGATGCAGTTATCAATGCAGGTATGCATAGGAACGAAACAGCCCAGCATCTGCGAATTGGCCGCGTTCACGATGGCATCGGCCGCAAGTCTTGTGATATCCCCCTGCCAGATCGAAATATGATCCGCATGAGAATGCCGGCTTCCCTGGTCCGCAATCGTCGGGATATCCAAGATCTGCACGATCCCATTTTCCCGGTTCCGTTCCTTCAGGTATTCATCCTGTACCGCAAGGACGGAAGGAGCCATCATACGCGGCATGCGAATGTTCATCAGCGACCGGAGGATCCGTTTTTTACCTGCCGGATCAGCAGGCGTTTCCAGATCCCGGTACTGCACGGAATCTTCTTTGAATTGTTCTACCAGGTAATCCAGTCTTTCCTTCTGATTCATCTTGCCGCCTTTCTTCGGACCACTGCGCCTGACGGACAGGCCGTCATGCAGTTGCCGCAATGCAGGCAATGCGCCTGTTCGATCTCAAAGGGAACATTGCTGCTGTCGATGCAGCTCTGCGGGCATACCGGAAGGCAGCTTCCGCATCCGATACAGGCATCGGTGATCAGATACCCGTCATGCAGGCATATGACCTGGTGCTTTTCCGCCTGTGCATCTTTATCTCCGAACACAAAGGATGACCGTTCGATCGGTTTCTTCGAAAGGTCAAACCATTCTCCGGTGCCTTCAAAGATCTGGAAAACCGTCAGTGCTTTCATGGATTCTTCCGTTGGGTAGATCGTGTGCATATAGGGGTTCTTCCGGAACAGATCCGGTATTTTGTCAAAACCAAGCTCCCGGACTTTTCCCCGGACGGAAAGAGCAACGCTCGACATGGTATCCTCGCCCTTCAAAGCGGTAAAGGCAAGGAATTCTTTTTTCTTCAGACGGTCGTAAAAGCCTTTCCCCCTGGCCGTCAGGAAATACAGGCTGTTTTCGTCGTAGTCCATCATATCGATGGCGGCCGTTACAGGAAGACCGTCGTCATCAACCGTCGCAACGATCGTCGTATGAATTTCTTCCACGAGGTATTTAAAATAGCGGTAAGCTTCCATTACTCCATCACCCTTTCTGCAAACGAGGCCGGACGATCACCCGTCCAGCCTCCGTGTTCCGATCTGTCTGTGGTTTTTACGCTTTCTCTCCCGCGTAAAGTCAGTCCTCCAGGGCAAGCAGCTCCTGCATGCCGGTATGGATATCTGCGATCGTGTACTTCTTCATTTCACTTTCCATCGCCGACTGGATTGCCTTAAGCTTTCCGTCCAGCAGCCCGTGGATGTTGCGTCCTACCGGACAATTCGGATTCGGCGCTTCATGAAAATGGAACAGGTCGCCGTTTTCCACCGGTTCGATCGCCTGATAAACATCAAAAAATGTAATGTCTGCGAGCGGTCTGGTGAGCGTGATGCCTCCGGTACCCCTGGCCACATTGATCAGGCCGGCGTTCTTCAGCTGGGAGAGGATCTTCCGGATGACGACGGGGTTCGTATTGATACTGGCGGCGAGGAAGTCGCTGGTCACCTTATATTCATCTTTAAATGTGTCCACACAGGCAAAGATGTGGAGCGCGATCGTAAATCTGCTGGATATCTGCATCTATTCTTACCTCCAGCGCCAGTATACCCCGTTTTGCATGTAATTTCAACAGTTACATCAGAACTTGCCGTTCTGATTCTGCCAGGTATCCTTGTCAGCAAGTGTCTCCATCACATCCCAGTGCTCTGCAATAAAGCCATTTTCTACACGGAAAAGATCATAGTAGGTTGTCGGTACTCCGCCAAACGTTCCTTCACTGCAGGCAAGACCATAATCACCATCAGCAAGAACCATATGAGTCTTATTATAGACCATTGCAATGCCCTGCTCTGCCATAGCGGCAAGCGCAGCTCCAAGTCCGGAAAGGCCATCTGCTATCGCTGTGTTGTGCTGGATATACTTATCTCCGTCATAGTAAGAAGTCAGCTTATCAGGATTCTCTCCGCGAAGCACATCTCCTACAAATCCTCCAGAGTACCGTCGATCTGGGTATGACCGGACGGATTCGGCTCAGCCTTTGCTGCCAGGTTATCCCAGTGCTCAGCGATCTTTCCGTCTTCATCAAAGCGGAAAATGTCAAATGCTACCTGCTCGCCTGCGCCGGCGAAGTTGTAAACCGTCTGCAGAAATACCTTGTCTCCGTCCTCAAATGCACGGATGTTCTGAACGGTGGTCTTTACGGGAGCGGATGCAAGATATGCAACGCTTCCAACGAATGCCTCTGCGCCGGTCCCATAGGCCAGGTTGTGCTGGATATAGCCGGAAGACAGAAGTTCCTTGGCTTTTTC
This sequence comes from uncultured Lachnospiraceae bacterium, assembly GCA_902785635.1. Taxonomy (GTDB): domain Bacteria; phylum Bacillota; class Clostridia; order Lachnospirales; family Lachnospiraceae; genus Merdiplasma. Next base: position 4,813 of record CACZZH010000225.1, read on the forward strand.
GGTATCTCCGCTTGCGAAAGTGTTGATGAGTGCGAGTGCTTTTTCCTTGTTCGTCATGATCGTGTCCTCCTGCATAGTGATCGTATTCAGATTGTCTGCTCTTGATGTAAACATCTTTGTTACATCTTTCGCTGGTTAATATAACACTGCTTTGATGTAATGTCAATAGTTACATCAAGATTTTTCACTTTTTCTGAAATTAAAAAGGAGTCGGATACCACCGTACAAAACCGTGATATCCGACCCGGGTCGCTTCAATGTGTCTTTTCTTCTTTGATCGCTTCCGCAACCTATATGCTGCAACAGAGGCTGGAGCTTTTGTCCTACAGCGGAATCGCCCAGAAAGCTGCGTTCTGGCTGCTGATGCAGATCAGGCAAACGGGAAAAACTGCTGTAAAAATCCCGGATTCCATGTCCAGATGGGCAATGATCATGAATGTATCCAGGCCGTCT
>CACZZH010000226.1 GCA_902785635.1 uncultured Lachnospiraceae bacterium
AATGACCGCAAGCAGTATAGCCGCAAGGCCATAAGCAAAAATGCTGCCGTTCGGTATATACTGCGTCTGTCCGCTGACCGCGTCGATGAAAGTCTCCCCGCTTCTCTTTACGGCAAGCTGTCCGAGAAGCGATCCGCCGATCATCGGAATCAGAACAAAGAAGAGGACCCAGATACCTTCAAATTGGCCTCGGCTGTCCCTGGGATACAGCTGCTTTGCCCAGATCTTTACTGACTGCAGGAAAGAAATGTAGCCGATGCCGACCAGAAGAATGCCTCCAAAGATCAGCGGATGGAACAGTTTGGAAGTATCGAGCCCTGCCGGGCTTACCCTTGTCATCACGGCAAGACCGGCGGCGTTGAGAATACATCCGAAGACCGCGATCTCCCGCTGTTTCCCTTTATTGATCCATCCGGAGACCGGTATTGCCGTCAGCATCGCCAGAACCAGAGGAACCGCTTCGATAATACCCATCTGATCCGCAGAATAGCCGAGATAATAGATAATGTAGTTGCCGAGGTAGGCAAAATAGGCATTAAATCCGATAAAGAAAACAGAGACGGCAATATTGACGAAAAGAAGTTCCTTCAGCTGCAGAAATCTTTTAAAATTGAAAACGCTGAAAAACTGCTGCCAGAAAGTTCCCCTCTTCGACTGCGGAACATCGTCAGCCTTGCTCATCATAAAGAAAGACATCACGCCGAATGCGATCACAAGGATTCCCATCACAAGAAACAGCCGCATATAATGGTCTCCGCTGCCTACCAGCATTCCGCCGGCAACGGTACCCAGGATCGTTCCAAGAACAGGCTGTGTGGCAAGGGCAGCCCCCATCTGACCTCGGTTCTTCTCCGTCATAATATCGTTGATCCAGGTATTGAAGGCGGCGTCATTTCCCATAGAACCGAAAAAACTCATCACCGTGTCCGCCAGCACGACCATCGTCCCCGCCAGCACATACAGAGAGGAATCGATGAACTGCGTCAGTCCGAAGGCGATCGTGAAAATGCCCCAGAGAATATATCCTGCCGCGATAAAATGACGTCTTTTCCCGAGGCGGTCCGACCAGGTTCCGAAGAAGAAAGTGGAAAATGTCGTCGCTGCCGCGGACGCGATCAGCATCCCTGTAATGATCGCCGGATCCTTCCCGATCTTGGCGTACACGAAAGTATTGAACCACTGGTTCTCCATGTTCCAGCAGATCTGCCCTGCAAGACCCAGGGCCCAGACCAGGAACCAGAGCTTTGCTCCGCTGGTTTTATTGCTGTTCATAAAAACGTTTCCTCCTGCTTCTTCTCATGATGTTTCCATTCCTCCAATGTCAAAGAGAACAGCATTTGCCATTGCAAAAGATCCCATACGCTTTGCGATCTCCAGAACTCCCTGCCGTATCTCATCTCTTGAAAAATTATGCGCTTCCAGAAAATCATCCTCAAACTCATTAAGATGCTCATAAAACAGAAGGCCGGTATAAAGCACATCATCCGCTCCGCTTTCCATCGCAGCAAGAAGCATGTTTTCCGCTTCACAGACCCTTCCATCATTCGCCATACAGGTCAGTCTTTGAAGAAAGTCATCTCCGCTCTTTAGCTTCCCGTTTACGGGAAAGATATAGTACGAAGCGCTCTTTTTATTCAGCAGGATCCCGATCAAAGCCCTTATTACCTGCTTGATCAGCCGCATGATATAGTCCTGTTCATACTGCATCCGGATACCTCATCCCTCACTTTTGTTTATAACAGCCGCTCACATCTATGTCCGTACCGGAAAAATCCTTTGTCCGATGTTCCCTTGAGTGAGCCTTTCGAAGCACATTATCTTCATCAAAGCAGACTTTTTCTCCAATCCCGATCCCCTCATCGCAGAGAGCTTTGTCAGGAACCTTTTTGATAAGCCCGGCACCGTTTTCATCTTCCAGGATAACGACCACCATTAGAGGAGTTCCTTCCATGCGCTCTTCACAGCCATAATCCAGATCTTCCTGAATATCTTTTACGGTATAGATCATTCCTTCACCCATTCTGCAACTTCCCGTTCTGTATGAACCAGTCTGGCATCAACCGCTTCTGCACCTTTAAGATATGGCTTTAATTTCTCAGCAGTCTTCCCGATTCCGCTGCCGCCGGAAGTAGCGAAGGCAAAGACACGCTTGCCGCTCCAGTCATAACCTTTGCAGAACGTGTTCACAACGTTAGGTGCAGCTCCGTACCAGATGGGAAACCCGATCACGACCGTATCATAATCGGAAAAGTTTTCAATCCTTCCATTGACCGGCACATCTTTTTTCCCAAACTTTTCCCGGTTGCATCTGGCCAGCGGGTTTGTCCATTTTATATCCGCCGCAGAATATGGTTTCTCCGGAACGATCTCAAAGAGATCCGCTTTCATTCTTTCGGAAAAAGCCTTTGCAACTTTTGCCGTGGTTCCTTCTGCACTGAAATAAACAACCAGCATATTCATTGTCATTATCTCCTTTAAAGTTCTTCTTTACACAGTGAGACATCACGCGTTTTTTGTTTCTTCAAGCATCTTGCCCGCATGTTTTTTATAATAATATAACATGAGACAAAAGGGATGCCTAGCATGGGGAGCATATGCATATCTTATTTCAGTTTCCAGTTTCTCTGTAATATTGTGTCAGTACAGAATTCCCATCGAAAGAATAATAATAGCCATGGGTCAATTATGTGATCCATGGCTGCCATATTTAATCAATTATTCTACTCTCTCAATAACATATTTCAGAAAAACGCTTCCTTCACGATATAAGAAACATCGGCAAAGCGTACCCGGTCCGACTCCACCGGATGACAGGGTTCATTCGGCTGCAGCTGCTTTTCGTTGACATAGGTCCCATTCCGGCTGTTCAGATCTGTGAGCGTAAAAACTCCATCCTTTACGTCCGCCTGGGCATGGACCCTGCTCACTGCAGATGAAGGCAGGCAGATGTCCGACTGTGCCGAGGATTTTCCGAGAATCCGGGAACCTTCTTCCAACCGGATATCTCCGGTATGAGGGGTTTCTCCGATCAGGATAAAGACCGGCTTTTCCTGCCTTACAGCCAGGACTCTCGTGGTATCCTCCTGTTCATTACCCGGATCATAATATGGGTCCTTCCTGCGAATACCATCGGGCGTTTCTTTCCGTGCATACATCTCGTTTGGGGGATCCGAAAACGTATTCTCATCAACAGCATTTTCATCGTACAGAAATTCTTCCTCTCTCTGCTCCATTTCCGCAAAAAATTCTTCCCAGGGGCTTTCCTGCTCTCTTCTGCGTTCGATGCACACCGTATAGACCAGCCAGATCAACGCGATGCTGCCGAATGCCATCCCGCCGATCTGTGTAAGGTCAAAAGTAAAGTACCAGTCAATTCCTGCATTAAGAAGCACCGCTGCCAGGACAAGAATCCGGAACCACACCGGTATTTTCCGGTCTGCCTTTTTTCCGTGACCTTCATCCGGATGTTTCCGGTCCGGCTGTTTCCGGTCCGGTTTTTTCCGGTTCGTCTTTTTCTCATGACCTTCATTCGGCAACTTCCGGTCCGATCTCTTTTCGTAACCATCATCCGGAAGTTCCCGTTCCATCCTCTTCCTGCTATTTACATTTGCTTTTTCCTTCCTGCGCCTGGTTTTCTCTTTGACCGCCTGCTCCATATACAATCCGGTATCTCGCTTCGGCCGGTCTCTCCCTTCTTCCTCCCGGTTCAGAAAATCGGGAATATCCTCTGAAGGACTGTTTTCTGAAGGACTGTCTTCTGAAGGACTGTCTTCTGAATGAATATCTTTTGAGAGAATTCCTGACTTTCGATGATCCTCGAGGCAGTCTTTAATCACTGTCCGAACGGGGCTTCCTCCTTCCGATACCTCCTGGTAGAACCGGTAGCCCAATGTGACTGCTTCCGGATCGCCGTGATCAAGATGCTTCAGAATAAAAGCAGCCAGCACTTCTCCTCCGGAAGCGGTTAAGTATTCTTCTCCGGTTTCCTCTTCTTCCGGTACACGTCCCGGGATGTAACATAAGGCGATCTTCCCGTCTGCCCGGTCCATGAAGACATATTCCGGTGCCAGCAGGATCTGTTCAGGAGAGAGCATGAACCGGTCACCCTGTTCAAATCCCTCCAGAATTCCTTCCAGCAGCTTAGCAAGATCTGTTCCTTTCATCTGCATCTTCCGGTAGACCTGCGCTATACTCTGTCTACCCGTGATATCATAGTAAAACAGAAGTTCTCCGTTCATCTGCTTTATTTCCATTGGAAGAAAGCCCCGGATCCGATTACTGCGCAGCATACCGACGTCATATCGTTTTTCATCAATATCATCCGCTGACAGAATCATATAGCTGTTTTCCGTTCCTCTTCGGTAACGAACTTCCATGTATCTCTGCCCTCCTATCCGGAAATCTCATCCTGAAACGCTTTCATGCCGCGCACCTTACGAATCAGCTTCGCAGAATGACAGATCTTTCTGTCACATTCTGTCACAGCTTCCTGTGACCGTCTCACTCCCCTGCCTTAAAAATGCTTCCGTAAATCCGGGAAACGAAAAACTGCCCTGCGCACTGGCCGTTACCGTTTCCTCATCTGCCGATGCCTGTGCATGGATGCCTCTTGCCCACATCGTTCCGTCAGACAGAGCATTTGCGCTCTTCCCCAGCTGACTGCTTCGATCCTCGTTCAGGACAAGGCAGCATCCTCTTGCCGCCAGCTCGCACGCGGCACCCTGCAGCTTTGCCCTGTCATGTACATAGAATCCTGCCATCAGCAATGCGATCAGTACCGGCAGGATCACGCTCATCAGCAAAGTGGTCTCGATCGTGAAGGAAGCGCGCAGGCGTTTATGAATCCGGATCTTCATGCTGTATCATCCTCCTCTTTCCCTTCTTCCGGCTGGTTTTACCGGCATGACTGTCCTTTATGGACACAGCTGTCCCTTTGCGGGTACAGCCGTCAATTCGGCCTTCCATTTTCTCATGCTCTCATTCCCCAGGCAAAAGCCATACCTGCGCGATCAGCAGGAACGGTACAAACGGAAACGTTTCCCGCATACCGGCTTTCCGGATCACTGCCAGATACAGTGCATAGGCTGTCGCCGGAAGCACCGCGGCGAATGCCGTCTCCAATGTACTTAATACCCCCGCCACAGATGCACAGGCTGTCAGTACCATCAGATCTCCCGTACCGATATACCGCTCTGCCGGATCCGGCAGGATCAACAGCACAACGAAGATCCCGATCCACAGCAATGCAAAACCGATGGACTCTTCACTCCGGATAAGCTTCAGTATCTGCCCGGCCAGGAGATACAGTCCGCAGGGAAGCACCGGTATCTCCTTCTTCCGAAGATCATAAAAAGCCATCGGAAAAAGGAAAAAACAGTTCATAAGTTCCCGGCCTCTGATCATCACTTTATTTCTCAGCCTCCCGCACATTTTGAGCAGGGACGCAGATTCCCTGCTTCATCCAGATGAATCTCCTGCACAGATCTCTTCAGGCCGCTGCATTCCAGGGAACTGTGATAGCGGTTTCCATCGCTTGTAATGTAGACCAGACCGTCTCCTCCCCCGCATTTTTCACACGCATGGTATTTTTCTCCGTATACATTCCTTTCTGATGCCGCCTGGGAAGAGGAGACCTGACGGATCGAAAGATGAATATGTGTGCAGTCCGGATCGGTATGATACACTGTCCCATAATCCGTTACATAAACAGTCTGATGTTCATCCTCATCATTTGCAGTCTCTTCTCCTGTGCTTCCGGATCCCGTTCTTCCGACCCATCCGCGCACCACCGCCCTTTGCAGGAACAGGGTCCAGGGGATCTTCACCAGACCGGATGGGCTTTGTACCCGGTACGTCATAACGAGGTCGATCCTGTCCTCTTCTTCAAGGAACCGGGAAAGCAGCATGCTCCGGGCCTGTGTGCATCCGTTCTCTCCCGCTCTTGCCCGGACCATCCCCTCTGCATAGCCGGCAGACAACGCGACCGGCAGCGGGGAGTCAGATTCCGTATACTCGGAAGCATAGGCACCCGTGGCGATCTCCTCACAGGTCTGGGTGAGGGCACTGCCGATTCTCGCACAGTCTCCGTAAACATTCACAAACTGCAGCACCGCCGCCATCGCTGCTGCAAACAGCGGTACAACAACAGCCGCTTCCACGCTCAGGCTGCCAGGCAGAGTGAGAAGGAGTGCCTTTTTTGAATCCTGCTTTTCTACTGTGGGAGTATTATTATGGAAAATGCGGCAAGCCGCATTCGGAGAGAGCCTATCCTTTCTTAAGATTTTAAAAAAATGACTGACATCACGAAGAACATTCAGAAAAAGCACCCCTTCTCACCCCGCCTTCTCATTATTACCTGTATGCAAATCCTGCCTGTATCTGCGTTTCCCAAAGCTGAGGTGCGATCCCGGTAAATGCACGCGTCACGCGGGTAAACACCGGCTCCATGCTCCATTTTGCCCTGTCCCTGACCGCAACGATACAGTGATCGATGCGAAACCCCTGAAAACCATTTGCAGAGCGCATATTCATTTCCACCAGATCCATCCCCCTTCTGATCTGCTGCGACACAGGCTGCATGTTCAGAAGGATCCTCAGATAGTCTTTGTATCGAAGACCGGTTCCACGGTCCTTCCCCGGTTCACGCAAAATGGATGAAAGGTCCTTAAGCTGATCGAGTGAGCAATACCAGGAACTCGCATCCTTCATAAGAGGTACCCGGCCTCCCAGAAGCAGCGTACGCACATCGATGAGGCTTTCTGCGCATGTCCATCCTACCAGCAGTGCCTGCTTTACCGCTTCGACCAGTTGAGGGATCCCGGTCCATCCCATCAGCACCAGTGCCAGTCCTTCCGTCTCGGCATTCATCCCCAGATCCTGGATGCAGTAAAGATAATTTGCTCCCTCGCGCAGAAGAGCGAGTTTTAATACAACGCTTTTCAGGTTCTGCACATCACTGTTCTTTCCTGCTGCCAGATACTCTGCCTGATATTGCAGCAGACCGGCACTGCGCTCTGTCCCATCCGGAGAATGATCCGCAAAGTTCGGGAAATGATCCAGCAGATACTCCCGGAAAAGCAGATCATCCGTAAGACCTCCGGTTTCTTTTTCGAGTTTCAGAGTTCCGGTATGCAGGAGCCTGTGCGAAGCCAGTGAGAATCCGGATACGGAATTACCGGAAATATCTGCGTCCCCGATGACACTTTCAAAGATCCCCTGCCGCACCACCTTTGCGATCTCACGCAGGGGATTCACAATGCCTCTGGGCCGTTCCAGCCGGATTCCTTCTTCTCTGGCCTGTGCGATCGCAGCCTCTGCTCCGGATTCTGCACCTTCCATGGCAGAATCCGAAGCAGTCCTGGCCTCTTCATAGATTTTCTGCAGATCCTCCATTTTCTGCGCATCCGCATAATACGCATGCAATTTCCCGGCAGCCTGCGCAAGGGCTGTTTCCTTCATGAACGATACGGCCTGATCATAAAATCCGCACCCGCCCGGGTCTGAAAGCAGGGAATATTCCGTGATCATACTCTGCGAAAGACGGATCTGCCAGGGATCAAAGAATAAAATACCGGTAATTCCTTCTAATGGTCTCTCATTCCATTTCAGGTACTTCTTTAAATGTTCCTCCATCTGGTCTGTTGAAAAACCGTTTCCTCCGTATGCGCAGTCCAGCCCGAAAAGTTCATAATCTTTCATACTCGGAAAACAACGAATAATTCGCCATATCCGTAATATTTGCCGCTGCAGCCCTGGCACCCTGAATACGCACAGATTCCGCCAGGGCAAAGAACAGACCGAGGAACACCGCGATCAGCAGCGTAAAGAAGACAGTGATCACCCCGGACCGGCTGCATAGCTTCTTCCGTCTCATATAGCATTACTCTGGCTGGTCACTTTGCTCAGAAGACTCTTGATCAGGCTTGTCAGCTGCTTTTTAAAGAT
>CACZZH010000227.1 GCA_902785635.1 uncultured Lachnospiraceae bacterium
TGGGTCACATGGGCGGAAGCGGAGGCATTCGGCGCGGAACCGACACCTGCTTCATTGGAATACAGGCCGCGCTTAATGCCATAGATCAGACAGGAACCTGATACACCGCCAAATATCGCTTTAAAGTTGAAAGCGTCCCGGAAGATCTCCGCAAACATGGCCGGAACGTGGGTGATATTGAAGCAGATCACGATCAGGGAGATGACCACGTAGGACAGACCCATGAAGGGCACGATCAGACTGGTCAGCCGGATGATCCGTTTACCGCCGCCGATCAGGCAGTACCCGACAAGAACAGCCAGAATGCCGCCGATGATCAGAGGAGTGATCCTGGCATGGTAGAAACCATACATCGCGAAGGTGGACTGAAGGTTGTAGGAGCATAGCAGATTAAAACCGCCGGCATAGGTCAGAATGAGAAAGACCGCAAATATGGCTGCCAGCCAGGGAGCGTGAAGAGCCCGCTCTATGTAGTAGGCAGGTCCTCCGTAACAGGCCCCGTCCTTATCCTTTCTTTTATAGATCTGTGCAAGTGTGCTTTCCATGAAAGCGGAGGCAGCGCCGATGATGCACATGATCCACATCCAGAAGCAGGCACCCGGGCCGCCCAGGCAGATCGCGGTGGATACACCGATGATATTGCCGGTGCCGACCCTTGAGGCGGTTGAAACCATCAGCGCCTGGAAGGAAGAGACCTTACCGCTTTCAGAGGGCTCCATGACAAGACGGCAGGATTCCCTGAACAACCGGATCTGAACGCCCCTTGTCAGGATGGTAAAATAGCAGCCGGCGACTGCCATGACAATGATCAGGATGGGATAATACATGACATCATCGATCTGATTTAACACCTGGATAACTGCTTCTCTCATATGGACCATCTTTCTTCTGAATTAAATAAGAAACAAAAGATACACCTGCTGCAATTGATCTGCATATCGATCAGGTTTATTTGATTTTTGCTTTAGCGGGAAGTCCCTTCTTTTTCAGCAAAGCCGTATAGGCTTTCCTGGATCTTGCCGGAACCTTCAGGACCGCCCTGGCAGAAATACCCTTGAATGCATTCTTCCCTACTTTTTTGGATGTCAATTTTGTTGTTTTGATCGTAATATTGGAAAGCTTTGCACACTTCAGGAATGCTTCTTTACCAATCGATTTAACGGAAGCCGGAAGGACGATCTTTTTCAGAGCAGTGCAGCCGGAAAAGGCCTTGTCTCCGATTTTTGTAATACTGCTTCCGATGGTGACATTCTGAATGATCTTATTACCCTTGAATGCGCCGGCTGAGATCGCTGTGACTTTATACTTGATTCCTTTCAGCGTCACTGTCTTCGGCACCTTGATGGTCTTCTTCTTTCCTTTAACGCCTTTCAGCGATACTTCTTTGCCTTTTTTGGAAACGGCATAGATCAGACCGCTGCCGGAGTGTGTCAGTTTCGTGCCAACCTTGGGGACGGTCTGCTTCCTGCTTTCCGATACCGGTTTTGATCCATCTGCTGTCTGGGTCTGCGTTGCAGACGACTTGGTCCCATCCTGCTGCTCTTTGGGGTTTTCTGCCTCAGGATCATCTCCGTATACCGTTATTGTGGTGGACCATATCTGTTTCGTTTTACTGTTATCATACACCGTTATTGTTGTAGTTCCCGGTTTTTTCCCTGTGACCCAGATCGTAAAAAAGTATGTCACGCCATCTGCATAAATCATATTTCCGGTTCTTGCCTGAGTGATCGATACGATGTCTGTACAGTCCACTTTAAAAGCCCCATCCAGCAGAGCTCCGGGAATCGTGACTTCCTCGTCAAAGCGCATTGTCTCACCTATGCCCACAAAGGGCCCGGGGGTTCCGGCTGGAGCCTGCGGATTCGACGTGGATGTCCCGGGGGTTCCGGCTGAAGTCTGCGGATTCGACGTGGATGTCCCGGGGGTTCCGGCGGGTGTCTGCTGATCCGACACGGCTGTTCCGGAAGGCAGTATCAATTTTACGGTTTTGTCCAGCGCGAGGTATGATCCTGTTTGGTCATCTGCATAGCTGATATAGGTGTCGTTCTTGTATATCCCTTTTGTATACGCCTTCACCAGATAATAGCTTTTGGTCAGATCCAGTTCCGTAAAATGATTGCCATAGCACCACAACTGGTGAATGTTCGGATTGGACCTCACATCCAGAGCAGAAATGCCTGTCTCGCAGCAGTCCAGATATTCCAGCTGCCGGTTTTGGGAAACATTCAGTTTTGACAGCGGACATTTCCAGACACTCAGGCTTTTCAGCGAGGTAAAATATGCGATCCCTGTCACATCCCTGATGGATGTATTCTTTTCACAGTCAATTTCTGTAACAGCACTAATTTCGCTGTCACTTAATGCGCCATCTTTGCTTGTGTCAAACTTCTGCACGAGAGTCCGGAATGCTTCATCCGGAAAACTTGTGCTGTTTATCTGCACAGCCGCATGCGCGGGAACAGCACCCATTAACAGAACTGCAAGAAAAAGAACGTGGGTAAATATCTTTTTCAAAACGATCACCTCCCTGGCATTTATACATGATGTTCGTCTGCTTGTAACGATTGCCCTGCTTATACAGCTGCGCCATTGTATAGAATCATAATACTGAAAAACAGATGAAAAAGCAATGGACAGCACTTTTGAAGTCTGCCCGGACAGGCTGTGCAACGGAAGGCTGATGTTCGGAAAAGCAGCGTTCACAATTCTCTATTATCTTCAATCTATGGCTGAATAATCGGACATAATATGATACACTTTCATTTAATAGAATGGTCGTTCTGAAAAAGACAGAATTTTTAGAAACGGAGGGTAATATATGAAGTACACTGACCTGGGAAAAACCGGTTATAAGGTTTCGGTCATAGGGTATGGCGGGGTCGTATCTTCCCAGCATTTTGACAAAGCCTTTATCCCGGGAGACGGGCAAAATATGTCGGATCAGTATGTCTCCTGGGCGATCGAACAGGGCATCAATTATTTCGATGTTGCTCCGGGGTACGGAGACGCACAGCTTCTTATGGGTAATTCCCTCAGACCCTGGCGCGACCAGGTCTATATTGCCTGCAAGACTGCAAAGAGAAAAAGAGCAGAAGCAGAAGCCGAGATGAAAGAATCTCTGAGGCTGCTGCACACAGACTGCTTCGATGTTTATCAGCTGCATGGACTTGTGACGATGGAAGAGCTGGAAACGTGTTTCAGCCGGGGCGGCACAATGGAACTGCTTATTTGGATGAAGGAAAACGGTTTTGCCAGAAAGATCGGGTTTACTGCGCATAATGAAGAGGCAGCATTGCGTGCTTTGGAATTATACGACTTTGATACCGTTATGTTCCCATTTAACTGGCATATGAACATGGCACATGCTATGGGAGACCGTCTGCGTGCTGAAGTGAAAAAGAGAGGCATAGGACTTCTTGGCATCAAATCCATGATCGAACGGGCGTGGGATGAAGAAGAACGGTATGCTTCAAAGTATCCTAAATCCTGGTGCAAGCCATTTGATGTGCTGACGGAACAGCAGTATTTACTGAGCGCACTGAAATATACCGTTTCGCTGGGGGTGGACATACTCATCCCGCCCGGAAACTTTGAACATTTCAAATTTGCCGCAGAGCATGCAGACGAAGTGTGGGATGAGCCGCTGACGGAAAAGGAACGCAGTCTTTTGAAAAACCATCTCCACGAGGTTGCGGATCATCCGTTTTATGAGGAAGAATGTTATAAATGATTCTTACAGTTATTTCCCCAAAGGGAAAAAGACGGAGAAAAACGGTATGAAGATCATTGCAATACGTCATGCACAGGCAGATATGCATTGGGAAAAGCGGTATTCCTCCGAAGGCTTTGATGAAGCCTGCAGGGAGTATGATCGGTGTCATATTCTGCCTGATAAAGAGAATAAGGTTTTTACGGATGACCGTCCTGTCTATATCAGCTCTTTATCAAGAACAAAAGAGACCGCGAAGCTTCTTTTCGGAGACCGTGACGTGACCGTTACGCCGCTGCTTGATGAAGTTCCACTCCGTTCGTTTAAGGACACGGAGAAAACCTATCCGCTGTTTGTATGGAATATTGCCGGAAGGTTCCAGTGGTTTTGTGGAAACGGGCGGCAAAAGGAGACCCGCCGGCAGACGAAAGAACGTGCCGCCCGGCTGATCAGCATGCTGATGAAACAGGGGGATGACTGCATCCTGATCTCACATGGATGGTTTCTGCAGGTCCTTGTGCGGGAGCTTCGAAGAGCAGGCTTCGAGGTAAAAAGAGGAAGCCTGCTTCGCATTGCCCCGCTTGAGCGGATCGCTTTTACCGAGAAGGAACCGCATTGCGGAAACTGTATGCATAACTGCCTGCTTTCCAACCCGGGATGCAATATCGGAAAAGAGAAGGCCCTTAAAAAGACCTGAATATGTGAATTAAGATTCTTCATATACATAGTATGGCCAGGCGAGGCT
>CACZZH010000228.1 GCA_902785635.1 uncultured Lachnospiraceae bacterium
GGGACGACTTCGTCATTTAATCGCTTCGCGTCAGATGTGATTCAAACCGGTCGCCACTGACCGCCTTCTGATCCGGGTGCCACCATATTAAATCGCATACCGTAGCATCCAATCGGGCCCTGGTGTACTTTTTGGCGTGCTGGTGTATTGGCTTTTGCTTCACCAATCTAGTTATTTATTATAGCGAAGAAATGTGAACATTTCAAGGCGAAGGATGAATCAAGCACTGGACGGGTCAAATTACACCAACTCATATTTTTCATTTTATGAGCAAATCCGGGGATTGTATCCCCGGATTTGACATCTGGTATTTACATACCCAATATTTGTTTTTTCTTCGTTTCAAATTCTTCTTGAGTGATAATGCCTTTGTCCAAGAGCGCTTTCAACCTTGTTAAACGCTCAATAGTGTTATCAGATCCTTGCTGTATTTTGGCTTTACCACCAGAAGCCACAGCGGCCACTTTTCGGGTGGCCAGACCCTCCAACGACAGTCCAACAAGCAACACGCCAACAATAGTTACAAGACTTGACAAAAAGCCAATAAATGATATTCCTATAGATCCGATAATTGTAAGATTACCAATTATATTTGCCACAAATGCAACTGCAGCGATTACTCCTGCTATGATTCCCATTCTTTTTGCTGATTTAGTATTTATCCCAGCAATGATGAGGGAAAGCCAAATAAATAGCCTCAATATGTTGGTCAGAAGAAGAACCCCGAAGTTCACATAGTAATCTCGTTGAACAATGTATAATATCAGGCTAAAAGCGCCGCAAAGTAATTGTAGGACACTACCAACGGTTGTCAGTATTGGATTGGAAGTAAACATTGACACTGATATTAAAACAAGTGGGATCGTCAATATGGTCGTTAGAAGTAGAACTAAGTCAAATCTTTGTGCTGATGACACAATGTTTAAAATGGCAAGAATTGCAAAGCAAGCTCCTGCAATAAGTCTTAAAGTTTTTCTGTTTTTCATAATTACATTTTCTCCAAAAGATCAGTCTTTATCTTTGCGAACTCGTCATCACTTAAAATGCCTTGTTCATGAAGTTTTGCAGCTTTTTCCAGTTCGTCATAAGCAGTACTCACTACCTGTTGTGTTGCATTGGATCTTACCTCAAGATCGTCATATGCAGAGCCATCTGCTGGAAGTAATTTCCCAGTCGCTATGTTGACGATGTCAATGATCCACAGTATACCAAAGCAGCCTCCTGTTAATAATTTTAGTACCCCCATGCCGGTATAACCAAGATAAAAGCGGTCAACGCCAAGTCCTCCCACTAAGATAGACAAAATCAGCGCCGTTGTTTTGCTTTTCATGATGACTCTCCTTTTCTGTTTTGGAATGGTGTACATTTAAAGCGGACGAAGCTATCTCACTTTTTTCTCACTAAAAGCCAGGTTCGTCTCATCTTTAAAGGGCTTTTTAGGTGCTAGTATCTGAGGTTAATCAAACTCAGTTTTTAAATCTATACACCCTTGTTATAGTAATAGTATTCTTTCTGATTGTTTTTTAATATGGCCTATGTTTCGACCCCATAATTATCAATTTCTTAGAAACTATCTCCGCTCATAAATTTAAAAAGGAGACCCCCCATACTGCTGAGGGCCTCCTGCCTTTATATATTCACTTGTCTTTCCTTGAGAAATACTCTTCCAGATTGCCCATTTCCTTTTCCCGGAGTTCCTTCGTAACATCGGCATAGATGTTCATCGTGGTCGAAATGTCCTGATGTCCGAGAATGTCCTGCATGAGTTTGATATTCGTCCCGGCCTCACACATTCTCGTTGTAAAGGTGTGTCTGAGACTGTGACAGCTGAAGTTCGGCAGGAGCACTTCCGGGTTTTCACTTTTGAGAAACTGCTCGTCGTTGCAGTCCCTTATGATTCTTTTGATGACTCTGTTCAGTGCTGCGTCCTTATGGACCTGGCCATCGCGGTTTAAGAAGATAAAATCTGTGTATCCGTCAATTACGGAATGGCATGTGATGCCAGCCTCCTCCTGGCGTTCCTTCTCCATCACGAATGCTTCCTTTACAAACTCCAGCATAGGAATCTGCCTGGTACCTGCTTCGGTTTTCGGAGCATGAACGCTGAGATAGCATCCGCTCTTGTACCCGTCCATTCTGTGATCATAATAGACGAGCGTATGGTTTACGCTTATGATTCCTTTTTCAAGGTCAATATCCTGCCAGCGCAGTCCTGTAAGTTCTCCTGCACGCATGCCGGTACCGACAAACACTGCGAAAATCGGATACCACTGCTTGAACTTGGGCTTCTGAAGGAACTGCAGTAGAAGCTCCTGTTCCTGAATCGTAAGCCCTCTTCTTTTTTCTCTTCTGTACAGATGCGATCTCTTCAGCTCGTTCAATGCATTGTCAGATGGATTAGTCCGGATGTAGGAATCATCCACCGCCATCTGAAATACCTGATGCAGAACCGTGTGAATGCTGTCTATTGTCGGAGCCTTAAGGCATCGGACGTCAGCCAGATTGTTATAAAACCGCTTTACATCGGATTTCTTGATCTGTGTAAGACGTTCCCGTCCGAAGGTGGGTTCAACAAACGTCTCATACATATACGTATAGTTTCCAAAGGTGTTATTCCGCAGACCTCTCTTCAGATCCTTCCAGATCTTGTACATGTCATTGATTGTAAGGAATTTTGCTTCGAACTTGAGATCGTTGGGATCATCGAGTCTAAGCTCCTCCTCACGTTCTCTGAGGACAGAAAGCGATTTGGAATAGATCGTGTGCCTTTTCCCGGTTCTGTCCGTCCATCTGAAATAGTAAGAGCCGTTGGATCTTTGCCCTTCACCCTTCTTGAGCACCTGCCTTCTTTCAGATATTCTTTTTTGTGCCATGCTTAAACCTCCATGTTTTATCCATTTGGGAGGCCGTCCTTGAAAACAAATTCAGGATAGCCTCCGGTTATCGATGTGCTGATCGGTGCGGATTCGTTTCAGAGAGAACGGATCCTGCCGATATGTGCTTCAAACTGCTTTCGCTTTATAAGCCGCCTGTTTCCGACCCACAGCACAAACGGGCATCTGCTGTCAGCCGTAAGTTCCAGTAGTTTATCTCTGCCGATTCCGTAAAAACTTTCCGCTTCCTCGATCGTGAGATTCCTTTTTTCCCAGATAGGGACGTACAGATCATCGTCAATGTCGTATGTCATGTATTAAACCTCCTCTCCATCTTTTCTGACTCAGATGGAAAACATCTTGTTTATGTAAGCATCGAATTGTCTTCTCTTAATCAGTCTCTTGTTTCCGACCCATAGAACGAACGGACAGCGATCATCATTACTGATCTCCTTAATCTTGTCCCTGCCGATGCCGGAGTAGCTTGCAGCCTCATCGACTGTGAGGTTGCTTTTCTCCCAGATCGGAAACATATTGGACCGGACAGCTCGTTTTGCCACCTGAATGGTCTGGTCCTGGCCGAAGGACCATCCGGTGGGGCAGGGAGAAAACATGTGGAGATAGGCAAAGCCCTCCTTGCTGGCCTCAAGCCCCTTCTGTACCTTTTCCATCAGGTCCTTCATATTCCAGGGGCTTGCCGTCGCGCAGTAACTCACCCCGTGCATGGCCATGATCAGCGGTACATACTTCTGAGCCTGCTGTTTGCCGGACAGCGCCGATCCGATGGGCGTGGTCGAGGTGCGGGAGCCCAGGGTCGTCGTAGAGCTGCGCTGATAGCCGGTATTCATATAGCCTTCATTGTCATAGCAGATATACAGGATCCGCTCTCCCCGCTCCGCGGCGCCGGAGAGGCTTTGAAAACCGCAGTCTGCGCTGGCGCCGTCCCCGGCGAAGGCGATCAGGTTCACGTCTTCACGGCCGAGGCGCCGGTAGAGATGGGTAACGCCGGTGAGGAAGGAGGCGCTGTTGTCAAGCAGAGGGATATGGATCGGCACCTTCATGCCGGTGTCGTAGTTCCAGCCAACAACTCCGCTTCCCGCCATGCATCCGGGAGGAACGCAGAGGATGGAGTTTTGTCCGGCCACCTGCATCACGCGCCGCAGGATCAGCTCGCCCCCGCAGCCCTGGCAGGCGGAAACGCCGGGAGAGACCATATCCGGGTTTTTCTTCAGAACATTCAGATATTCCATCATTCTCCCTCCCTTCAGTCTTTCATCAGCCAGCAGGTGTCATATTCGCCGGGCTGATCCTGGATCTGACACAGACGCTCGATCATGGCGACCATGTCCTGGTAAGAAATATCTGCGCCGCCGAGGCCGCCGATGGCGGAAAAGCTGGCATAGCGCACCTGGCCAGCTGCCAGCGCGGCAAGCGTTTCCACATACATGGACCCGCAGTTCCACCCGAAGCTGACGCTGCGGTCTACCACGCAGAAGGCCTTTTTCCCCTTCAGCGCCGCAGCGATCCTTTTGGCCGGGAAGGGACGATAGAAACGGATTTTGATGAGTCCCGCGGAGCACCAGATCCGCGTCCTCGCAGCGGTATTCCTCGATCATGCCGCCGTAGGAACGTCCAAATACCTGGGCAAATCTGCGGTCCACGTCGTCGATCACGTCCTGGGCACGCTGCATCGCCTCCAGGTGGCTCTTGCGGTAGTGCATCAGCAGCTCGCCGGGAGTCATCGGATCCAGCGCCAAAGGACTGTCCGGATCCAGGATGGGGGGATGATGGAGCCTGTGGGGCGGGAGGACCTTGTCGACCTCCTCCTGATCAGGAATGATGACGCCGGAGGTCAGATGGGAGGAATAAAAGCCGTCATAGCACACGTTGACCGGAATGCAGATCTCCGGATCTTCGCTGATCATATAGCCCTGCACGATCATATCCGCGATCTCCTGGTTGTCGTCGCAGAACATCTGGATCCAACCGGCTTCCCGGACAGACACGGCATCCTGCTGCCCGCTCCAGATGGTCTCGGGAGAGGTCATCTCTCGGGTAGCGATCGCCATCACCATGGGCAGGCGCAGCGTGGACATGCGGAAGTAGGGCTCGTACATCAGGGCAA
>CACZZH010000229.1 GCA_902785635.1 uncultured Lachnospiraceae bacterium
GGAGCGTCTCCATAGAAGTGACCGGGACGGTCCCAGGCCAGAGGATCTCTCTGACGGGGAGCCACGCGGTACATATTGTGGCGGTCGTCCACACGGATGCCATCGTTATAGCGGTAGTTGTAGCCGTTGTCACGGTATACCTCCTGGCCGTGATGCTCGGGTCTCTCGACGGCGGTGCCGGTGAGGCCGCTGCTGGTCACATTGGAGGACCGGACGGTACTGCTGCTGCGGGTGCTGCTGCTCTGCCTCTGAGGCTCCTGCTGGGTTCCCTCCCGGACCACCTTGGTGCCTTCGCTGGCGGAGGAACGGGTGGTAGCACCGCTGGAAGAGCGGCGGGTGGAGTTGCCGGAGCGGGTGCTGGAAGAGCTGCTGCTGGAGCGGGTGCCGGTTCCGCTGGAGCGGGTGGAGCTGCTGCTGGAAGAACTGGTAGTAGCGGTTCCGCTGCTGCCGCTTCCGTTTCTGCTTCAGGCAGAGATTCTTCTGCCGGCTCCTCCCAAAGTGCGAAACCATCCGCGAGCTCCGGAGCCGCCGGGGCTTCAGTCCCCGCTTCCTCCATCGAAGGAAGTTCTTCCTCCAGACCTTCCTCCGCTTCCTGCACGGGCAGCTCCTCCGGCAGGTACTCTTCTGTTTCCTCTTCAAAAACTTCGTCAAAAAACACACCTTCCAGAGCTGTATCTTCCGGAAGGCTGTCCTGCTCAGCAGCTGCCGTATCCTCTTCTTTCACAGGAACGGTCTCTATTTCATCTGTTCCTTCCGGAATGAAAGTTTCTTCCGCATCGGGCAGCATCTCGTCCACCGGGAGCTCATCTTCTGCAGAGAACACATCCTCGAAAGACACATCTTCCTCCTGCATTGAAACCTCGGCCGGAACCTCAAAGCCTGCATCTTCATCAACTGTTTTTGTCTCTTCCATCACAAAGTCTATTTCTGACGCAGATACTGCAAACATATTTGCGGGTATCGCAGAAACCGCCATCACTACAGACAGCATCCATGCCAGCAACTGTTTCTTTTTCATTTCCTCTTTCCGCCTTTCTCTTCCATGCACACTTCCCTTGAGTCACAACAACAAGTTAGCCGTATTTAATTCTTAATTATTAATATAGCACCTTTTCAGGCCAAACAAAACCAGGTTATACAAAACAGCGGCCGGGCCCGAAATACTCATTCGGATCCGGCCGCTGGCCTTTCTTTTTCTGTTCTCCCCAGGATCTCTTTCACCTTCTCATACATGGCTTTTGCCAGCAGTGCATGTCCCTCCGGATCCAGATGAAGTCCGTCCGCCTTCCCCGGCTTCGCATAAAGGGATGCGTCCATGAAATGGCATCCGTATTTATCCGCAACTAAGCGGAAAGCTTTCGAAAAGCCTTCGCTTTTTTCCGCCGCCTGGACTCCGAACATATGGCGGTATACTTCATGGTCCTCGATCCGGATCGGAGCGACCAGAAGCACCTGCGGCGGATATTTGTCCGGTCCGTAGGGGCTGATCATTGCCGTCCAAACCAGGCGTCCGGCTCCGTCCGCGATGTTCTGCGCCGTCTGTGAAAAATAGCATTTCGTATCGTTGGTTCCGAGCATGATTATGATCAGGTCAAAAGGGGACTGGGATTCCATGCAGGGCCAGAGATATTTCAGCCCGGCCATCCGGTTTTCTATCGGGTCATCCCATACCGTGGTCCGTCCGTTCTGCGCCTCCTCAATGACCGTATAATCCGGTCCCAGCATTCCGGCCAGTCTCCCTGTCCAGCGCACTTCCTCCGGGTAGCGGCTCTCATCCAGCTTGTTGAATCCCCAGGTGTTCGAATCTCCGAAGCAGACGATTCTTTTTTTCATAATAACACTCCTCTCATTCTCTCTTCGTACCTGAATCATTTCTCCCTGCTGTATCCGGAGAAGATGCAGACAAAATTTCATGTTCCGGTTCCTATGAGATTCGTAACAATAATTCCAGCTTCCGGTTCAGCTTCCGGTAGATCCGTTCCTGAAACCAGGGCTCCGAGGATGCCTCCACGGCTTTCTCCGGTGAAAACCAGCCAACAGCACTGTTCTCGTCTTTTTTCACACGTACCGTCTCTTCCTCATCGGCTTCGAGCAGATATGTAACATTCAGATGCAGGTGCGAAGGAACATATTTCCCTTTCTTTTCATGCCCGTCCACAGTGAGCACTTCAAGGGAAAAGATCTCTTCCGTCACCGGCTTTACCTTTTTTACTCCGCTTTCTTCACACACTTCCCTGAGCGCCACTCCGAGGAGATCTTCCTGGCCGTCTGCATGGCCGCCCAGCCAGGCCCAGGAATCGTACAGGTTATGGTAAGCCATCAGAATCTTTGTCCGCTCTGCGTTGACGACCCACGCGGATGCGGTCATATGTGCCGTAAGATTCTCCCTCAGGAAAATATCTTCCTGTTCCTGCAGCATCCTCAGAATCGTCTTCTGATCAGTTTCCTCCTGCTCATTATATGGCGTATATGCCCTGATCTGCCTGATAAGATCTTCTCTCATTTTCACTCCTCTGCCCTGCTGTTTTCTGATGCTTTTCCTTCCGCCGGTTTTTCAGGAACGCTGCCGGCGTTCCTGCCGCCGGAGAATTATATTCTTCATTGCGAGCTTGAACTACACGATGAAGAATAAAAAAATCATATTTTTTCTATGTAACCGGTCATGTAACTGTATCCCGGTATAATGAACTCAAAAGATACAAACTTTCTGACGTTTCCATCAATTAAACTATTCAAACCCAAGCAGCTTCCTTTAAGATCGGCAGGTCTGAACCCTGTATTTCCACATCGGAGGTGCGGCATGACGGAAATGATGAACACTGTGAACTATCTTTTTGACCTTTCGGATCAGGCTATCGAGAAATGGCAGACACTTTCTGCGCCGGAAGAAAAAGCAGCAGCCCGTCAGGTTCATGACGAAGCTTTTGAAGCTCTGGTCGCATTTTTCGCCGCGCTGTGACCCGTTTCTGATTCAGGGCAACAGAGGCTGCCGCGCGAATCATAATATATCGGAACGCGGCAGCACATCTGAAGCTTGATCTGTGCACAGGGCCCGAGAGCGTGTCCTGACTACCCAACAAATGATTTTACTGCCTCCAGGGTGCGGTCCAGATCTTCCTGCGTATGTGCAGCAGACAGGAACATCGCCTCAAACTGGGAAGGCGCCAGATAAATGCCCTGCTCCAGCATGTGTGCAAAATAAGCAGTGAACCTGGCGGTATCACTCTTCTGCGCATCGCTGTAATTTTTCACAGGGCCGCCGGTAAAGAACACACAGCCCAGGGAACCGATATGGTTCAGACAGTGCGGCTGTCCGGCATCCGTTAAGATCTTATCCAATTCCGTAAAGAACCGGTCGGCTGCAGCATTCAGCTTTGTAAAAAGTGTTTTTTCCTCCTTTAGCACTGTAAGCTGTGCCAGCCCGGCCGCCATAGCCACAGGATTGCCGCTCAGCGTTCCGGCCTGATACACCGGACCGCTGGGCGCGATCATTTCCATGATCTCTTTCCGGCCGCCGTAAGCGCCGACCGGCATTCCTCCGCCGATGATCTTCCCGAAGGTCGTAAGGTCCGGGCGGATCCCGTAATATCCCTGGGCACCGGAAAGTCCAAGCCGGAATCCCGTGATCACTTCATCAAAGATCAGCAGTGCTTCATACTCATCACAAAGACTGCGAAGGCCTTCCAGAAAACCGTTCTCCGGAAGTACAACGCCCATATTTGCCCCCACCGGCTCCACGATCACGGCAGCCACTTCTCCCTTATTCGCTTCCAGCAGTTCCCGCACATTCTCCAAATCATTATATACTGCCGTAAGAGTATCTTTTGTGCAGCCTGCAGGTACTCCCGCACTTCCCGGCAGCCCCTGTGTCATTACGCCGGATCCCGCCTTTACCAGCATTGCATCCGTATGTCCGTGATAGCATCCGGCAAACTTGATGATCTTATCTTTGCCGGTAAAGCCTCTGGCCGCGCGAAGCGCGCTCATCACAGCCTCCGTTCCGGAGTTGACCATACGGACCAGCTCAATGGAGGGCACCAGCTCACAGATCAGCTCTGCCATCTCAACTTCCCGGCGCGTGGCTGCGCCGAAGCTCAAGCCGTCGCGGACTGCCTTTTCCACTGCTTCGAGCACCGCCGGATGTCCGTGTCCGAGGATCATCGGCCCCCATGACCCTATGTAATCGATATATTCCTTTCCATCCTCATCCCAGATACGATCACCCGCTCCCCGCGTGATAAAGCGCGGCGCGATCCCGACCGAACCGAATGCACGGACCGGTGAGTTGACTCCTCCCGGAATACATTTCTTTGCCCTGTCAAATAGTGTTTCTGATACCGACATTTTTCTTCTCCCTGTCCCAGCTCATTTTATTCTTTATCGCTCAGGACTATACCGTAATTGTTGAAAATGAGTCACAAGCAACGTCCTGCCAGTTCTTTTGAATAGTATGTAAGATAAATATCCGCACCTGCACGGAAAGCCGATGCCGCCATCTCACAAATGATCTTTTCTTCATCGATCCATCCATTGGCAGAAGCGGCTTTGACCATGGCATATTCCCCGCTGACGCTGTAGGCAGCCACCGGCAGATTCACATGATCGCGCACTTCACGTACGAGATCCAGATACGTCATGGCAGGTTTCACCATCAGGATATCTGCTCCTTCTTCTACATCCAGAAGAGCTTCCTTCAGTGCTTCGCGGCGGTTATGGAAATCCATCTGATAGCTCTTGCGGTCTCCGAAAGCCGGAGCAGAACCGGCTGCCTCACGGAATGGGCCGTAAAACGAAGAAGCGTATTTTACGGCATAGGACATGATCGGCACCGTAACATGGCCGCTGGCATCCAGGGTCTCCCGAATCGCAGCGATCCTCCCGTCCATCATATCAGAGGGAGCCACCATATCCGCCCCTGCTTCCACATGGGAAAGAGCAGTTTTGGCCAGCAGTTTCAGGGTCTCATCATTGTCCACATAATGATCGCACAGAACACCGCAGTGCCCGTGGGAGGTATATTCGCACATGCACACATCCGTGATCATGTACAGCTCCGGGAATTCTTTCTTCGCATATCTTACAGCGCGCTGTACGATACCGTCTTCCGCATAGGCCTGACTTCCAACCTCATCCTTTTTTTCCGGAATGCCGAACAGCATTACGCTGCTTACTCCTGCATCGAGCTGACGTTCAAGCTCTTCGCCCATCCGGTCCACCGTATACCGGTACTGTCCCGGAAGAGATGTGATCTCCTCCACCTTATTCTCCCCGTCCATCACGAACATCGGATAGATCAGGGAGGATCTGTCGATCCTCGTCTCGCGCACCATCTTCCGCAGTGTCTCACTTCCGCGCAGCCTTCTGGGTCTGATCTGCAAATTCATGGGTCATATCTCCTTTTTCTTTTCATTTTTTAATCAGAGCTTCACATGATACTAAATTATATCAGCTTGATATGCTGCCTTCAAGCCGCAACATCCACTGCCCACTGCTTGCAGTTCATCCGTTTCTCTGCTATAGTAAACGAAAATCGCTTTGGCAGCTGCCATAGATCGGAACCGGCGGCAGCTCTGCCAATGGCCGGAAGGAGTAAAGTATGGAAAAACTGACAATTGAAGAAGCCAGAAGACTGAATGATACAATGGTCACAGAAGAACATCTGAAACTGCATGCCGCCAATGTGGCAGCCTGTATGGGCGCGATGGCGGAGCATTTCGGCGAAGATAAAGAGCATTGGGAAGCGATCGGCTATCTGCATGACTACGACTATGAGAAATACCCGGAAGAACATCTGGCTCATACCGAACAGCCGCTGCGCGATGCCGGTGTACCGGAGGACGATATCCGTGCGATCTTAAGTCACGGTTACACGATCTGCACCGACGTCCGGCCGGAAACTGCTCTGGAGAAAAGTCTTTTTACGGTAGATGAGCTGAGCGGAATCATTCAGGCAGCCGCCAGGATGCGTCCCCACGGAATCACCGATCTGGAGTTAAAAAGTTTTATGAAAAAATGGAAGGACAAGCGGTTCGCCGCCAAATGCAACCGTCCGCTCATCCTTCAGGGATGTGAAATGTTGGAGATGGATATCCGGGATGTGGCAGATATATGCATCCGCGGTATGAAAGAACACGCCGACGAGCTCGGGCTCGGAGACCCCGAAGCATAAGCGCGTCACCGGAACATCTCCTCCATCGCTTCCAGGCAATGGGTGAATTCCTGGTCGGTCAGCTTTTCTTTCAATCCGAACAGCATCCGGTTCATCATTCGGGAGGAAGCCTGTGCGATGCTCTCTTCCATCGCCTGCTTTTCCTCCTTTTCCAGATGGGCATGCCGCAGCGCAGGTACCATGCGCCCCTGCACATCTTTCCCAATGATCTCCTTCATTCTCTGAATACGGGGAACGATGTCTCTGCCCTCATACCAGTCATAGAATTCCTTTTTCTCTTCTTCCAGGATCCCCTCCGCTTTTTTCAGGTTTTCCCGAAGATTTTCCGTTTCCAGGTCAATATGGAAAGAATCGATATCATACAGCCTTACCCAGGGCAGTTTCCCGCATTCAGGTTCAATGTCACGCGGAACCGCCAGATCGATCAGCGGGAGGATATGATCTACGGAGAGATTCTCCATCTGTTCCAGCCGAAGCGTATAATTCGGACTGCTTGTGGCGCTGACCACAAAATCGCAGGAGGGAAACAGCTGCATACGGTCATCATAGTTGATCCGTTTACATTCCCTGGGGATATCTACGATTCCGCTGCGGTACTGACGCACGGTCACGGTCACATCCGCCCCCCGGTCAAGCAGTGTCTGGGCGGTGAGCCTTCCCATCATACCGTTCCCGATCACCATACAGGTCTTTCCCTTTACAGAAAAGCCTTCCTCCTGCTCCAGTACCTGCAGTGCTGTGTGAATCACCGACCGGTCCGCCGTGGAGAGCACGGTCTCTGTTTTCACCCGTTTTCCCCCGGTCACCGCAAGCCGGAACAACACCTCCAATGCGTGATCCGTTGCTGCACAGGTACGGGAATAGACCAGTGCGTCCCCCACCTGGGTAAGGATCTGGTCCTCCCCTATGATCATGGATTCCAGTCCCGCTGCGAGCCGGAACAGATGATCGACCGCTGAGGCTCCGGCGCGAACCTGAAAATACATCTCATATAGATCCAGCGAGACCCCGAGAAAAGTGCACAGCAGATCCACAGGAGAACCGATCACATCTTCCGTTCCCGAAAGCCAGATCTCCATCCGGTTGCAGGTGGAGAGCAGCACACAGCCGTCAATTCCGGGAATATCCCGAAACGAAGCATAGGCTTCCGCCATTTTTCGTTTTGTCAGTGAAAAAACGCTTCGTACGTCCAGTTTCGCCTTTGTGTGATCTATGCCTGCCATGCAGATCGCCATTTACAGTTCCCTCCCTGATGTTTTTTCGAATTCACAATCCCTGATAAAATACCATAAAAGAACAGATACCGCAACGCGAAGACCGTTGAAACCTATACAAACAGCAAAAGGATCCGGAAAACGAACATCGTTTTCCGGATCCCTGTATATAGATATGATTCGGATGACCCCGGATTTCTTACATGCGTTCGATCCGCCATTTCAGTCTGCGGATTCCCCTTCGACGCTGAGCGGACGCTCCACATTACTGATCACGTCATACTTGCGCAGGAAATCATCGTAGATTCGGCGGTACTCCTCCTCAGACAGTTCCTTTGACTGATGTGTAACGAAGGTCAGAACGGTTATCTTACCTGCATCAAGAAGTTCAATCAGTTCCTCTTCACTCCTGAATCCTGAAATTTCCATAGCTCAATATGTATTCTCCTTAATATGTATTACCTTCAATACGTCAATACGTATTTACATCTTTAATGATTCCTGCGCAGACTCCCTATTGCGCTTTCTAGCCAGTTCCATCTGCTCCCGTATCTCATCTGTATATTCCGATTCAGGAACATAACGGCCAGACTTGCCATCCTCGCTGGCAATCCAAACACCATAGAGTCCGAAGTTATACTTTTCCTTGAAATCCTTCGCCTGACCAAGCCATTCATTCAAATCTCCGACTGCGAATCTGATGCCCAAGTCTCTGCGAAGGTCAATGCCAAAGGTAAGCATCTGCACTTC
>CACZZH010000230.1 GCA_902785635.1 uncultured Lachnospiraceae bacterium
GGCACGCACGATACGCTCTTTGGAGGGCATCTTCCTGCGCCTGCTGAAAAGTGGATGAAGGACATGAGCAATACCGTAGTCCAGGGGAATTATGATATAGGGATCGCGACAGACGGGGACGCCGACCGGATCGGTGTAGTGGACAACAACGGCAGGTATCTGTCACCGAATGATCTTCTGGTCGTGCTCTACTATTATCTGGAGAAGTACAAAGGGAAGAAGGGGGCGGCAGTGAGAAATCTCTGCACGACGCACAGGCTGGACCGCCTTGCCGAAATGTTTGGCGAGGAGTGCTATGAAGTGCCGGTCGGGTTCAAGTATATCTCATCAAAGATGGCGGAAACCGATGCTCTTCTCGGAGGAGAATCTTCGGGAGGCCTGAGTGTTCGCGGGCATATCCATGGAAAAGACGGAATTTACGTGGCAGCGCTTTTGGTGGAGATGCTCGCCGTGACAGGAAAAAAGATGTCAGAGATCTTCGACGAGATTGCCGGTCAGGTCGGAAGAGTCGCATATATCGAGAACAACTACCGGTTCCGGCCGGAAGACCGGGAAGAGTATCACCGCATCCTCATGATAGAGAAGAAAGTGCCGGAGATGCCATTCAAGATCGAAAAAGTAACCTATATGGATGGCTGTAAAATTTTCTTCGTGAACGGCGGATGGGTCTCCATACGCTTCTCCGGAACAGAGCCGCTGCTGCGTGTGTTCTGCGAGATGCCTGAAAGATCCATGACAGAGCAGGTGTGCGAGACCTGCCGGGCATTTCTTGGCCTGCAGGCACCGCAGTAATGAAACAGGAGTGGCAGGACAAAAAAGGATCGACGGATATGAATACGATAACGCAAGAGCAGCTGAATGCTGCAGCCAATGCCTTTCAATTTGGAGGAGAGTGCATCAGCCTTTCGTGGAATACGGACGGTCATATCAATGACACAGTTGTATGTACCTTCCGCGAAGGAGATCACGAGCGTCGGTACATCCTCCAGAGAATCAATACACAGATCATGGGTGATCCCGGGAAACTGATGGGAAATATCGTCCGGGTGACGACCTTCCTGAAAAAAAAGATCCTGGAACAGGGCGGAGATCCTGACCGTGAGACCCTGACCGTGATTCCTGCCCGGGATGGAAAAGCATACTTCACAGACGGGCAGGGAAGCAGTTGGAGAGCTTACGACTTCATAGAGGATACCATCTGCTATGACAGACCCGATCAGCCGGATCATTTTTATCAGAGCGCGCTGGCCTTCGGAAGATTCCAGAATCTGCTGGCGGATTTTCCTGTGGAAACTCTG
Source organism: uncultured Lachnospiraceae bacterium (assembly GCA_902785635.1). Taxonomy (GTDB): domain Bacteria; phylum Bacillota; class Clostridia; order Lachnospirales; family Lachnospiraceae; genus Merdiplasma. Next base: position 1,299 of record CACZZH010000230.1, read on the forward strand.
AGTGAGACGATTCCCGGCTTTCATGATACCGCAAACCGGTACCGGCAGTTTAGCAAAGCGGTCGAAGAGGATGCGGCAGGCAGAAAGCATCTGGTCAGGCCGGAGATCGAATTTCTGACAGTCCGTGCGGCCTACACAAAAAGTTTCGACGATCGGGCGGACATTCCTGCCCGGGTCACCCATAACGATACCAAACTCAGCAACGTTCTGTTTGATGAGGCGACAGGCAAAGCGCTCTGCGTGATCGATCTCGATACCGTGATGCCCGGACTGGCGCTCCACGATTTCGGAGACGCGATTCGGTTTGGTGCGAGTACTGCGGCCGAAGACGAGCCGGACCTTTCCAAGGTCTCTTTCGATAAGAAGATGTACGACCTTTACCGGAAAGGCTATCTGGAAGAGTGTGGAGAACGCCTGACATCCAGAGAGATCGAGCTGCTTCCGATGGGGGCAAAGGTGATCACTTACGAGCAGGCTCTGCGCTTTCTCGCAGACTATCTGAACGGGGATATTTACTACAAGACCTGCAGGCCGGAGCAAAACCTCGACCGCGCCAGAACACAGATCAAACTGCTTGCGGAGATGGAAAAGATGATCTGACAAGCAGTATGGCAAAGGACAGCTGAAATGAAGATCACGGATGCTCACATTCATTATGACGGTAGCCTGGGACAGGACCGGGTGCGGAAAGCGCTCGACTACGAAAACGCAGTCCGGGCTGCTTTTTTATGTATTCCAAAAGGGAGAAGCACGGATCTGGAACGTACCATGGATGAGGCGTTCCGCTTCCGTGAAGAGGCGGCCGGATCCGGCCTGTGCATCGATGTGTTAGGCGGAATTGACCGGAGCATTTATCTGTATTCCGATGGGCAGGAGGAGATGGCAGAAAGGCTTCGGGGCCAGATTCGTTATCTGCTTGGGAAAGGGTGCACCGGAATCAAAATGCTGGAGGGAAAGCCAAACACCCGCAAGGCATTTCCGGTGCCGGATTTTGACAGTAATGTCTGGGAACCCTACTGGGCAGAGGCGGAGCGGCGCCAGGTGCCCATTATCATGCATGTAAATGATCCCGAGACCTTCTGGGACGCATCCAGGGTGGATGCCTTCGCGAAAAGTGCAGGGTGGTTCTATGACGATACTTATGTGAATAATGAGGACCAGTATGGGCAGATGGGCAGGGTCCTTGCACGGCATCCTCATCTGCGCATTCTGTTCCCGCATTTCTTTTTCATGTCGCTGCAGCTGAAACGCCTGGCTCAGATCTTCGACCGATATCCGAATGTATATACAGACGTAACTCCGGGAACGGAACTGATTCTGAACCTTGGCAGTACCGATCAGCATGAAGCGGCAGTCCGGTTTTTTGAAAAATACCAGGACCGGATCCTTTACGGTACGGATATCGGAGGCCGCCAGGTGATCCGGGAAGAGCCGGCATTGCTGAATATGGAAGAAAGCCATGCACGCTCAGACCTGGTCCGGAATTTTCTTGAGACGGAGGGAGAATACCTCCTGACGGATGACGGAGCATATTTCACCGGACGCGGAGATGCCCGGCTGACAGGGCTTGGACTGCCGGAGAAAGTGCTTGAGAAAATATACTGCAGGAACTACGAGAATTTCCTGGGATGAGCTGTCCTTGAAGTGTACGCTTCTGACGCATCAAAGAACATTTTTCCATATTGCAGAGTGTTTCCTTCATGTGAATATAGAATCTTTACTGGTATTCTATATTCAGATCAAAACAAAACACACATGACAGCAGACAATATGCCGGAAGGCATGGATGAAACACACAAAAACATGGAGGAGGGAAATCTTATGAAGCTCAGAAAAGCAACTGCACTCGGACTTGCATCAATGATGACTGTATCTGCGCTGGCTGTTCCGGCAGCCGCCGATGAGGCAAAGCAGTATCAGACGGACACACTGCAGGTCGCGATCTGGGATAACAACCAGCTCGCAGGTCTTCAGCAGATCGCGGATGAATGGTCTGAGAAATCCGGCGTCAAGGTCAATATCGATGTGATCACATGGAATGAGTATTGGACGCTCCTTGAAGCCGGCGCTACAGGCGGGACGCTGCCGGATGTGTTCTGGATGCACATCAATGAAGCACAAAAATACATGGAAGCAGAGATGCTGCTGAATCTCAATGACTATATCGCGCAGGATGAAGCGATCGATCTGGCGAATTATTATGAGGGTATCGTCAATATCTACAACAATGACGGCAATCAGTACGCGCTTCCGAAGGATCATGACACCATTGCGCTGATCTACAACAAGGCAGTGTTTGACAAGTACGGCGTTGAGTATCCCACCAATGACTGGAACTGGGATGATTACTGCGCGGCGGCAGCGGCGATCACACAGGCCGGCAAGGATGACGGCGTCTACGGTACGGCGATGAACACCAATGACGGACAGGACGGCTGGTACAACTTCATTTATGATTTTGGCGGCAAGCTGATCTCCGACGACAACAAGACCTCCGGAATGGATGATGAGAAGACGATCGCAGCAATGACCTATCTCGCAGACAACCTCTTCCCCTCCATGCCGGATCAGAACCTCATGGCAGTCACGGATCCGGACGTAATGTTCCTTTCCGGTATCGTTGGAATGATGCTCCAGGGTTCCTGGATGGTGAACACTTTCTACACTGCCGAGAATTCCGCTGACTATGCATGGGCTGAGATCCCCTACTATGATGCCAACGGAAACGGAAGCTGTGACGAAGGCGAGCGCTGCTCCCTTTACAACGGACTTGGATGGGCGGCAGCTGCCAATACAGCGGATCCGCAGGCGGCATATGACCTGATCAGCGCATTCTGCTGCGAAGAAGGACAGCTCAGGCAGTCTGAACTGGGCGTTACCATGGCGGCTTACAAGGGAGCTTCCGATGCATTTGCAAATGCATTCGAAGGAATGGACATCACTCCGTTCCTGATGATCGAAGAGAACGGCACCCTGATCCAGCATCCCGCGTCCAGATATACGACAGCATGGGAAGGCGGCTTTACGACAGGCCTTGTCGAGGGATGGCAGAATCCGGAGAAGATGGCGGACGTGTGCAGAGCAATGGCAGACATGATGAATGAGGTCCTTGCAAGCGAATAAAGAAT
>CACZZH010000231.1 GCA_902785635.1 uncultured Lachnospiraceae bacterium
ATGTTTCTGGGCGGGTTTTATGAAAAGCCGGAATACAGGACGGATATCCGTGCCGGCCTGGTAAAAGCCATGATCACCCGTGACGGAATGCAGGATGAATGGAACCGACGCTGCCTGCGGGCTGCGGGACGGGCTGCAAAAAAGACCGGCGCATCCATCATGGTGCATACGGAAGGAAAGGATGAACTGGAAATGATCGATCTCCTTGCAGGAAAGATCGGCCTGGATACCAGATCGATCCTTGTATGCCATGTGGACCGGCAGGTGGAGGATCTTGAGAGACATGAAAAGATCGCCGCGACCGGTGTGTTCATGGAATATGATACCATCACTCTTTTCCAGTTCCATAACAATGCGGATGAGATCCGGATGCTTCGCCATATGATGGATAAGGGGTATACAGACCAGATCCTTATCTCCACGGATCCGGAAACAGACCGGATGAAATCCTATGGTTCCAAGGTCGGAATCGATTATATCCTGGAGCATTTCATTCCGCTGCTGCGGCAGAGCGGTTTCACCGAAGAGGAGATCACAGCTGTGACCCGCACAAATCCGGCGCAGGCTCTGCGCATCGGTTAATTCAGTACCCGATATTTTTATATATATATTTAAGGAGGAAATGGAACATGAAGGCACGTAAGGTTATGGCAGCTCTTATGGCAGCAGGTATGGTTCTGTCTGTGGCAGGCACCGTGATGGCAGCAGATATCCCGCAGTTCGCAGATGGCTGGGGCGATACTTATGAAGCTTTTGATCCGCTTACGATCGAAGGTGCGATCACTTTCGAAGAAATGCGTGAGCAGCTCGGCGCAGTTCCGGTATCCGATGAAGCAATTGCGATCGCCGGCAACATCCGTACTGAGGATAATGTATACTGGACCGCTCTTCGTGATGGTTACAAGGATATGGTTGCATTCGAGAACGAAAACGGTCTTGCAAATGTGACGATCGATGTGAAATCCGCTCTGAATGAAGCTGATACAGAAGGCCAGCTGGCTGTTATGAAGGATCAGATCCGTGACGGTGCTACCGTGATCATGATCAGCCCGATCTCCACCTCCAACTGTACAGAAGGTGTGGAAGTAGCACATGACGACGGCATCCCGACCATCGCTGTCAACAACGAATTCAATGGCGCTGATATGTTTGTTGGCACGAACTCCTATGAAGAAGGAAGACAGGCAGGCGACTGGGCAAATGAGAAGGTTGGCTCCGGCAAAGCTGTTATCATCATGGGTCTTGCAGGAACAGACGTTGTTAAGAACCGTACCAATGGCTTCAAGGATGCTCTTACAGATGCGAATTCCGAGATCGAAGTAGTTGATGAGCAGAACGCTGACTGGGATCGTGATACTGCGAAAGACGTTTGCGCTACCTTCCTTAAGACCTATGATGATCTGAAGGTCGTATTCTGCAACAATGACGTTATGGCTCTGGGTGCTGTGGAAGCCATCAAAGAAGCAGGCCTTACACTTAACGAAGATATCTATGTGATCGGCGCTGACGGAACAGACGAAGCTTACGAGTCCATCAAGAACAACGAGCTTTCCGCAACGATCTCCATGTTCCCGTACTATGAAGGAATGATGGCAAGCGAAGTTACCACTCGTATCATGCTTGGACAGACCATGCCGAAGGTCATCTGGACCCCGTCCCTGGCTGTTGATGCTGAGAACATCGGAACGGATGATGCTACGCTGATCGGCTGGGCAGATCCGACTTTCGAATAATAATGAAAAAGGTGCTGAGTAATTATCAAAAGCATAGACAAGATGAGTACATGGCATCCGTGTTTTCCTGAATAAATAACGGATATGCAGGGCAGCCAACTATCGCACAGGTAAGTGGCTGCCCTTTCATCTTTTTCAAACGTGAACTGGACAATTTTTCGGGAGGGAAACATAAGTGGACAATGAATATATTCGTTTTGAAAACGTGAGAAAAGAGTTTCCAGGTGTTGTTGCCCTGTCCGATATCTCATTTTCTGTACGCAAAGGGGAAGTGCATGCCCTGCTTGGGGAGAACGGCGCAGGAAAATCTACGCTTCTGAATATTCTGCACGGGGTATTTCCTGCTACATCGGGGCAGGTCTATATCGATGGAAAGCCGACAAAATATGCTTCCACATATGAAGCGATCACAAACGGCGTGATCAAGGTCCACCAGGAAGTACAGGTAGTGGAAAATCTGACAGTGGGACAGAACATCGCCCTTGGGTTTGAAATGACCAAAGGCGGTTTCCTGGATTATAAGGATGTTTACGAGAAATGCGACAGTATACTGGATGAACTGGGATGTTCTTTCAGGAGCAACGATCCGGTGGTCGGCCTTGGTGTCGGTGACCTGCAGATGATCGCAATTGCAAAGTCTCTTTATTTCAATGCCAATATCATTTCTTTTGACGAGCCGACATCAGCTCTCTCGGCTCCGGAGATCGAAAAACTTTTTGAGATCATCCGCGGGCTGAAGGAAAAAGGAATCACGATCCTGTTCATCAGCCATAAACTGGATGAACTGTTCCGTATCTGTGACCGCGTGACGATTTTCCGCGACGGTATGTGCATTGCCACAAAAGAGATGACACAGACTTCGAATGAAGATCTGATCCATATGATGGTCGGACGTGATGTGTCCAGCTATGCGGTACGCATGCAGCCCAGCTGCGCGGACTACAATGAGGTGGTTCTGGAAGCAAAGCATCTGAAGGGAATGACTTTCGACGATATTTCCTTCAAACTGTATCGAGGAGAGATCCTGGGCTTTTCCGGCCTGGTCGGCGCAAGGCGGACTGAGGTGATGCGGGCTATTTTCGGCGCGGATCCGCTGTATGACGGTGAACTGTACCTGCATGGAGCGAAAGTTAAGATCGACTCGACCGAGACGGCACTGGTATATGGCATAGGCCTGATCTCAGAAGACCGGAAGAGAGAGGGGTTTATTCCGACCATGTCCAACAACCGCAATGTGAATATTCCCGGGATGGGGAAATTCAAACACGGGCTGCTGGGACTGCTGAATGAAAAAGAAATGCTCGACAATTTCAACAATCATGCGGAGATGGTCAAATTGAATATTCGCAATCCGGAGCATTTTACAGTCAATCTTTCCGGCGGAAACCAGCAGAAGGTCATCGTTGCGAAATGGCTTTCCACAAAGGTGGATATCCTGATCTTTGATGAACCTACCAAAGGTGTGGACGTCGGCGCGAAAGCGGAGATCTATAAGCTGATGGAAGAATTCGTAGCCCAGGGAAAATCCATTATCATGGTCTCTTCGGAACTGCCGGAAGTTATCGGCATGAGTGACCGCATCATTGTAATGCGCGAAGGCAAGATCAATGGAGTTCTCGATAAGAATGATGATTTTACCGAAGTGAATATTCTGTCCTATGCGATGCAAGAAAAGGAGAAATAAGTATGGTTGCCAGATTTATCAAAAAGAACAGCCGGTCCTTTACCACCCTGGCAGCGCTGCTGCTGATCGTGCTGGTGTTTTCCATCCTGAGTCCCCGTTACTTTAAATATGACAACCTGATCGATATCGTTAATCAGGGCGTTGTGAATGGTTTCCTGGCGATCGGTATTACCGTTGCCATTATCACGGGCGGCATCGATCTTTCGGTCGGATCTACCATGGCAGTTGTCATTGTCGGATGCGCTGAGCTTTCCGCTCACCAGGTTCCGGTAGTGATCGTAGTCGTACTCGGCTTGCTGATGGGCGTTGCCATCGGAATGATCAATGGTTTCCTGATCACGAAGATGCAGCTTCAGCCCTTCATCGCTACCCTCGGTACCAATCAGATCTTCCGCGGACTTGCATATGTGATCAGTAACGGTGAACCGGTACTGAACATTCAGGGACAGTTCCGTAAGACCTTCCAGCTGCAGATCGTCCGCGGTGTGCGTATGAACATGATCTATCTGCTGATCCTGGCTGTGATCTTTGCGGTGATCCTCTCCAAGAGACGTGCAGGCGTTTATATTTACGCGATCGGTGCCAATGAGAGTGCGGCCAAGATGTCCGGTATCAATGTAAACCGCTACAAAATGATCGCTTACATCATGTGCTCGATCGGCGCAGCCATGGCCGGTATGGTAACACTGGCAAGACTTGGCACGGGCGAGCCCACTGCCGGTGAAGGTTTTGAGACGATGGCGATCGCTGCGGCGGCGATCGGCGGGACAAGCCTTGCGGGCGGCAAAGGCAAGATTCTTGGTACGGTGCTTGGCGCTTTCACGATCTCCGCATTGAAGATCGGTCTGATCGTTATCCGGCTGGATACGTTCTATCAGTTTATTGCGATCGGTCTGATCATCATTCTTGCAACGTATCTGGATACCCTCCAGAATATTATCGTCAGTAAGTTCGCGAAGCGGAAAAAAGCCTGACATTATGCGCTG
>CACZZH010000232.1 GCA_902785635.1 uncultured Lachnospiraceae bacterium
CGGTTCGTATCCCTGTTCTTCATATGCCTCGGGAAACGGCGTCACTTCTCAGAAAAAAAGGAATCAGCTGTGCTGCTGTTTTTGCAACAGACGGAACGATTCGTGCCGGCATCTATGAGGCTGCTCTGCGTGCGGAAGGAATCCGACCGGTCTATCCGGGAAAGGAAGGCCAGCGGCTTCTGATGAAAATGATCTATGATCATATTAAGGCAGGGAATGAAGATCTTACAGAATTGAAGCCATCTGCGGATGCCCTTTTGCGGGAAATGAAGGACGCCGGTGCCCGGTGCATCATCCTGGGATGCACGGAACTGCCGATTGCTTTTGAACTGCTTGGGAGAACGGAAGATACATTCGATCCAACCTGTATTCTAGCGAGGGCGGCCATTAAAGCGTCCGGATATGAAGTGAACTGAAATCAGGGGCGGTGATATGGATATGACATTCTTGATCGATGGGATGATTTTTGCGGGAAGTGGCCTGATGGTCTACAATATCTTCAGCTATACCCGATTTGCAAAAAGAATTCGCGAAAAAGGGAACTGGGAGAAGGAGAGTACACTGTTTACGCTTCCTATCATTCTCCTGGTGGCTTTTTTGGGCGGGTATCTGGCAGTAGGACTGTTTGGGCACCCGGATCTTGTGATTGGCGGAATCCTTTTTGGCGGAAGCATATTTGTATTAGTCATGCTGTGGTTCATCCAGCATATTACAGGCCGTATCCAGGAGAAGGAGCATTTGGAAGCTGCACTTGCATCAGCACAGGAAGCGAACCGAGCCAAGACCTTTTTCCTCTCGAATATGTCTCATGATCTGCGCACCCCATTGAATGCAATCATCGGTTACACGGCACTTGCAAGAAAAGAGGACCTTACTGCGGAGGAAATACGAAGCTATCTTTCCAAGATCGCCCTTTCCGGGCAGCAGCTGCTGGAGATCGTCAATGATGTCCTTGAGATGAGCCGGATCGAGTCCGGAAAACTGGCACTTGAAGAAGAGGATATTGATCTGGCATACGTCGTGGAGCAGGCGTATGATACGATCGCCATGCAGATGGAAGAGAAAGAGATTCATTTTGAAGTGAATTGTGATGTACAGGAGCGCTGGGTCCGCTGTGATAAGCGTTATCTGAACCGTGCTCTCATGAATCTGCTCAGCAATGCCAATAAGTTTACTCCTGAGGGCGGAGAAGTAAGTCTCACGGTCTTACAGACCGGACGGGAAGGCAGCAGGGGAGTCTACGAATTTCATGTACGGGATAATGGGATCGGCATGAGTCCGGAATTTGTAAAGAAGCTGTTTACACCTTTCGAGCGGGAGCAGACTTCTACGATCAGCAAGATCCAGGGGACCGGTCTGGGCATGTCCATTACGAATAATATCGTGGACCGGATGGGCGGAACGATCGAAGTAGAGACCGGGCAGGGAAAGGGGACCGAGTTTATCATCCGGCTCAGTCTGGTGATCGCTGCAGATCAGCATGAGGAAGAGAAAGACGGAAAAATGCAGGAGCGCGGCGGACAGCCGGAAGAAAGATGTTTCTGCGGAAAGAGGCTGCTGCTTGCGGAGGATAACATGGTCAATCAGGAGATCGCTGCCATGATCCTGAAAGAAGCCGGATTCTGTCTGGAGATCGCTGAAAACGGGCAGGAAGCACTTGAGATGGTTCAGAAAAACGAAAATGGACATTACGATGCTATTCTGATGGATATTCAGATGCCTGTGATGGACGGATATGAGGCAGCCCGGCGTATCCGCAGCCTGGAAGATCCGGACAAGGCAGGCATCCCGATCATCGCGGTGACAGCGAATGCCTTCCGTGAGGACCGGGAAGAGGCGCTGCGAGCCGGGATGCAGGGACACATAGCAAAGCCCTATGATCAGAGCATCATGCTTGAAACCATTGCTCAGGTGCTGAAAACATATGCCGGATGAGACATGCGATCTGATAGGGGAGCCGCTCTTCCTGTGTCTCCAGAGAAGATCCCAGCAGGCGCCGGATATTATTCATCCTGTAGAGAATCGTGTTGCGGTGAATATACATGGCATCCGCAACGGCCTGGATGCTGCCGCCGCAGTTAAGATACAGTTCCAGTGTCTGCACGTAGCCGGCATCATGCTTCCGGTCATATTCGAGCACAGGTGCAAGCTGTGTCTCACAAAAATCCGCAAGCAGATGCCGGTCCGGATTCGTATACAGAAGACGGTATATTCCCATACGATCAAAATAGAGGACAGAGGCCCTGGTATCCAGCGCCATTGCAAGCGCAGCCTTTGCCCGTGTGTAAGCTGTGGCCAGATGGCGGATATGCGTCATCTGGCTTCCGATTCCGACAGTAAAATTGTGATGGGGCATCCGTTTTTGAAGATTCGCCTGAAACCGGCTCACAATATCCTGTACGTCTTTCATGGGAACTGCGTTGATGATCAGTACGAACAGGGAATCATAATAAAAGAAATGGCCGTTATGCGTTATATTGGACAGATACAGCTGGATACGGTAACCGATCCGCTTACGGTCCACGGTGTCCATTTTGTCCAGGTCCGGCTGATGCAGAAGTACGACCTGAAATGTGCCGTCCAGGTCAAAGTGGGGGAGCAGGGTATGGATGTAACGTTCTTCTGCTTCGGGCTGTTCAATGGCAGCGATCAATGCTGATGAGATCTGTTCATCCGTAGAACCCTGCAGAAAGATCCGGATACTCAGATCCTTGATCATGTCTGCCAGTACTACATCCCACGGGACCGTAAGAAGAGGAAAGTCATTTTCATTACAGAATGTGAGCGCTTTTTCGGGGAGCTGCTGAATATAGAACCCCGTGTTGACCAGAAGGCCGGAAGCATGATGCGCCAGAAGATCGCGCAGCAGGGCAAGAAGACGCTCCTCATCCTGAAAGCCCAATCCGGTGGTGACGGCGAGCTCCTTCCCGGAAAAGTTCCGGATGATCGTGAGATCCTCCAGCATCAGCAGCCAGCTGATCGAATTTGACCATCCGCCCTGCCCGGCCACAAGCTCCATTTTATAGCGCTGTTTCGATACGATCATCATATCTTCAACCGTAAATCCCATGACATTCTCCTTTGTGATGTAAGCACAAAAAATATTCGTTTTTTCTTTCTTGCAGCATATGGTAAACGTTAACAGATGTGCTATGATTATATCACAAACAAGGAAGAATAATAAGAGAAAGTGATATAAGGGGGTGTCAGATATGTCGATGTTTGATGCAGGAAGCTATGATAACTACAGGATCTATAAACCCACCCCGAGCTGGCAGAAGATCGAGCGTTATGATTACTGCTCGCAGAGCATGGAGAAGCAGCCGGGATATGTTGACCGTCTTTATGAAAAACTGAAAAAGCTGATCAAAGTCTGATCTGATAAAAAAGAAGGGTGCCGCATTTTGCTGATCATAATCAGCAGGTGCGGCACTCTTTTTATGCTCACGATCATGGCTTTTCTTTACGATTCCTGGTTTTTAGGTTTCTACAGCTTATGAAAAGTGTGTATTGATCTTTATCGTGCAGTGACGATCCGGAATGTATCCGCCAGCCGCTGATGCCTTACATCGGTCGCATTAAAATGAACCGTCCAGAAAGCAAACTGCATGATCGGCCCGGTCCCGAAAGCACACAGGATCGTTCCGGGTCCGACCGGTCCGCCAAGCAGCCATCCTGTAAGTGTTGCAAGGCTCAGGAGCGTAATGCTGACCAGCCCGATGGGAACACGTTTGAAACGTCTGGACAGTCCTACCAGCAGAGTATCTCTCGGTCCGCAGCCCAGAGATGCGATCATATACGTGTATTGGGTATAAGCCAGAATAACCAGGCCGGCTGTCATCACAGGTATCCCCACCGTAAGTGACCTGCAGGGAGGTACAATGTGTGTCCAGTTGAAAAAATCCACCGCTTTTCCCACCACGACTGCGTCAATAAACATGGCGATTCCGATCGGTTCCCTGAGCAGGATGTCGATCAGAAGAATCGTACATGATATTGCGATGGATGCTGATCCATAGAGGATCCCAAGACTTTTTGACAGACCAAGGTTCAGTACATCCCATGGGGCAGCACCGATATTGGCCTGAATCGTCAGGTAAATGCCAAAACCATTAACAAATAGGCTTACCGCCGCCAGCATAATATTCAGGATAATCGCGCCGGCTGTTCGATTATCTCTCAAGGAATGGTGGATCATAAATACTCCCAGCGATTCGCATGCCCGGACCCTGTTGTAAGGAACGCATGCCTGCTTTACTGCAACGACTTAGACCTTATTGTGTCACAACTTCTTTTCTGATACAATAGTTTCCGGGAAAAAAATAAAGAACAACAACAGGAAAATTCTTTGCCTGTGGCGTTCCGGATGTTTCAGTCAGAACGTTATTTTAT
>CACZZH010000233.1 GCA_902785635.1 uncultured Lachnospiraceae bacterium
TCAAAGAGCAAAAGCAGATGACACTTTTACAAAATTTATTGCAGATGAGCAAAATAGATTAGGAAAACCATTGTCAATCTATGCTTTGATGATTCTTTCATTATTAAAGAATGAAAAACGACTTACGATAGAGCGCATCGCAAAAATGACTCATTTGGCAGAGGGTAAACTGCTGGGAGCTATAGAAAACTTGATTGAAGATGGACTTGTGGAAGGCGTAGGAAGTGGTAAATCAAGATCCTATATTTTTTCTGTGAAAGTGTATAAAGAAAACAATAGAAGTATTCAGTATGTGAGACAAACAGGTATAGATAAAGTTGCTTATCCTGAAATGATCATTAAGCTAGCTGGGGCACAGGATGGATTTATAACTAAACAGGACGTGGCAGAACTTTTAAAGATAACTCCTGATCAGGCATATTCTGAAATAAAGAAGCTTGTCAGTGAAGGAAAGATATACAAGTACTGTGGCGGAAAATATACGAAGTATAAATTGAGGTAATGATTTTATGACAGTAAGGTGGAATCATGGCTTGTGCGATAGAGATATGGAGAGATGGTAAATATGACACATTATATGAATTTATGGGATGACTCCTTTCAGGCAATTAAAGAGGAGGGTAGCCAGTTGGTGACAAATTGTCACCAACTGAAAACAAAAACAACCGGAGTCTTTCGAGGAAAATCGAATGGTCGCAATTGAAGGCGGAGAAGCCGCAGGGGAAGCACGCTTGGCGGCGGCAGATTTGGTCAGAGCCTGATGGCGATCGCGAAACTTGCCCCGGAAGCTGTTATAGGTGAAGGCCTGTCCGTCCATTATTCCGGCGATTCATCGCTTCCTTCGGACGTAGCAGCCTGGCTGAAGAAGAACGGTATCGGCGCGTGATAGAGATCGATACGCACAAGCATAACGATTCTATTCAATAATTGCATAATAATCTATTTAATATCGATATTATACATTTATGAGCCTCCGTGGTATAGTTGTATCAACAAAGAACAACTGCAATCAAAAGTTCAGGAAAGGTACAGAAGGAGGATACGATATGTTTACCAGGAAGAATACTTTGAAAGAGATCATGACCGATCCGAGGATCGCACCATACGCAGATCGGTTCATTGTGGGTCTGGACCTGAAACAGGCACCGTTTTATGGATCGACGATCGAAGAGATCTCCAGACAGAGGATCTTTCATGGATATTCGTTGTTGAATGGATTCAATCGCCTCCTGGAAGCGGCTGAAGAAGGAGATTTCACCTATCCGTTGTATACGGAAGAAGAGATCAAAGCTGACCCGAGAAAGGAAGAAGCATATTTCATGTACTTCCCATCCATGGATCCGGATGCGGATGAGAGACCCTTCCTTGTTTGTGTTCCCGGCGGCGGCAACACCCAGATCTGGAACATATCCGAAGGATTCCCGATCGCCAATCATTATAATCAGCTGGGATATCATGTGGTCGTATTGAATTACCGCGTCGGTGGAAAGAAATTATATCCGGCCCCGCTGGCGGATATGGCGCAGCTGCTCAGGTACATCGAAGCCCATAAAGCGGAACTGCATCTGAACGCAGGCCATTACTTCATCGCAGGTTTTTCTGCGGGCGGCTATCTGGTCGATTCCTGGTGTACGGACAATCACGGCTATCCTGCTTATGGCCTGCCTGCACCGATCATAAATATCTCTGTTTATGGCTTCGTCTCCTGGAGAGGCGTGCGCACAGGGCATGATGTCGGAGGCTGGAGCATGACGACCCATGGTTTCAGCCTGGAAGAAGCTGCGGAGTCCGACTGGAATGTGGAAGACCATATCAGTTCATTCCCGCCGACCTATATCCTGCACGGGGATAACGACCATGCCTGTGACTTCATCAATTCCCGCATCCTGGCAGATGCTTTGCAGAACGCAGGCATCCCGTATGAATTCGAGATCGGCCATGGTATGGATCATGGCTTTGGAGAGGCTTTGTTCAGTGAGCTTCGCGGATGGATCGAGCGGAGCGTGGCTTTCTTGAACAAAATCGAAGGAGTCGCGGAGCGCAAATAAAGGATCATGGAACACAACACCCCCTGGACCGTTCATAACGGCCGAGGGGGGTATTTGTCTTAAAAGTTTTATTCTTCCTCTGGGTGATCCAAATAGTCCAAAAATGCCTGCACCGCAGGAGAGACTGCTGAGCTTTGCTTCCAGATCAGCACAGGTTCACTTTTTCGGGTCGGAGCAAAGGGCACAAAGACCAGCCCGTGACTGGAGGTCGCCGGCATATCCAGGCAGACGATATGTCCGCCGCCGGCCAGTTCAAGCAGGATGGCGTTTCGTACCAGAGTATAGGTCGCACGCACATCGGGCTGTCCGCCGATCCAGCTCAGGACCTCCTTGCGGAATACGGTGTTCTCCGGGCAGCAATACGCCCCAGTGCTCCTCCCGGCCAATGGCCAGGTTTTCATATTATTCCGTGCTTACGGAGCGCATCATAAGGCCCAGATCCAGCAAGCCTTTGTCCACGTCATCCCGGATCTTTTCTGCGTTTGCCGAGAAGATGTGAAAGCATACCTTAGGGTATCGTTCTTGAAATGCTTTGATCTGATCCGCAAGGGCAGAGAAGGACTCTGTCTCTCCTGAACCCAGATAGATGTCACCGGACAGTTCCGTGCTTTGCGCATGTTTCTCCTGGGCTTTTTGGTATAAAGCCAGGATGTCCCTGGCGGTTTCACGAAACATAAGTCCATCGGGTGTGAGAGTTACACTCCTTTTTCCGCGGATCAATAAAGTACTGCCGATCTCTCTTTCCAGTTCCATCAATTGTCTGGACAGTGTGGGCTGTGAAATATGCAGGATATCCGCCGCGCGGCTGATGCCGCCGACCTCGGCCACCGCAAGAAAGTATTCTAAAACACGCAGGTCCATCGGATCGCCTCCCGGTATAGTATGGAGTGAGTGTAGCATCTTATGCCGGAAGATACAAGAAGAATCATTCAAAAATCGAATAATTCGATATACAAACTAAGTATTTTACATATTATGCCCGGGGGTGGTATGGTATACTCAGAACATAACACGGAGGAAATCACATGGTCTTCTATTTTACAGCAACAGGCAACAGCCTTTACGTAGCCAAGCATCTGGACACAGAACTCATCAGCATCCCTCAGGAAATGAACAAGACCGACCGACATTATAAAGCCGATAAGATCGGCATCGTATGTCCACTGTTTGAATTGGATCTGCCCGATCTCATCAAAGATTTCATCCGCAGCTCCACATTTGAGACGGAATACTTCTACATCATCGTCACCTATGGAATGCACCATGGCGGCGTTGCGGAACGTGCGCAGGAATTCCTGGAGAGCATTGGGAAAAAGGCTGATTATATCAACACGATCATCATGCTGGATAATGCCATCATCGTCTTCGACATGGAGCAGCAGAAACTGCTTGAGCCGGAAAAGAAAGTCGATGAGCACATTGCTATGCTGAAAGCAGATATCGACGCCTGCAAACACGAGATCCAGTTTGCGGCGGAAGAGGAGAAGACTTTCTACCAAGGGTTTATGAAGATGACGGAAGAGTACGGCCGCATGTATTCCTTCCCGCTGTATGGAGTCACAGATGCCTGTGTAGGCTGCGGCATCTGTACCCGTGTCTGCCCGCGGGGATGCATCCGCGTAGAGAACGGCAGACCTGTGTATGACTATACCCACTGTGTCAACTGCATGGCTTGTGCACATGCATGCCCGCAGAATGCCATCAAACTGGTATGCGTCAAGGAGCCTAATCCGAACGCACGGTATCGCAACCCCAACATTTCGTTGGCAGAGATCATCCAGGCCAATCAGCAGAAGTAAGAAATATAAAAGGAGCTGTGAAAAAAGCCGACAATGAAAAGAAGGTCAACTGACTAAGTCAGAAGACCTTCTTTTGTGTTATAACCCGAGTTTGACGGAAACGAAGAAGAAATGCCTTGGATTTTGGCCACACAAAGCCAGCATCCAAGGCATTTTTCAAACAATGCAAGCAATTACAAGCACATTGATAATAGGATTTTGATAGGGTTGATAGGATTTTTTTGTTTCAAACGCTGCCACCCCTCCCGAAAGAACGTATCAAATCATGCAGTCGTGATCAGCGCCTGCAGCAATAAAAGATGATTTGGATCTGAAAGGAGATCTTGAATATGAGCACGATGAATATACATGAAATGACCGAGAAAGAAATGAATAACATGGACGGCGGCATTAGTGCTTTGTCCGTAAGTGCCGATGATAATTGTCCTGTATACGGCAGTTCTCATCAGTACAAGGCCACTGGCGAATCCCGCAAGACGGACGCCTGGTTCTACAAAACGGAGGAGCACTACAAGTGCGCCTGCGGCAAG
>CACZZH010000234.1 GCA_902785635.1 uncultured Lachnospiraceae bacterium
ACTCATTCTCAGCTTACGGATGCCGAGCTGGAGGATCAGGGAATCCATCAAAGTACGATCCGGCTGTCCATCGGTACCGAGCATATCGATGATATCATCGCAGATCTCGAGAAAGGATTTGCAGCGGTCTGATTGACAGAAAAGCGTTCATTTGTTAGGATGAGTCACAGGGACGTTGTTTCTGACTCATTAGGGATTTCCCTAATGAGTCAGAAACAACGTCCCTGTGACTCATCCTTGGCGTGGAAAGCACAGAATGACCGGAGGAACCGCAGATGAAATACCGTATTGTCCATGAGAGCACACACAGGATCCGGATTCGCATGTTTGAACCGCGGATCACCGCGAAGCAGGAGGAGATACTGCTTTACGCTTTCTCCGCGATCCGTTCGGTACGGAAAGTAACGGTGTTCAGGGACACAGCGGGGGTTGCTTTCGATTATGACGGTGAGCGGGAAGAGATCCTGTCCAGACTGGATGCCTTTCAATATGAAAATGTGATCCGCATGGCACCGCCCGCACATGGACACATACAGCTGGAAGAGGTAAAGGCCAGAAAACTGGATCCGGCTCTGAAAAGAAAAATGCGTATGAGAATCCTGGCGGAGACGGTTGCAGATGCCGTGCTCCCGCTTCCGGTCCAGCTGGGATATCATGCCTGGCAGATGATCACTTTGCGGGATATTTAAGTCTTTTATTAGAAGTAATGCACATCTAAGCTGTGTAGCAGTATGCTAAGAAATGTCTATATTGACAAAGTTAAAAAACAAATGATATTTTGTGAAATAGAGGGAATGCTTTCCTTTGAAGGCATTCTTTCAATTATTTTGGGCGAAACCGAAAGGCTGTAAGGAGGTTTATGAAAATGTTCGAATGGAAAAAACTTGGATTGCTGGCAGGAGGCTTTCTTATGGGAAGCTATGGCGTGAAGATTCTCGGCAGCAGGGACGCAAAGAAGTTTTATACACATACGACAGCTGCGGCCCTTCGAATGAAGGATGAAGTGATGAAGGATATCACCACTGTTCGCGAAAATGCGGGAGATATTGCTGCAGATGCAAAGGAACTGAACGAAAAACGACGTCTTGAAGATGAGGCCAGAATCATTGAGGATGCAAGGGCAGTCCTTGCCGCTGCACAGGAAGAGTAAAAGAGGTGACCTTTCTATATGAAATGTAAGATTCTGCATGAGTCCGGAAGACGCATGCGGATTCATATATTCAAACCGTACATGTCCTGTGAGGAAGCGGATATCCTGGAGTTTTTTCTGCAGGGGCAGGAGGGCGTTTCCCATGCAACGGTCGATGAGCGTACCGGCAATGCCGTCGTTCATTTCCGGGAGGAAATAAGGAAGGAAACAGGGGATGAGTGCGGATCTCCTTCCGCCAGAGAAAAGCTTCAAAAACGTCTGGCAGAGTTTGACTTCAGCAGCGAAGAAGCTGTTGTCCCGGATCACTCCGGCAGGGTGCTTACACGACAGTATGAGGACAAAATGTTTTTCCACATTGCCAGGAGGCTTCTGATGCGTTTCGTGGTCCCGATGCCTCTTCGGACGGTCCTGACCGCGGTGAGATCCGTGCCTTATCTCGGAAAGGCGGCAAAGTCGCTGGTGAAAGGAAAACTTGAGGTATCTGTGCTTGATGCGGCTTCGATCAGTGTGTCTATGCTCCGGGGTGAATTCCAGACAGCAGGGAGCATCATGTTCCTGCTGGGAATCGGAGATATCATGGAGGAATGGACACACCGCAAGTCTGTTGAAGATCTGGCTGCCGCGATGGCGCTGAACGCGGAAAAAGTGTGGATCCGTACGGAAGAGGGAAAAGAAGTCCTGCTGGATATTTCACAGGTGCATGCGGGAGATACGATGGTCATCCGCACAGGAAATCTGATTCCGCTGGACGGCGTGGTACTGGAAGGGGACGGAATGGTCAATCAGGCTTCCATCACCGGGGAACCGCTGCCTGTACATAAAGCGTCCGGAAGCATGATCTATGCGGGCACAGTCGTAGATGAAGGAGAACTGGCCGTCACTGTCCGTGAGGAAGCCGGCAGCGGACGCTATGACCGGATCATCCGGATGATCGAAGAGTCGGAAAAGCTGAAATCTCTCACAGAAGACAAAGCTTCCCATCTGGCAGACCGGCTGGTGCCGTGGACGTTCGGCGCGACAGCGCTTACCTGGCTGCTGACGCGGAGCAGCGCAAGGGCTGCATCGATTCTGATGGTGGATTTCTGCTGCGCACTGAAACTTTCCATGCCGATCGCCGTTCTTTCTGCCATGCGGGAAGCAGGCATGCATCATATCGCGGTGAAAGGCGGAAAGTTCATGGAGAACTGCGCTGAGGCAGTGACGATCGTTTTTGACAAGACCGGTACGCTCACGGACGCAGCCCCCAGTGTAAAGGATGTTGTTACTTTCAATGGAAGCAGTGGGGATGAAATGCTGCGGCTGGCAGCATGCCTGGAGGAGCATTATCCGCATTCCATGGCGAATGCTGTTGTTTCTGAAGCGGTGCGGCGCAGCCTGGAGCACGAGGAGAAGCATTCCCGTGTCGAATATGTCGTGGCACACGGCATCGCCAGCAGCATTGATGAAAAGAAAGTTTGCATCGGCAGCTATCATTTTGTGTTTGAGGATGAAGGATGTGTGATCCCGGAAGAGGAGCAGGAACGATTTGATGCCCTTCCGGATGAGTATTCCCACCTTTATCTGGCGATCGACGGCATTCTGTGTGCAGTGATCCTGATCGAGGATCCGTTGAAAAAGGAAGCTGCCGGGGTGATCCGTCTCCTGCACCAGGAAGGAATCAGCCGCGTGGTCATGCTCACAGGGGACAGTGACAGGACGGCCAGGGCGGTCGCTGCCAGAGTGGGAGTGGACGATTACCGCTCTGAAGTCCTTCCGGAGGATAAAGCAGAGTTCATCCGGGAAGAACATAATGCAGGACGTATGGTGATCATGGTGGGGGACGGTGTGAATGATTCGCCTGCGCTTTCCGAAGCGGACTGCGGAGTTGCGATCAACAGCGGTGCCGCCATCGCCAGAGAGATCGCGGATGTGACGATCTCCGAGGATGATCTTCATTCTCTGGTGACTCTCAGGAGAATCAGCAGCGCTCTTATGACAAGAATCCACAGGAACTATACCGCGATCCTCTCCATCAACTCCGTATTGATCCTTCTGGGAGTGCTTGGCATACTTCCCTCGACCGGTACGGCGCTTCTGCATAACGTTTCCACGATCGGAATCAGCATGCGCAGCATGACGGATCTGCTGGAAGAAAACGGAAAACAGAAATGAGGCAGAAAGCGATAAATCGATGTTGACGTTCTGCTGCAACTTGTGGTATAGTACCCTGGTATGTTACTTAATGCCGCTGCTCGGAAGACGGATCACTCCGACCGCTCCCTGGCAAACGGCGATCAGAAAAAAACAGGAGGAAAACATCATGATCTCAAAAGAGAAAAAGCAGGCGATCATCGCTGAGTATGGCAGAAAAGAAGGCGATACCGGTTCACCGGAAGTACAGATCGCTGTTCTGACAGAGCGTATCCGTGAACTTACCGCACACCTTCAGGAGCATCCGAAGGATCATCATTCCAGACGCGGTCTGCTGAAGATGGTTGGTCAGAGAAGAGGACTTCTTGCTTATCTGAGAAAGACCGACATCGAAGGATATCGTGCACTGATCGCAAAACTCGGCATCAGAAAATAATGCATTATCTGGACTGCTGCATTCGTATTCGTGTGCAGCAGTTCTTTCTATGCTGAGGTTCCAAAGCCGGTGTAATTAACGGTCATATTTATCTCAGGCAGGAATGGTACCGGGACTACTGAAAAGCTTACAGACCGGCAGCCTGGAGCGCTGCTGTGCCGGAATAGTGCTGCAGGTTTTTCAGTCGTTTCGGTCTCCTGTCTGGAATTCACACAATGTACTCGAAGAGCAGTACATGGAAAAGGAGATAACATGGGAGAAACATTTTCCACGAAGCTGGAACGGGAGTATAAGACATACTCCATGGAGATCGCAGGCAGGACCCTGTCTGTGGACGTAGGAAGAGTAGCTGCACAGGCGAATGGTGCAGCATTTA
The DNA here is from genome assembly GCA_902785635.1 of uncultured Lachnospiraceae bacterium. Taxonomy (GTDB): domain Bacteria; phylum Bacillota; class Clostridia; order Lachnospirales; family Lachnospiraceae; genus Merdiplasma. Next base: position 4,093 of record CACZZH010000234.1, read on the forward strand.
TGCATTATGGTGACACGACAGTGCTTTCCACCGCTACAGCGTCTGATAAGCCGAGGGACGGGATCGATTTCTTCCCCCTTTCGGTGGAATTTGAAGAGAAGCTGTATTCTGTAGGAAAGATCCCCGGCGGATTTAATAAACGTGAAGGCAAGGCTTCCGAAAACGCGGTCCTCACCGCCCGCGTGATCGACCGTCCGATGCGTCCGCTGTTCCCGAAGGATTACCGCAATGACGTGACCCTCAACAATCTGGTCATGAGCGTTGAT
>CACZZH010000235.1 GCA_902785635.1 uncultured Lachnospiraceae bacterium
ACAAAACGATCCATCGGTGTATTTCTGAGAATTTTCTCGGAACGCTTTGTGGGAGTTCCATCCTCGTTAAAGAGCAGCGCGCGGTTCTGGTTGGAAACAAGGAAGCCGGGCGCGATCGCGTTGCAGCGGATCCCGGATCCCGCAAAATGGACCGCCAGCCACTGCGTGAAGTTACTGATGGCTGCTTTCGCGCCGGAGTAAGCCGGGATCTTTGTCAGCGGGGTGTATGCGTTCATGGAGGAGATATTCAGAATACAGCCGTTCTTCTTCTCCACCATATCCCTGGCAAACACCTGCGTGGGAAGAAGCGTCCCCTGGAAGTTGAGCTTGAAGACGAAGTCCACGCCGCCTGCATCCAGATCGAAGAAAGTCTTCTGACCATCCGCAGCCTCATGCTGGAACTCGTTGTCCGTCGTCGCGCGGGGATTGTTGCCGCCTGCGCCGTTGACCAGGATGTCACAGGGACCAAGGTCCGCCACGACCTGATCGTGCACCGCCTTCAGAACTTCAGGATCCAGCACGTTCGCCTTGTATCCCTCACAGATAAATCCTTCCTCCCGGCACTCCTTTGCCAGCTTCTTAACGGCCTCTTCATTCAGATCCAGCGCAGCCACTTTGGCTCCTGCCTGCGCAAAAGCTCTTGCCATATCGCCGCAGAGCACGCCGCCCGCGCCGGTCACCACGACTACTTTACCTGTAAAATCAACATTCAGAGGGAGATTCATCATTGCTTTTTCCATCCTTTCTGTAATTTCATGCGTTCGCTCTGTATTTGTTCCCTGATGCTTACAGTCTAATCGGAAACGCCTGCGGCCGCATGGTGCTTGAAGCCTTGAAATATGGTGAATCTTGCCCTAAAATCAAAAATGAATTAACTGCATCCAGACGGTCATAAGCAGATAACAGACATGCTGTGAGGTAGATCATGCACAGAGATAACTGGACAGACCGGCAATACATGCTGGCCGGCGCTCCCTATGAGATCCATCATTATGTCGATGAAGTTCCCCCGCATGTGAACTTCCATGAGCATCCTTTCTACGAACTGTTCTTCTTCATAGATGGGAATGTTCAGTATACCATCGAGGGCAAGACATACCACTTGCAGCCCGGGGATATCCTCCTGACCAACAGACTGGACATCCATCGGCCGGAAATCCTTCCCGGCAGGCCCTACGAGCGGATCGTGATCTGGCTTGCCGATAATTTCTTTGAACAGATCAAATTCGGGGAAGACGACCTGTCACAGGTCTTCCGCGACGCCGCATTCAGGGATTACCGGCTGCTGCGCATCGGAAGGGCAAGGGCGGAACGATTGGAGAATCTTTGCCAAAAGTGCATCGATGCGATCCACAGCCGCCGGATCGGGGGTTATACCCTGGGAACTGCCTGTATCATGGAACTGTTCGTCCGGATCTGCCGGTATTATTACGAAGATACGGAAATCGTGCCTGAAGATGTGATGGAAAATGAGAAGATCAATACGCTTCTCAGGTATATCAACGAGAACATCACCGAAGATCTCACGCTGGATCTTCTGGCAGAGCACTTTTATATGAGCAAATATTACCTGAGCCGCCAGTTCAGACGATATACCGGGCTGAGTCTTTATCAGTATATTATGAAAAAAAGACTCACGATCTCCCGTGACCTTCTTCTCAGCGGCAGCAATGTAACACAGGCATGCTTTGACTGCGGGTTCAACGATTACTCTAACTACCTGAAGGCATTCAAGAGGGAGTTCGGCTGCAATCCGAGTGCGTATGTCCGTTCACAAGATCTTCAGCAGGCTCATTGGTCGAAGCCCTGAGCCGACTTTAAAGTAAAAGCAATGCAGATATTTTGCACATGAAGAAAATGAGGACCCGCATAAACAGCGGGTCCCCGGTGCCTTTTACATTATTCGTACTTCACTGTTCCCTGCTGTTCTCAAAGGACCTGAAACTGACTCCGTCCGCATATTGCAAGGACCGTGTCCTCTCCTTCGTAATGCATCTCCGCTCCGACTGCCTGCTGAAGATGGCAGTTCACAAAACGGATCCTGAAGGCTCCGGCAATATCATCTCCTGCAATCGATCCCGTGATCCTGTCAGATTCCCTGCATAGTGAGACCGTACATTTCCTCTCTCCGGATGCGTAGATTTCTGTTGAAGCCTCTTCCAAAAGCTCATATACACGCACTTCCAGACGGTCTCTGTAATCCTCATCCGCACGCTCCGCGCCGGGTAATGTCGGAATCAGACTGTTTTCGCGCACCCAAAGCGGGATCGACAGATAATCGCAGTGCTCCGCAAACCATTTGCCGTCCGCGAGCTCCCGCACTTCTCCGGTAAGCCCGTTGGTCCAGGTACCCGCCGGCAGGTAGTACTGCGCGATTCCTTCCTCATTAAAGACAGGCGCCACCAGAAGGCTGTCTCCCAGGAAATACTGTCTGTCGAGATACCGGCAGCTGTGATCCTCCGGAAATTCAAGTACCATGCTGCGCATGAGAGGAATACCGGACTTCGATGACCGGACCGCTCCGCTGTACAGATACGGGATGAGGCTCAGCTTAAGCTTCGTGAAGAAACGGACTGTGTCCACTGCCTCCTCATCATAGTTCCACGGCACGCGGTAGGAGCTGCTGCCGTGAAGTCTGCTGTGGGTGGAGAGAAGGCCGAAAGCGGCCCATCTTTTGTATACGTCCGGTGTGGAGGTGCTCTCAAATCCTCCGATATCGTGGCTCCAGAAAGCGAAACCGCTGCTGGTCAAAGACAGGCCACCCCGCAGGCTCTGCTCCATGGAGACATAGTCGCTGAAGCAGTCTCCGCCCCAGTGCACCGGGAATTTCTGACCACCGGCTGTAGCAGAGCGCGCAAACAGACAGGCATCGTCCGCTCCGCGCACCTCCTGCAGCACTTCATACACGGCTTCATTGTAAAGATATGTGTAGAAGTTGTGCATCTTCACCGGATCTGATCCGTCGAAATATACCACATCCTCTGTCGGGATCCTCTCCCCGAAATCCGTCTTAAAACAGTCAACACCCATGGAAAGAAGGCTGCGCAGACCATCCTGATACCATTTTTTTGCCTCAGGATTCGTAAAGTCGACGATTGCCATGCCCGGCTGCCACATATCCCACTGCCAGACGCTGCCATCTGTCCGCTTTATAAAGTACCCTTTATCCATGCCTTCCCTGAAGAGCTTCGACGCCTGTCCGATGTAAGGATTGATCCATACGCATACGCGGATGCCCCGCTCGTGAATTCTCGAAAGCATCCCCTCGGGATCGGGGAAGACCCTGCTGTCCCAGGTAAAATCCGTCCAGTGGAACTCACGCATCCAGCAGCAGTCAAAGTGGAAGACACTCAGAGGAATATCCCTCTCCCGCATGCCGTCTATGAAGTGCATGACCGTCTGCTCGTCATAATCCGTCGTGAAAGAGGTGGAGAGCCACAGACCAAAGGACCAGCGGGGCGGAAGCCCGGGTCTTCCCGTGAGATCTGTATATTTTGACAGGACGTCCTTCATGGACTCCCCGCCGATCAGGAAATAATCCAGATACTCATCCCTGACACTGAAGCTTACTTTGGAGACATGCTCCGTCGCCACCTCGAATTCTACTTTCTCCGGGTGATTTACGAAAACGCCGTACCCCCTGCTCGAGAGGTAGAACGGAATATTCTTATAGGCCTGCTCCGTGCTGGTACCGCCGTCCTCGTTCCATATCTCCACGCTCTGACCGTTTTTCACAAAAGGTCCGAAGCGCTCGCCAAGCCCGTAGATCTGCTCGTCCACAGAGAGCCCCAGCTGCTCCCGCATATAGGCGGTGTCCGCAGGCCCGCGGTCGTAAGCGTAATCTCCCCGCCAGCTCGTCTTGATATAGGCCAGGTCGCCATCCGTGCTCCCGGTCAGGTACTTATCATCCCGGTAGTACTTCATCCCCCAGTTCTCTTTATCAATGACCAGCCGGAGCTGCCCGCTCCTGACAATGATTTCTCTCTCAGAATCCTCTTCCACCTCCGGGGTGAATTTTCCCTCAGAGGTCATATTCTTCAGGCTCTTCCCCGGAATAAACTCCGGTCCTTTTCTCACCGCGCCCAGATGATGACATGTCTGTATGCGGATCACATCGGGCATGGGCGCTGTGATTCTGATCGTCAGATTGACGCCCTTCAGCGTATCACCCCTCCCTGTAATGAGGGATGTCGGGGCGCACAGTTCCAGCATCCCGTCTTCTCTCGAGATCTCATAGACCTGCCTGGGTGAAAAGCAGGCATATCCTTCTTTATACAGCCAATAGCCGTTTCTGAATTTCATTTTCCATCTCCTATACAGCGAGC
>CACZZH010000236.1 GCA_902785635.1 uncultured Lachnospiraceae bacterium
ATTCCGAATCGGTCCTCGTAGGAACCGGAAGGGACTTCTTCAGAACAGATGTCGATGTCGTTATCGCCAACGGATACGACATGATTCTCGTACGAGACGCGGAATTGGAAACGGTCTTCGACGAGGTCAGCAATATCATCGATCGTTTTCAGGCGTGGGAACATAAACTGCGCGATGCGGTCGACAAGGAAAACGGGCTGCAAATCATGATCGACAGCAGTTACCCCCTCATCCGTCATGCCATGTTTGTGTACGGACGAGATGGCGCGGCAATCGCCATATCGTCGCATTTTCCGCCGAGCACTCACTGGCTGTGGGACGAGATTCTCGCTGCAGGCGGTCTCAGAACAGATGGGCCGGACGCCACCCTGGGCACCTGGTTTGGTGCTGCGGGCGGATGGCGATGAGATGAAGTATTATCAGAAGGCATAAAAAGAGCCGGGGCTGGTTTGATCCAACCTCGGCTTACTTCAATTAGTAGGGGTAATTCATCAGATCAGCCAGCCGCTTTGCAGCTGCCGGGATGCGCTTGTGGACGGCCTGATGGCTGTACTTCTGCCCGATAGCCTTGCTGATCAGAGCAGCCAACTGGCGCTCGGTCACATCGCGTTCATGGAGCACCATGCAACGGATAATGATCCTGTCGATGGTATCCATCTGGGGCAGGCAGCGGTAGATCTGCTGCTCAAAGATACGATTGGCAACATCGTCCTCCATGCAGTAGGAGTCAGCTACCTCTTCGCCGATGCTTTCCAGCGTTTCCATGGGGATGGTATTACCGCAGCGCCGGTAAGGACAATCTGCGCAGTCACACATACAAACGTGTCGTGCGGGTGCATTACACTCGCCAGCCCGCTGCAGCTGCTTCCGCTGCTTCCAGAAAGGGCGCATGATGTCGCAGAATTCTTCGTGGGTCAGAGGCGTCCGAGACGGATCGCCAGGCAGGTAATAGGACTTCTGAGTACTGGAATAGGCCTTGTTTGACATTTTTCGGCTTCCTTTCGCATAGTCGCGAGCAGAAAGCCGTTGTCAAACAGCTTCATGATTTTGCGTGCTTTCACTTTGGCCTCCTGCTCAAGTGAAGGCACGCTCTCCGATAAGGAGCATGCGGGGGACTGCCTGCTTCCGGTCTATCGGATGCCGGTGCGACCGGGCTCCGAAAGCAGGCGTTTCAGTCGTTAAGGATGAGTTCTGCAGAACTCGGGATACAAGAGCTTGATCAGGGCTCCTTTTGCTCCTCAGAGGGAACGTTGTCCACTATATCGAAACGCTCGATATAACACAGTAGATTTGTAAAGAAGTTGGTGGTAAACTGTCTATACTGCTGATAGTGGGGTGGTGCATTGGATGACAAGGAGCAACTGTGAAATCGATGAACAGCGGACAAAGGAGCTTGACATTCCAGAACTAATAGTCGTTTCAGGTGAAGGTGATGAAAACCACTTCTTCTGTAGGCTTGTCCCTGAAATAGAGCTTCCGAAATGCCCGCGATGCGGAAATCTATCGGGCCGAAATCAAGGGAAAATGCATCGGAATTTTCTGGATGCTTTTCGACGGGATAATGATGCCGCAGTGATTACCATCTCCTTGGAATTCAGTAAGCGTAAATGTGAAGCGCCTGGGTGTGGATGCGTTTACTACCCGGAGTTTAGTTTTGCCAGTCCTTACTCCAGAACTACACGACGTCTCGAGAATGCAATTGTGCGAATGGTGCTCCGAGGCGGCTGCTCATATGCTGAGATTGCTGAGGAACTCCATGGGAAGCTGAGCCGACAGGCTGTTGGTAATGTTTTCTATCGGCGGGTTAGAGAACTAAACGCAGATACTTCCCCTAGCTCAGAATGGTATCGCACGCTCCTCGAGGAAGGGCCGTACCTGTTCTTTAAGAGCGCTATTATCCGCTGGCATCGTTTGCTATAAAATCCAGTTCATCGAAGACTTCCGCATAATCGGATGGGCATAAATCGTCAATTGATGTTGCGTTGTATCTCTGTAGTACATGCTGCACAGTATCCTTGCCAAAGTGGAACGATACTTCCTGTGCCGCGCTTTGAATGTTGCACAGCCAGTTTTCCTTTTCTCGTTTCGTCACTGCTTCTCACCTCGCTGCAATTTCATTTTGCAATCTAAGGATATCCTGTTTTTTCGAGGCCTACATCCAGTCAATGTCAGCCATTGTCAGTGAAAATCCGACCATAAACGAGCAAAAAAAATAAGGCCACCTTTCCAGGTGACCAAAAAGCCTCCGGCGCTACCCTCGAGGGGACCGGAGGCTTTGCTCTGCAATCACACGGGCGTGCTGATCAGTTTTGAATTACCAAGCCAGTCCGAGTTCTTCGTACTGTTCCTTCAGAAATTCAGCAACATCATCGATGTTCCAACAGAAATCGAAATTGGAGTTGTAGGACCCCCATTCGAAATAACCATTGGAGAGATCCTTCACCATATAGCCAGAGTATCGTTCTCCATAAGAGTTGTGATACACATATCGACCATAGTGCTGGAACCCTTTGACTACCTGATAGCCAATCTTATATGCCTTCCGTCTCAGCGTGCTTTCGCAGTATGTCATAATGATGATCCTCCTTGAATATCACTTTCGTTATATTTGGGGAGGGTAGCTTCAGTGACCGTACCTTGCCTTGTTACTGCCGTGCCATACCATGACACACCCAGCCATACCACGTCTTTGCAGGAATCCGATCCTGATCTCATTATGCTGCGCTGCAATGTAGTGTTCTGTAGTTGCACCGTGTGCTCTTGCTTCGAGCATATGTAGAATAACATGATAATAGTAGAAAATCAAGCACACGCTCGGCAGTAAATATTAAAATTTTGAAATTGCATCTCAAAAGGAACGCTTTTTATTGACAGGACAGGATATCTAAAGTAGAATAGTATCTGGACACATATTCTTGCCAGGGGGTTCGACCATGAACAAGAAGCCTTACTCTTCGGCGATTAAGAAGACGCCATATAAATACCCTATTGCAAAGAAAATTGCGGGTCTCATGCTGGATGGCCTCGATTATGATGAAGTATTTAAAAAAAGTTTCAACGACAACTACATTGAAATTGAATCTGAGCAACGCAGACGTGAAATCACAAACGTATTATACAATCGGCTTTCCTGCCTTGATGAGTATTTGCTGTCTTTCTTCTATAAGGGCGATGTCGCCACTTCAAAATTTATTCTTGTTTATGCCATTGCTAAGACAGATGCATTGTTTTTCGATTTCCTATTTGAACGGTACAGAGAGGCGCTTCTTGGAGAAAAGCATTATCTCTCCATAGATGACTTTGATGAGTTCTTCACTGCAAAGGCTCAGACAGATCTCATCGTGGCCAAATGGGGAGAGCATACCTTGTTCTGCCTGAAAAAAGGCTATCGTAACATTCTTGTTGAGTCTGGACTTGGAACCCGCGAACGACGAAACATCGTTGTGCAGCAGATGATGATTCACCCGGAAGTCGAGGAGCACATCGCCGCCATCGGAGATAAAGAGTACCTTAGGGCGATGCTGGGGAGGTAAAATCATGGCAGAACGTACATTGAATGAACGATTTATTGATCTTGAAGATCGGATGATAAACGTTCCTTCCTTAATCAGATATGGAACCGCCAACGAGCTGCGCTTTTACATATTCGACTATGCGCCAAAGGACGAACTCCTCGTCCGTAAAGAAGTCAAAAAGCTGAAGTCTAGAAATCCGGCCATTATCGAGTTTGACCTCTATGAGATGATGCTGGATATTATCCGTGAACAGGGATATATGGAGGATATTCAGCGCATGGAGACAGAGTATGATAAATCACTGATGCTCCGGGAAATCTTTCAGCCTTTACTTTCGGTGGAAGAAAGTGAAAATGAGTTCCTTGATCGTTTTAAACAAAGTGTGGCAGATGATGGTCAGTCTATCATCCTGATCACAGGAGTCGGAAAAGCGTATCCTATCGTCCGTAGCCATACGATTTTGAACAATCTGCAAAGTATCTTCCGAAAAAATCCTGTTGTAATGATGTATCCCGGAAGATACGAGATCAAAAACGCTATGACGCTCAGGCTGTTTGAACGCTTAGACGATGACAATTATTACAGAGCATTCCCGCTTGTGGAAAGGAGAACCGGCAATGATTAAGGATCTGTTTGTAAGAGACATCAACCGTTCTATTCAAGGCGTTGTCACAATCGGGAATGAGGACGAAGAACAGAAGTGGCAGGAACTTGAAGAATATGTT
>CACZZH010000237.1 GCA_902785635.1 uncultured Lachnospiraceae bacterium
GAGATATGCACCCTACGCAGTCTTAGGCTCCGACGTAAGAGCGTTTCGTCTATGCGCGAATGCGTCGGAGCCTTAGACGAAGTTGGGTGAGAGCTCGGCAGAGTGGGTCCGGGTTTCGCGGTAATGAACCCTGCCCCCGATGGCGCGCATGCCGTCCGCTTGAGTGAAATCGCGAACGCGGAAAAACATTAAGTAAACCGCCCGTAACAGGCTGATCCATCCTGCGGGACTCAAACGGCCTGTGCGGTTCTTCCGCTTGCCAGTTCCCGGAATACAGTGTAAAGTGATAATAGTTTTTCTTATAGTAAAGGGGGAATTCCATGCTGAAAGCAAACTTCCATACTCATACAACTTTTTGTGACGGCTCGGATTCTCCTGAAGCGGTCGCAAAATATGCTTTTACAGGCGGAATGTCCCATCTTGGCTTCTCCGGTCATATGGACGCGGATATCCACATGGACTGGCCCTCTTATGTAAAGGAGATCCGCCGTTTGAAGGATCTTTATGTCGGCCGTATGGACATCCTTCTGGGTGTGGAACTGGATACGCTCTATGATCCGGGAAGCATTTGCGGGGAAGACGGCTTGCCGGAGGCGGAATATATTATCGGCTCTACACATTTTCTGGATGTTCCCTCCGCGGTGCCCATGTCGGTGGACAGTTCCCCTGAGCAGATGGAAGCTCTCTGCCGGGAGTTTTTTGAAGAGGATTATTACCGGCTTTCGAAAGCCTATTACGACCTGGAGAGTCAGGTATACGCCCGTACCGGTTGCACTTTTGTGGGGCACTTTGACCTGGTTACACGATTTAATGACAGCATGCACTTCCTGGATGAGGAGGATCCCCGCTATATGCATCCTGCTCTGGAGGCAATGGAGTATCTGGTATCTCTTGGCATTCCATTTGAGATCAACTGCGGTGCTGTTAACCGCGGCCGGAAAAAGGAGCTGTATCCCCGTACGTCGCTTTTGTCGGCCCTGCATTCCTTTGGCGGAGAGATCCTGATCAGTTCCGATGCGCATCAGAAGGAACTCCTCTGCGGCGCATTTGATGAGGCGGTTCAAAACGCTGCCGCCTGCGGCTTTACGCATGCCAACATTCTGGAACATGATCCGTCCGGAAAAGTGGTTTTCCGGCAGATTCCTCTGGACACACTCTGACCGGGCTGTTTCCCGGAAAAGCCAGGATACGTTCACGCATACGCCACAGTGGAGAATGATCACAAAAGTGCGGGCGAAAAGGAGGAAACGGTTTGCCTTTATCAAATGCAACAGACATGACTGAAAAAAACGATGCATCTGTCTTAAAGCAGGAAATTCTTGAAAAGATTCGGGAATTCGGTGCGGATCTTGTGGGTATCGCAGACCCGGAGGCATTGAAAAACGGTCCCTCTGAAACACTATTTCCGATGATGAAGGATCATTCCAGGGATCATTTTGCCCAGGAGATCACCACCGGGCTTGCTCACGGTTCTGTTTTCTGGGAGCCGGACGCCGCTTCAGTGATCGTCTATGCCATTCATCAGTCTTCCGACCAGCCGGAACTGGACTGGTGGTGCGGTGAGATCGATCCCCCCGGCAACAAAAAGCTCTTAATGATAAGCCGGCTGCTGAAGGAATATCTTGCAAAAAAGTATCCATTCATCCATGTATACCCAAAGCGTTACCATGTGGAGCGCGGCGGTCTTTACCTCAAAGAGGCCGCCGTTGCTGCAGGCCTCGGATGTATAGGCCGGAACAATCTTCTGGTCACCCCGCGGTTCGGCCCCCGGGTCCGTCTGCGGGCAGTGGTAATAAGCGAGAAACTTCCGCCTGACGGTCCTTCCGGATTTGATCCGTGCACCGGATGTCCGGCACCCTGTATCGCAAGCTGCCCCCGAAAAGCGTTTTCCAGGATCATTTACACCTCTGATGAAACCGGGCTGATGCATCTTCCCGGACGCGACGGAAGCTATTATCGCGCAGACTGCAATCTGGAGATGCTGAAAAATGAAGACGAAGCCGTAGAGGGAGTGATGCCGGAGGTATGTGATCATCCGGAGAAGATCATCAAATACTGCCGAAACTGTGAGATGAACTGTCGTATCGGAAAACCATGAGACTCTTGCTGTCACACCGGCACAGAAAATGTGCCGTACAGAAGAAACTATGTAACATCAATTAAGAAAGGGAAATGACAGAAATGGAAGCATTTACGAATTTTCTGTACTGGATGGATGATCTGCTGTGGGGAAATGCAATGACTGTCGCCGTTGTAGGAACAGGGATCTTTCTGTCGATCTGTTTCGGTTTCCGTTACCAGCGTATGATCGGTTTCAATTTCAGGAACACTTTCCGCAAGATGTTTGACAAAGGAACAGGCGAAGGTACGATCACCGGTTTTCAGGCTGCCTGTACTGCTCTTGCGAATACGATCGGCACAGGAAATATCAGCGGTGTGGCTACCGCTATCGTCAGCGGCGGTCCCGGAGCGCTGGTGTGGATGTGGATCTCCGCCTTCTTCGGGATGTCCACAAAAGCCTGTGAGATCATCATCGGTCAGCGATACAGGGAACATTACAAAAAGTCTATGGACGAATATGTCTGTGACCGGTCCTTTGTAATGAAAAACGCCTTCGGCTGGAAAAGGGGAGCCGTTGTGCTGGCCGTTTTCTGCTTTGTGTTCGGCCCCTGGACCTGTTGCGTGCAGACAGAGGCAGTCACCAGTTCCATGCAGCAGGCCTTCGGCATACCCAGTATCGTTTCCGTCGTGATCATCGGGATCACCTGCATCGTTACAATCTGGGGCGGTCTGAGGAGGATCTCTGCAGTAATGTCCAAGGCGGTCCCCATCATGGCGGTTCTTTACACGATCATGGGTCTTGGTGTTGTTCTAATAAACTTCCGTTCGATCCCCGCCGTAGTTGCCCTGATCTTCAGGAGCGCCTTTTCTCCTCAGGCAGCAGCCGGCGGTTTTGCCGGAGCCACTGTGCGGGAAGCGATCCAGTACGGCGTAGCCAGAGGAATGTACAGCAATGATGCCGGTACCGGCTATGGAATGATCGCCCATGCCAGCGCAAAAACAGATCATCCCGTCCGCCAGTCGCTCTGGGGATGGGGAGAGGTATTCCTGGACACCATGATCATCTGCTCGATCACTGCTTTTACGATCATTATCACCGGATCCTACATGGAATCCGATGCGACTTCCGGCGCGCTCACGACTTTTGCCTTCACCAGTGCCTACGGAAGGATCGGCGGGCAGCTGACCGCGATCGCGATCGCCGTATTCGCCTGGACCACGATAATCGGTATGTATTATACCTGTGAAAAATCCGTCAACTATACCTTTGGCGATACAGAGGCGAACCGGAAAATGATGCCTCTGTACATGATCTACTACATGATTCCGTGCGTCATATTTTACAACATACAGGCAGATGTTCTCTGGGCTTTTACAGATATTATCTCTGCAGCTTATGTCGCGATCACACTGTTTTTCATCTATGCACGGCGCAAGGAGATCTTCCGGCTGTTTCACGATTTCTGGGACCGTTACATTCCTGCCCGGGAACGGGGTGAGAATCCGCCGATCGTATCTTATGACTGTGCAGTCGACAGGGACCATCCGCTGAAACGCTGAGAACCTGAAATGAAAGAATAAAGGGAAGCACGTCTGCCGTGCCTCCCTTTTTGATTCCCGTAAATCAGGCTACAGTTCATCCGGATCACCCGCAATGCGATGGACTATCCGTGTAAGAAATCTGCTGCCGTCCACATGTGCTTTCAGATGCTTATGATACAGTTTAGAAGAAAACACTCTTCGCTGTACCCTCTTCGAGCCTCCCGCCAGAAACAGAACTCCTGCCGCAAAGAACGGTATCTGCGGTATTACCGGCAGAAGAAGGCCAATAACCCCCAGGATCAGAAAGAAGATCCCTATAATGATAAAAATGATCTGCTTCATGAGAATCTCCCCTTGCTTAAATCAGTATTTCGAAATCAGTATTTCGAAATCAGTATTTCGAAAGATAAGCCATCAGCAAAGCGTAGGTATTGCGCAGGCCGTCAATATGGGTCCGCTCATATCCGTGACTGTTGGCCGTACCCGGCCCGATCGCAGCATGACGCACATCGTGACCCGCGATGATGCTGGTATCGCAGTCCGTACCGTAATGCGGTGTGAAAATATCCATCACATATTCAGCACCGGCTTCGACCGCCGCGCTGCGAAGCTCACTTGTCATAGTATAGTGATATCGCCAGAATATCCTCCACATCCGCAGGCAGATAAGAAGTACCGTGCCCGATCTCCTCATAGGCGGCAAAATACGCATACACTTTCCGCTTCAGCACCGCTCTCTTCTCCCGAATCGTTTTCATGGCTGTGAGAAGGACCGCAGCACATGCTTTATCATCGATAAAGCGTGACTTCAGATAGCCGTTCACATACACAAAACGCGGTTCCAAAGCGATGATATCACCTGTCTCAATATCCAGTTTCCTTGTATCCTCCGCACTGCGGACATCCTCATCCAGTACCACACACACATTTTTCCGGAAATCCGGAAGAGTATCGCGCAGCTCTTCCTCCGTCACATGGATCGAGCCTGGGCTTCGGCACACGCAGCCGCTGTAGATCTTTCCTGTCCGGGTATAAACACGTACGTTTTCCCCCACACAGTAGAACGGATACAGCCCTCCGACCGGGCATACATTCAAAGTACCGTCCGGGTTGATATGCCGCACCATAAGTCCGATATCGTCCAGATGGGCCGTAACAGCCAGCGGATTCCCTTCTCCCCCGAGATCCGCGATCACACCGCCTTTGCGCAGGGTCCTGTAAGGGAACCCCATTTCCTCAAGCCACACGCAAAGCAGCTGCTGGATCTGCTCATACTGGCCTGTCGTACTGTCCCTTTCCAGCAGTTTCCGAAAGACTTCCATGCAGTATTTATCATCAAATACTATCATCGCTGTTCTGCCTCCCCCACGCTGTTTTGTCCATTATAGCACAAAGATCACTTTTTATGCACATCTACTTTATTTTTGATTGACCGTGCGGAAAAGTCTGTGCTATACTGACAAAGATCAGCGACGAAGAATAGTACCTCTGCCTCTTTTCTTACAGGGAGCTGCTGAAAGTGCGAAAGCAGCAGAAAATGCACCGGGAATGGACTTCTGAGATCGGAATTTAATATAAATGAGTGGGCGTATATACTGCTTTTCATCGTACCGCAGGTTTTTCCCGGGGGAAACGGACAGTAATTCATGCGCCAAGCAGGGTGGCACCGCAGGAGCCTGGCTCTTGTCCCTACAGTACATTGTAGCAGGACGGGGCTTTTTTTGTGCCCTGTCCCACCATGCAGCGAGACTGTAATGAAAGGAGACTTCTATGAACTTCGAAAAGATCCCCTACAAAATCTATCTGGATGAGACCGAGATTCCGAGCAACTGGTACAACATGCGCGCGGACATGAAGAACAAGCCTGCGCCGCTCCTCCATCCCGGAACGCTGCAACCCCTTACCTTTGAAGATATGCAGCCTATTTTCTGTGACGAGCTCATCCGCCAGGAACTGGACAATGACAATGCGCTGATTCCGATTCCGGAAGAAGTACAGAATTTCTATAAGATGTACCGTCCTTCTCCTCTGACCCATGCGGTCTTTCTGGAAAAGGCCCTGGACACACCGGCCCACATCTTCTATAAATTCGAGGGCAACAATACTTCCGGAAGCCACAAGCTCAACTCCGCCATTGCGCAGGCTTATTATGCCAAGAAGCAGGGTCTTAAGGGTGTCACTACCGAGACCGGTGCCGGACAGTGGGGCACCGCACTTTCCATGGCCTGTTCCTATTTCGGGCTGGACTGCAAAGTATACATGGTTAAGGTCTCCTATGAGCAGAAGCCGTTCCGCCGTGAAGTAATGCGCACTTACGGTGCGAATGTCACTCCGTCTCCCTCCATGGATACTGCGATCGGACGCAAGATCAACGAAGAATTCCCCGGTACTACCGGTTCCCTCGGATGCGCGATCTCGGAAGCCGTCGAAGCGGCGACCTCTACTCCCGGATACCGCTATGAACTGGGCAGTGTACTCAATCAGGTCCTTCTTCACCAGTCCATCATCGGTCTGGAGACAAAGACCGCCTGTGACAAATACGGTATTAAACCGGACATCATCATCGGATGTGCCGGCGGCGGATCCAACCTCGGAGGTCTGATCTCTCCGTTCATGGGCGAAAAACTCCGCGGCGAAGCCGATTACCGCATTATCGCAGTAGAGCCGGCTTCCTGCCCGAGCTTTACCCGCGGAAAATTTGTCTACGACTTCGCGGATACCGGAAAGGTCTGCCCGATGGCCAAAATGTACACCCTCGGCCACGGCTTCATTCCGTCGGCCAACCATGCAGGAGGTCTGCGCTACCATGGCATGAGCCCGGTTCTCTCCCAGCTTTATGCAGACGGATATATGGAAGCCATTTCCGTTGAACAGACAGCCGTCTTTGAAGCCGCAACACAGTTTGCCCGGGTAGAAGGCATTCTTCCCGCTCCGGAGTCAAGCCACGCGATCCGTGCTGCCATCGACGAAGCCCTGAAATGCAAAGAGACCGGCGAGGAAAAGACCATCATCTTTGGTCTCACCGGCACCGGCTACTTCGATCTGAAAGCGTATGAAGCCTATAACAACGGAACCATGGTCGATTATATTCCTACGGACGAAGATCTGGCGAAAGGGTTTGCGGGGATCCCGCAGATCTGAGATGTGCGCTAATCGTAGATGTTTTTCCGCAGGCGCGCATAACTGCAGATCATAAGTTGGCTGAGGCGGCCTCGGGGGGCAGGATTCCTCATCCTGTATAAAACTTACAGGGGCCATAAAGCGCTTGACGAAATGCTGTTCGATCAGCATTTCGTCAGCGCCTCCCGCGGATCGCAGTGCTGCACATTTGAAGGCTTCCTGCGGAAGCCGTGCAGCACGCGCTTTGAGTGCTTTATGCACTCAAAGATCTAATCTCGTCAACTGCAAAAACAGGGGCCAAAGCCACCAAGCCGGGCTTCGGCCCCTGTTTTTTGTTGTCTCGTTAAGCGATTTTGTGGACTGCAAGATACGACCGACTGAGGGATTCTGCCCCGTCGGCCGCTTCTGTCACTTGGCGCCTTATCTTTTCAACAGGTCATTTGCATTATTTCATTAATATTTATTCTGCTTTGTCGTTTGTTGAAACTGTTGTATCAGGCAGCATGAAAGTGTGATAAAAATGAGCGAACCATGGAACCTGTCCCCAATGGCGCGTTCCGGAGCCGTAACTCATGCCCCCTGGCGGAAGGGACATCCACAAACGCCATATCAAGCGGTTTTCTCTGTTCGAATTGCTCATCGGAACCCGAAAGGGACATCCACAAA
>CACZZH010000238.1 GCA_902785635.1 uncultured Lachnospiraceae bacterium
GAACTGGATCTGGGAAGCGGCCACCACTTCCGCACCGGCGGTCTCGATGACCTTTTCATCGGTGTACAGGCTCTTCCAGATCGGCAGTGCGTTTGCACAGTACTGTGCCTGCATTTCTTTGGAAGCGAGGAACAGCATGTAATCCCATGCTTCATCCGGATGCTGGCAGCCGGCGGTGATCATCAGAGGCATTCCGCCGTTCACGGTGGCGCTTTCGGCCTTGTCGGTGCCGGGGATCGGAGTGATCACACCCTGGCCGACAACGGAGGACTGGCTCTCATCATTCATGGAAGCATACTGATAGGTCCAGTTGATGGCGAATACGGCATTGCCTGCAGCGAAGGTAGAAAGAACGTCATCCTCGATCATCTCAAGGCTCTTGGGATTGCACAGACCGTCGGTAAGCGTCTTTGCCATGAAATCCAGAGCGGCGATATTCTCCTCGCAGTTGATGGTCGGAGCATTGTTCTCATCGACGAATGCGCCGCCGAAGGAGCCGGCGATGCAGGTGTAGTCGCAGATGAGGCATTCCGCCTGTGCATAGCAGCCGACGATGGGATATTCACAGATGCCGGCATCCTTTACCGCCTGTGCGTCTGCGATCAGCTCATCCCAGGTGGCGGGTACTTCCTCAATGCCTGCTTCCTTCAAAAGAGCCGTATTGACGAACATGTATTTCACATCGTTCAGCCACGGCATGCCGTAATATTTACCTTCATATTTTGTTGCATCCAGGGCACCCTGATAGATGTCATCCAGTTCCAGCGCCTCTACGCGGTCGGTCACATCCATAACCAGGCCTGCTTTCGCAAACTGCGCGGGCCAGATGCAGTCGCCCAGGATCACGTCGTAGCCGCCGCTCTGCGCGGAGGTGAGGATCTTGGGAGCAAGCTCTTCATATGCTACAAAAGTGGGATTGACCTGGATGCCTGTGCTCTCGGTAAAGGCCTGGGTCATAGCGGTGACATCCTCCTCACTGTAGCCTGCCTGCTTCATAAAGAGGGCGTTGAGCGTAACGTCTTCCGCCATTGCGGGAGCAGCCATTGCACAAAGTCCGAGGATCGATACTGCAGCGAAAATTCGTATCTTTTTCATAAAAATATCCCTCCGTTTCACAGTTTCGTTATAAGAATTCAATAAAATTGTAGTACAGCAGGGAAGGGATTGCAAGACTTTTTACAGGCATTTTTGAAGAGCCATGGGGCACATAAACGAAAGAAGAGCCACGGGACCTGTTCCCGTGGCTCGCTCTGTCACAACCGTGATGTGACCTGATCAGAAGAGGATCTGCCAAGGCAGACGCTCTGCATCGAGGCCTTCCTGTGTTACGCCGTACTTTTCAATGCTGTACTTATCGATCTCTTCGCACATATCTGCATAAACACCCGGGAATACGGAGCCGGGGCCGCCCTGTGCGATGCAGGGGATGAAGTACTTGTTGCCGCACTCGTCGATGGTCTTACGGATGATCTCACGGTTGTTTTCCTTGGTCCAGCCGTCGAAGTCCACCAGATGGTTCTCGATGCCGCCCATGAAGGTGATCTTGTCGCCGTACTTCTTGATCAGGGTCGGGAGATCGTTGGTGGAGAAGCAGCCCTGCCATACGTCGATGCCCATCTCGATCATATCGGGTACGAGGGTGGCTGCGTAGCTGTCGGAGTGGTGGAATACCAGCTTCACGCCGTGATCATGGTAATATCCGTAGATCTGTTTATAGGCATCCACATAGAATTCCTCCCACATGGCCGGGCTCATGAAGGTGCTCTTCTGGCTGCCCATGTCGTCATGATGGAAAAGTGCATCGGGATGCAGATGGGAACAGATGCCCTCGGCCAGTTCCAGCTCCCACTCAGTGAGGTACTTGATCAGATCGTGCATCTCATCGGGATACTCATACAGGTTCATCAGAGTGTTGCTGATCTCGCCCAGATGGTGGCACTGCTCGAACAGGCCCGGTGCCACGAATGCTGCCTTGTAGGCTTTGGTAGTGTCAACAGCATTGTACTGTGCTTCGAAAATGCCCCATTCCTCATCGGTAAATTTCAGGGACGGCGCATGCACATAGTCCTGCCAGTGCTCGATGTCCTGGATAACGATCTTGTCGGGAGTGTGGACCGGAAAAGCACCGGGAGTTCCGAAGGGGAAGCTGTTGGTGATGCCCCATGCGTTTTTCACGTTCATCATGCCGGGCTGGAGCAACGGCGACTTCATCATGAAGGGATGGAAAAGGAGCTGGATCGCTTCATACTGATTGACAAAACGATCCGGATTGCCGCCCCGGATGACTTCATCCATGTTTTGCCTTGCTGTTAACATTCTGATACCTCCTGAAAATAAAAATTGCTAAATAATAAAGGATATTTCGTGAGTTTTCCCGCAATTCTCACAAGAGCATGATAGCATACTTCTGTTAGTGATTACTATTGGAAAAACAAGGTAAAAAATCTTTCGTACAAATTGTAGGAAAACCTGCTGTTATTTCCGAATAAAATGTGGTATGTTATAGAGGACGGCAGTCTGTTACAATTACTCTTAGCCAGTTATGGCAGTAAAGCTATAGCATTAGAAGCAAAACTGAATTTGGGGGAAATGTATATGATTATTATTGGTGAGAAAATTAACGGCTCAATTCCTTCCGTGGCAGAGGCAATCGCCAACAGAGATGCAGATTTCATCAAGCAGCGTGCCATCGCTCAGGCGGAAGCAAATGCAACCTTTATCGATTGCTGCGCATCCGTTCCGGAGGCAGTGGAAGTTGAAACTCTGAAGTGGATGATCGACTGTATCCAGGAAGTTACGGATCTCCCGATCAGCGTGGACAGCCCCAGCGCAGATGTGCTGACCCAGGCTTATAAGTTCTGCAAACGCCCCGGCCTGTTCAACTCCGTCTCCGGAGAAGGCGACAAGATCGACAAGATCTTCCCGATCATGGCACAGCCGGAAAACAAGGCATGGCAGGTGATCGCACTGCTGTCGGATGACACCGGTATCCCGAAGTCCGCAGCGGACCGTCTCAAAGTGTTTGACCGCATTATGGCGAAGGCAAAAGAGTACGGTATCAGCCCGTCCAGGATCCACATCGATCCGCTGGTAGAGATGCTCTGCACCTCAGAGGACGGTATCGCGATGAACGTGGAAGTTATCTCCAAGGTCCGTGAGATGTATCCGACGATTCACATCACCGCTGCTATCAGCAACATCTCTTTCAACCTGCCGGTGCGTAAGCTGATCAACCTCGGCTTCACCGTTCTGGCCATGAACGCAGGTCTGGACAGCGGTATCCTGGATCCGACCAACCGTGACATGCTCGGTCTGATCTATGCGACAGAAGCGCTTCTGGGCATGGACGACTACTGCATGGAATACATCGGTGCATATCGTGAAGGACTGATCGGCCCGGTAAAGAAATAAGGCTGTATTGATCTGTATTAATAATAATTTATAATGGCAATTACCTGCCGAAAGCTCAGGACGGTCCCGCATCTGCGCGGACAGCTCCTTATGCCGGAGGTGATGATCGCAGGGCATTGCTGCCAGGCATGCCCGGCGGGAAGCATTTCATTCCGGTGAAAAACATTGCGGGTGGCCGGACGCAGGATAATGTGTAATAATCATCAGGAGGATATGAAAAATGAGTGCAATGTTGGATGAACTTGCTGCAAAAGTTGCAGCCGGAAAAGCAAAAATCGTTCCCGGACTGGTACAGGAAGCTCTGGATGCAGGAGAAAAGCCGGTTGACTGCCTGAACACCATGATCGGTGCAATGGACGTTGTTGGTGAGCGTTTTAAGAACAATGAGATCTTCGTTCCGGAAATGCTGATCGCTGCAAAGGCTATGAAGAAGGGCGTTGAGGTCCTGAAACCGCTCCTGGCAGAAGAAGGCACCACCAATGCAGGCAAGGTCATTATCGGTACGGTCGCAGGCGACCTTCATGATATCGGCAAGAACCTGGTTGCCATGATGATCGAGAGCGCAGGCTTCGAAGTGATCGATCTGGGCGTTGATGTTCCCCATGAGCGCTTCGTTGAGGCTTATAAAGAGAATCCGGACACCAAGATCATTGCTCTGTCCGCTCTGCTTACCACCACAATGCCGGCTCTTCGCGATGCAGTTGCTCTGCTGAATTCCCAGGATTTCCGCGGCAACATCAAGATCATGGTCGGCGGAGCTCCGATCAC
>CACZZH010000239.1 GCA_902785635.1 uncultured Lachnospiraceae bacterium
GGAACCGATAAGATAACGAACAAAATCGCTGAAAGCGATTTCGTGAGTCCTATATCAGGAAGCGGCAGCTTCTCATAATATTCCCTACTCCCCCGATGGAGCGCATACCGTCCGTTTGAGTGAAGTGCGAATGCGGAAAACCATATGAATAAGTGCTGCAGGCCCTGTCAGGCATCAATGTCCGGCAGGGCTTGCATTTTCTCTGACCTGTTGTTATACTCTGTAGCAGACTTTCAGTTCATTATATTATTAGCATGAGGATAGGTGAGCATGGATATTATCCAGGCAGAGAAACTGTCTTATGATTACGTCAGCGTTGATGATGACGGGAATGAAAAAGATCGCTACCGTGCGGTTGACGGAGTGGATCTCAGAGTCGAAAAAGGTGATTTTATCGCAATTCTGGGACATAACGGTTCCGGAAAATCCACACTGGCAAAGCATATAAATGCCCTTCTGCAGCCCACGGAAGGGACGCTCCTGGTGGACGGGATGGATACCCGGTCGGAGGATCAGGTCTGGAAGATCCGTCAGAGCGCCGGAATGGTGTTCCAGAATCCGGATAATCAGATCATCGGAACGATCGTTGATGAAGATGTTGCGTTCGGACCGGAAAATCTTGGCGTGGAAAAGGATGAGATCTGGCGGAGAGTAGAGAAAAGTCTCAGGTCAGTCGGAATGTGGGAATACAGAAGCCACTCGCCCAATAAGCTTTCCGGAGGTCAGAAGCAGAGGGTAGCGATCGCCGGTGTTGTGGCGATGCAGCCCAAATGCATCGTCCTGGATGAACCGACAGCCATGCTTGATCCTGTGGGAAGAAAAGAAGTGATCGAAACGGTGCTGGAACTGAACCGTACCCAGAAGGTCACGATCATTCTGATCACCCACTATATGGAGGAGGTCATCCGGGCTGACCATGTGATCGTTATGGATCAGGGAAAAGTAGTCATGCAGGGAACGCCCAGGGAGATCTTTTCGCAGGGTGATGAACTGAAGCGGTACCGGCTCGATGTTCCGCAGGTGACACTGCTTGCTGAAGAACTTCGCAGGGCAGGGCTGGATCTGCCGGAAGGGATTCTCACAGAAGAGGAGCTGGTAATGGAACTGCGCCGGATCCGCAAGGGAGATCCTGATGCTTCAAAGCGGGAACCGAGACTGCGCAGTAAGTAAAGATCTGGTTCACTGTAATATCTAAGAATCGGGAGACCGGAGAATGGCGATACGTATTGAACATCTGGAGTATGTATACAGTGCCGGCACGGCATTTGAACGAAAAGCATTAAAGGATATCAATCTCGAAATACAGGATGGCGAATTCATGGCTCTGATCGGGCACACGGGATCCGGAAAATCGACTTTGATCCAGCATCTGAACGGTCTTCTGAAAGGAACCTCCGGCACGATCTATTACAATGATGAGAGCATTTACGGGCAGAACTATTCCATGAAGAATCTGCGCAGGCATGTGGGACTGGTGTTCCAGTATCCGGAGCATCAGCTTTTCGAAACGGATGTGCTGACGGATGTCTGCTTTGGCCCAAAGAATCTGGGAATGAGTCCGGAGGAAGCACAGCGGGAAGCAGAGTGGGCACTGGAGCAGGTGAAGCTGGATAAGAGCTTTTATCATCAGGCTCCGTTTGATCTGTCCGGAGGACAGAAACGGAGAGCTGCAATTGCCGGAATCCTGGCGATGCATCCGGATGTCCTGATTCTGGATGAGCCAACAGCCGGTCTGGATCCCAGAGGCCGGGATGAAATACTGAATCTGGTCAGAAGCCTTCATGAACAGCAGGGCATCACAGTTATTCTTGTGTCCCACAGTATGGAGGATGTGGCGAATTATGCTTCACGTATCGTTGTGATGGATCATGGAAGTATTATTCTGGACGGAACACCGGGTGAGGTGTTTTCACACCGGGCACAGCTGGAGCAGGCCGGACTCAGTGTGCCGCAGGTGACACGAGTGATGGATGATCTGGCACAGGAAGGATGGCCGGTGGAAAAAAATATCACGACGATCGGCGAAGCGGTCGAACAGATCCTGAAAGCATTATAAAACCGGATTTTCTTCATGAAATGAAAAAGGCAACAACATGCTGAGAGATATCACATTGGGGCAGTATTATCCTGCCGGTTCGGTGATCCATAAACTGGATCCCCGCGTAAAGCTGTTGGGAACAGTGCTTTACATTATTTCCCTGTTTGTGTTCGGAAAACCTGTCAACTATCTGCTGGCAGCGCTGTTTCTGGCGCTTCTCATAAAGCTTTCCAAGGTACCGGTATCCTTTATGGTACGCGGCCTGAGAGCGATCTTTATCCTGATGATCATCACGGCCATTTTTAATCTCTTCCTGACGCCAGGCAGAGTGATCTGGCAGCTGTGGAAGCTGAAGATCACGGAAGAAGGCGTACGGGTAGCAGTGCTGATGGTGATACGTCTGATCCTTCTGGTTATGGGATCTTCGCTCATGACACTGACGACTACTCCTAATGATCTGACGGACGGAATGGAAAAGGGACTTGGTTTTCTGAAAAAGGTCCATGTTCCGGTACATGAGATCGCCATGATGATGTCGATCGCACTGCGCTTTATTCCGATTCTGATGGAAGAAACGGATAAGATCATGAAAGCGCAGAGCGCCCGCGGAGCTGATTTCGACACCGGAAATCTGATTCAGAAAGCGAAAAGCCTGGTGCCGGTGCTTGTACCGCTGTTCATTTCAGCGTTCCGAAGAGCAAATGACCTGGCAATGGCAATGGAAGCAAGAGGATATCACGGCGGAGAAGGCCGGACCAAGATGCGCCCGCTGGAGTATTACGGAATCGATCATACGGCTTATCTGGTACTGGCCTGCTATCTGGCTGTAATGATCGCTGTCCGGGTCCTGCTCTGACAGGAACGAATTCAGAAGCGCAGGATACAGGGGAAGACGCCGGCAGGAGCCGGAGCAGCCCGGCACAGGTTATGAAAGCCGGACATGAACATAAGTAGTTTCAGGGGACTGTGGTGACAGACCCCCTTTTTCAACTCAGTCGGGGAGTCCCCCGCCTCTACAGGCGATGGATTATTACAAATAATGCTCAGGGGCGGGTGACAATCCCCGACTGAGTTAAAGCCTCCGGCGGATCGCAGCCGCGCTCAGTGGAAGGGGATTTGCCCCGAGCGCGGCGCGGCAAGAACGCCAGAGGCGTTCTTGAATTCAGTGGGGAGTCCCCCGCCGGAATTGGCGGAGGGAATCAAATGATATGAAGAAGGAGAGCGGGATGGAAAGAGAAAAAGTGCAGTCGGAGCGTCCGGTGAAATCGGTGGAAGATTCCCGCAGTGAACAGGTACATATCCTGTTTCCCGGCCTGTTGAACCATCAGGGCCGTCTGTATGGAGGCAAGCTGCTGGAATGGATCGATGAGATCGCGGCTATAGTGGCGATGCGTCACTGCGGCGGAAACGTAGTGACGGCTTCCATTGATCATCTTGACTTCAAGGCCGGTGCGAAAATGGGCGAGACGGTTTTTATTCAGGCTTATCTTACCTATGTGGGAAGGACCTCGATGGAAGTCAGGATCGACAGCTATGTGGAGAATATGGAGGACGGCATGCGTCATCTGATCAACCGTGCTTATTTTGTGATGGTGGCCATCGATCAGGACGGAAAGCCTGTTGAAGTACCTGCCCTTCAGATCAATACCATCGGTCAGCAGGCGGAGTGGGAAGCCGCGAAAAGAAGGCAGGAATATCGCAAACAGCGTTCGAAGGAAGGATTTTAGAGATCCGTACCGATGATAAAAAAGAAGCAGTGTGACCGGTAAAGACTGTGAAAAGGCAGGGAAATTGTATGAATGAGGAACATCGTACCAGAAGAAGGATCCTGCTTGTGGTGGCTTACGATGGAACGAATTACTGCGGCTGGCAGGTACAGCCTAACGGCGATACGATCGAGGCCAATCTGAATCTGCACCTGTCACAGCTGCTGGGTGAGGAGATCCATGTAATGGGAGCCAGCCGGACCGATTCGGGAGTGCACGCGCTCGGTCAGTGCGCGAGCTTCGACTGGGACTGCCCGATGCCTGTGGAGAAGCTTCCCGAGGTGATGAACAGAAGATTCGGAGCCGGTG
>CACZZH010000240.1 GCA_902785635.1 uncultured Lachnospiraceae bacterium
CGCGGTATCACCGGATGTGATCGGGCATACGATAACGCCGACCATGGCCAGAGCAACACCGACACCGCCCATTGTGTTCTTACACACGTCATAGATCGCTGCAGACTGTCCGCCCTTCAGGATCTCGGAAAGACCTGTGGAAAGTCCGCCGGTGACCTCATACAGAGAGCATCCTGCTGCTGCCCAGATCAGGGCGATGATACCTTCCGCTACCATTGCTCCGTAGAATACGAAGCGTCCCTGACGCTCGCTCTTCATACAGCGTGCCATCAGAGGAGACTGGGTCGCGTGGAAGCCGGAGATCGCGCCGCAGGCTACGGTGATGAACATGAATGACCACACCGGAGTCCCTGCCGGATGCATGTTATGGAAGTTGCTCCAGATCTCAGGAATCACATAAGCATTATTTGTAAAGATACCGAAAATAACGCCTACAGCCATGATGATCAGGCAGATGCCGAACAGCGGATAAATACGTCCGATGATCTGATCAATGGAAATAAAGGTGGCAATAAAGTAGTAAGCAAGGATGATCCACAGCCATACTTCTTTGCTGGCAAATACACCGGAGCCTCCGCCATTGGTGATCAGCGTAACGATCAGGCCTGCCGGTCCTACTGCAAATACTGTACCGACCATTACCAATAGTACCACGGAGAACACGCGCATAACATTTTTCATTGCGCCGCCCAGATAGATACCGCATACTTCCGAAATGGAAACGCCATTGTTCCGCTCAGAAAGCATACCGGCAAAAAAGTCGTGAACACCCCCGGCGAATACGGTTCCGAAGGTGATCCAGAGGAAAACTACCGGGCCCCAAAGCGCGCCCTGCATTGCGCCGAAGATCGGTCCGAGACCTGCGATATTCAGCAGCTGGACCAGAAACAGCTTCCACTGCGGCATCACGATATAGTCAACGCCATCGTTGATCCGGACAGCAGGAGTCTCACGATCATCCGGAGCAAATGTATTCTCTACGACCTTGCCGTAAACAAAATACCCTCCGATCAAAATCAGGAGACAGATAAAGAAACTAATCATAACTCAACACCTCCACATTTTCTTTCTGCACTATAAAGGCGCCAGTAAGACTCTTTCTGGCGCCTTTGCTCTCCCGGATATTGTATACCCTTGCTGACCAAAATTCAATGGATTCTGTGCATTTTTATTGTACATTCTGTATAGTTTCTGTTAAGATAAGGCAGGATTGTGAGAGCGTGAAGCGCGAAGCAATCCGCGGCATACCAATCCGCGGCATACCTTTTGACTCCAACATCATAATATTTTTGAACCAGAAAGGATGATCTTCCATGAATATTCTCAGTATGCTTTTAGGCGCAGCTTTGATCATCGGTCTGTCCCTGCTGCTTGGCTGGCTGAACAAAGCCAACGGGACCGACGGAAGCAGCATCTGCTCCGGAGACTGCAGCGGATGCAGGAAAAATGCCGGATGCAGCGAACGGAAGTCATGAGTCCGGGATGAGTCAGAGGGACGTTGTTTCGACTCACTCTTCCGTCTTAAGCGCCGCTACCATATCTATGCTGCGGTTTTTGAGGGCTACTATGACCCCCACTGCCAGAGATACGAGAAACGTGAGCAGGATACTGACCAGGTAAGTCGCCGGGCCCAGCATCAGTTTCATCTCATATTCAGAAGCCAGCGCATCCAGCAGATACTGAAGCACTCCGATTCCGGCAGGCAGCCCTATGAGGATCCCAAGCACCGTAAGCCAAAGGTTCTGACTGATCAGAAGGCTGGCGATCTTGCGGTCTTTAAATCCCACCACCTTCAGGGTCGCCATTTCCCGGTATCGTTCGGTATAGCTCATGATGCCGAGGTTGTACAGAACCACCAGGCTCAGCACCACTGCCGCGATCACCAGCAGGGCTACCATCACCGTCATCAGTTCCAGGAAGGAATCAAAGGAATCCATGATCGCTTTTTTTGTCTGAATGTTCAGAATGTGATCATTCGCGTCGATCTGTGTTTCATTGGTATAGATCGTATTGATCGTATACTCGATTCCCGCCGAATCCGCATATGAATCGCTCATTACGATGCTTTCGGACATAGAGCGGTCTATTCCTGCCACGACCGCCGTATAAGTCACATCGCTCCCGTATGGTGAGAACTGCAGTGTATCTCCCTCCGACAGTCCGTAGTCCCTTGCGATCCTCGAACAGATATAGGCACCCGTATCCGAGAGCGGAAGCTCCTGCATCTGTTCATCCGTAAATCGCACATAATCATGTGTGATGTGATAGATCTCCAGGCCGACTGCCTTATCTCCCATCTGTACATTCGTGATCGCACTCCAGTCCCCGTCGATCTCCCGGGCAAGTTTCTCAGCCTCTTCATTGGTTATACTCTCCGCATCAAGATTGACCCGGTTTGCGTAATTGATCGCCTCTTCATAAAAGGAATCCATAAACGCCTGCATGGTATCATTCATTCCCAGTCCCCCGACAAGCAGGACCATGCATCCTACGATGCCGAACAGGGTCATAGCTGAACGTGCTTTGTGGCGCAGCAGATCGCGCAGATTCCACTTTGTACCGAAATTCAGCCGTTTGAAAGCTTTCGTTTCCTCCAGCGCCAGATGCTTCATCTTTTTCGGCGTATAAGGCCGCAGTGCATCCGCGGCTGTTCCCTTCAGCATCTGCCGTACCGAAAGGAAGCCGATCAGCACCATAAACACATTCATCGCAGCCAGAATGATCCAGCACGGCCACGGCACATACAGCGTCCACTTCGGCATGTCGATGTAAGTTCCCATTGCACTGCCCGGATTCATGATATACAGGCCCAGTGCATACCCGATGCCGATGCCAAGGGCCGAACCGGCCAGTCCGATCACCAGCGCATAGGAACTGTAATGCCGGAGGATCTTTTTATCCCGGAAGCCCAAAGCCTTCAATGTACCGATCTGGGTCTTTTCGCTTGCCGTGATCCGGTGCATGGTCGTGACCATAGTCAGGATCGCGATCGCGAGAAACAGTACCGGAAGCACAGATCCCATGGTCTTTCCTTCTGCGATCTCCCCCTGTGTCTCCGCATAGGATAAGTTCTCATCCCTCGAAAGCACCAGCAGTGTCTTTCCAAGTGCGGCTTCCACCGCATCCACAAACTCCTTCTTCTCCATCGCTGACTTTACGTTGATCTGATAATACAGACTGTCTCCGATAAAGTTCCGGAAGATCGCAGGAATGATCTCCTCCAGCATTACCGGGGAGAGATAGGCAAACCCATAGGAGTGATAATCCGGCATCAGCTGGGTCTCGTCCGGTACACAGATCAGGAATTCACTGGCTTTGACCAGTCCCTTTACCGTGCCGGTCACCGTAAGCATTTTGTAAGTGAGCGTCATTTCATCGCCTACATGGATATCGTTTTTTGCTGCGTATTGATCCGAAAGCCACAGTCCGTCGGAACTGGTCTCATCATAAGGCTCGCCCTCAATCAGATAAACGCCCGACACATTGCTGTTCTCTGTCACAGCGATCGCGATCACATCGGTGTCGTCTTTCACAGAAGTATTGACTGTCAGAAAGCGGGATGCATCCTCGACCCCATCGATCGATCTTACGCTTTCCAGATCTTCTTTTGTAAACCCGTCCTCTGAGTAGATCCTGTAATCGGCAAATCCGCTCTGTTCAAAAATATATTCTGAATCCTTTTCCAGGCTGTACCACTCCATATTGAAACCGATGAACACACCGATCCCTAAGGCGATCATAATGATCATGGAGATGAACTGTGCCTTGTAGCGGCCAAAAGTGCGCAGCAGCTTACGTGAAAGCATTACCAGTCCACCTCCTCCGCAGACAGCGGATGCTGCTGCTCATCACACGCAACGATCTTTCCGCTCTTTACCCGGACGACTATATCCGCCATTTTGGCAATATTCTGATTATGAGTCACGATAACGATCGTCTTTCCCATATCCCTGGCCATGGACAGGAGAAGCTTCAGCACGGTCACCCCGGTCTCGGAATCCAGCGCTCCGGTCGGTTCATCACAGAGAAGGATCTGCGGATTCTTGGCCAGCGCCCGGGCAATGGAAACGCGCTGCTGTTCTCCT